>JBEVDW010000205.1:0-7109 GCA_040513115.1 Steroidobacteraceae bacterium | reverse complement strand
ATGGCGCCGAGAGGGAATTGTTCACGGGCGACGGTTGCAAGCTGTTCACTTCCAGCGTCACACAAACGAAGGGGGATTACATGTCAAAGCCGAGCTACATCGTATTTGCACTGGCGGCCGTCTGCGGCAGTGCCGGCAATGTGCCGCGTGCGACACATGCGGAAGGCATAGAACTGGAAGAAATCGTAGTCAGTGCACGCCGACGCGAGGAGAGTCTTCAGGAGGTGCCTGTCGCCGTTACGGCGCTGAGTGCCAACGTGCTGGAACAGGCACGCGTGACACGCCAGGACGATCTGACGTTCGTCGCCCCTGGGCTCAGTGTGAACAAGCAAGGCGGCGGGTTCGCGTACACCATGCGCGGCCAGGGACAGTTGGGTCCGACCATCACCGCGGGTGTGCAGGCATACTTCGACGAGATCCCGCTGTCGAGCAATTTCGGCACGTACTTCGATATCAGCCGCATCGAAGTACTGCGTGGCCCGCAGGGCACGCTGTTCGGCCGCAACACCAACGGCGGCGCCGTACGCCAGATTCCGCGCCGGCCGAGCTTGAGCGAGTCCGGCGGCTATCTGCAGGTGGCGGGCGGCGATTGGAGTTATCAATTACTGGAGGGCGGTTTCGACCTGGCTCTCGTGCAGGACAAACTCGGCGTGCGAGTGGCTGCCAACACCACGGAGCGCGACGGGTTCGTCAAGAATCGGACGACCGGCGATCGGCACGAGGGATTGGGGAACGACAGCGTGCGCCTGGGTGTGCTCGCAAGGCCATGGGAGAAATTCGAGAACTACACGGTCGTCAACTACTTCGACAGCCGGGATGATGGTATTGGTTTCATGCTCTCGTCGGTGCCGCCAGGCCCCCTGGGGGCGTTGTTTGCAAGTACGTATGCACTGCAGAACGCGAACGACTATCTGGATACCAGCACCGACTTTCCGCAGGTGACGGACGTCGAGACGCTCGCGGTGGAGAACATCGCCACCTTCAATGTCAGCGATGCGCTCACGTTCAAGTACATTCTCGGTTACGTGAAGTCCGACTTCTTGCAGGTCTCCGATGCGGACGGCTCGCCGTTCCCGCTGCTCAAAGGTGAACAGGACGCGCAAACAGAGCAGCTTTCGCACGAGATACAGCTGCAGGGCAGCGCGTTCGGCGGCAATGTGGAGTGGATCACCGGCGGTTACTTCGAGCGTCAGAACCCGGATCCGACCCGTTCGGTGTTCAATCAGGGGGTGCCACCGACCTTCGCCCTTTCAGTTCCGAGCTACACGTTTACGCGCTTCAAATCCCAGACGGATTCCGTCTTTGCTCAAACAACCATCAAGTTGTCCTCGCTCATGGACGGGTTGAGCTTCGTGGTTGGTGGGCGCTACAACTGGGACGATCGCAAGATTCGCCAAGGCGTCGCGCCGACAGAGGCGGCGGCGCAGGTGCGCTTCGATGACCAGCCCACTCGCAATCACGGCAAGTTCGATGGCGAAAGCTGGACGGTGGGTCTCAACTGGCAGGCGACGTCGGACCTGTTGCTCTACGTGGCCTCCCGGCATGGATTCAAGGCAGGTGGGTTGAATCAACCACTCATCAGTCTGTCGTGCCTCGCTGGAACCGGAACTGCAACCGTACCCTGCGTGCCATCCGGCGTTCCCGATGCCTTCGATCCAGAAGAAATCACCGACGTGGAACTGGGCGCCAAGCTGCTGTGGAACCCCGGGCCCAGTGTGGCGACGCTTTTCAATATCGCGCTGTATGACGGCAAGATCGATGATGCGCAGCGACTCGGTGTCGTGCAACTGGGCAATGTCCAGCCCACTCCGGGAGCACCCACCAGCACTCAGATCCCGGGCTACAACGCCGGCGACATCGACACACGCGGCGTGGAAGTGGAGGCGAGCGCGAACTTCTTCCGGCAATTCACGCTGGGCATCACGTATGCGTATACGGATGCGGAGTTCGACGACTACCGTTTCAGCAATGGCACCGTTCCGGCCGACGCGCCCACGGTTCCGTACACGCCGAAGAACAAATACACCATCACCGGGCGATATCAGTTCCCATTCCCGGAAAATATCGGTGAGGTCGCACTGGGCGTGAGCTTCTACCATCAGGGCAAGCAGGTACTCAATGAGCCTAGCCACACCGATCCGTTCTTCACACAGATCGATTCGGTCGAGCTGCTGAACGGGTTCATCGAGTGGAACAACCTGCTCGGCCAGCCGCTGGACCTGTCTGTGTTCGTGCGCAACGCCGACGATGAGCGCTACTTCAACGGCAGCGTGAATCGCACTTTCCGTCTGGTCTCGATCGGCGAGCCACGGACGTGGGGCGCGCAGCTTCGTTATCGCTTCGGCGGCGATGCGAAGTGACGGGTTGCACTTAGGATGAGCGAGTTCGCTGCATGTCGGCCAGCGCCGGCATGCAGCGCTCGCGCGCGATTGCGACACGACACGTTAGGGCAACGTGTTGGATGTAGATCGGCTGTCGGGAATCAGGTGATGCGAATGACGACCTTGCCGAAGTGCTGTCCGCTTTTCAGATGGTCGTACGCTGCCACCGCACGCTTGAATTCGAACACTCGATCGATCACCGGTTTGACCTGATGCTTGCCGCAGAACTCCGCGAGCGTGCTCAGGCTCTCGGCGTCGCCGACACGGATGCCGTGCACGTGCAGGTTCTTGGAGAACAGTTCGAACGGCGACACCGCCGAGGGTGTCATGTCCACCATGCCGATCAGCGACAGCGCGCCGCCCATCTTGGTCGCATTGATCGAGCGCTTGAACGTGCCAGAGCCTCCCGTTTCCGCCACGAGATCAACACCGGCTCGATGCGTGATCGACAGAACCTGCTCATCCCAGTTCGACTGTGAGCGATAGTTGATCGTCGCGTCGGCGCCTGACCGTTGGCGCGCGAGTGCATGCACCGCTGCCAGCCGGCGTGGGGGATCTCTCCGTCAGCGGCAGCTACTACCATCAGACGCGCGAGTCGCTAACCGAGCCGTTGTCGCCGCTCGTGCAGAAGCCGTACGGACTTGCGGATTTTTCGCTTGACTGGGACAACGTGCTCGATGGCGGCATCGATGTTTCCGTCTACGTGAAGAACGCATTCGACAAGCTTTACTTCAACGGTTTCGGTGTCAGCACCTTCAACGCGGTGTTGCGCGCCGAGCCGCGCACATACGGCATGCAGGTGCGATACCATCTCGGTGGACACCCATAATCAGGAGGACACAAGAATGTCGACGAACACACAAGCGCGGGCTGACAAGATGCCAACGCTGACGATCTACCACTTGGAAATGCGGCGTTCGATCCGAATCGTTTGGACGTGCGAGGAACTGGGCCTGCCCTATCGACTGGTGTTCAAGCAGGGCGACCTGATGGGCTCGATGGCGCTGCTGCGCGCTGCGAGCCCACTGATGCCGATAGTGCCTGCGGTCGATTTGGATGGCCAAATCCTAATAGAGTCCGGCGCGATCCTCGATCTGCTCGTGCATCGCTACGGCGGCGGTCGCCTCGAGCCCGCTCGCGATAGCGCAGACTACCCGTACCATCTGCAGTGGCTGCACTTTGCGGAAGGCACCGCGATGTGCCGCATCTTCGCGCAACTGATGGCCTCAGGTATGCAGAGAGGTGCTGCAGCCGAGAACCCCGCTGCGAGCTTCATGGTAGGCCCGCGTGCAGTGTTCGCGTTCTCTGAAGAATTCATCGCCAAACATCCGTACTTTGGCGGCAGCGAGTTCTCTACCGCGGACATCATGATGCATGTCGCGGTGAAGGCCGGGGCCTATGCCGGCCTCAAGCTCGCGGATTATCCGAGCTTGTCCGCGTGGCGCACGCGAGTTGAGGCGCGGCCCGCATTCAAGCGCGCCATGGACGCTGCCTTGCCGGGCGGCTACGACGAGGACGGCAATGCGTACGGATTGCCGATTCCGGGATCCAATCCGCCTGCGGTCTATCAGCGTCCGCAGCCGAAGGGTTAGCAGCCGGTAACCTGCTGGGCTCGTCGATGAGTCGAGTGATCTTCGATGAGCTCAGAGCGAACGCAAGCGGAGTGCAATTTCCAGATGCTTTTGCGATGCGCGGCTAGTCGCGTACCAACAAGAACGCGCTTCCCAGCGGTCCGCCCCCCGCACTGCATACTGCGACGCGAGGCATCTTTGCGACCTGCCGTGCGCCCGCGCGACCCCACAACTGTTCGGCCGCTTCGAAGATCTGTCCGTAGCCATGCAAGCGGCCCTGCGAAAGTTGCCCGCCGTGTGTGTTGAGCGGCAATTCGCCGTCGCGCGCAATGCGCTTGCCGCCTTCGATGAAGCATCCGCCTTCGCCCGGCGGACAGAAGCCGAGCGCTTCCAGCCACGTGAGACACAGGAAACTGAAGCCGTCGTAGAGCTCCGCGACGTCGACATCGCTCGGCTTCAGATCCGTGCGATTCCACATCATGCGTGCCGCATCGAAGGCCGCGGTTTCATACAGGTCGGGTACCTGCTCCCAGGAATAGCGGCCATGCAGGGCGCAGCCGAGCGCTTCAACGCGCAGCGGCGGGTTGCGCAGATCTTTCGCGGCATCGAGCCGGGACACAATGATGGCGGTGCTGCCGTCGACCGGCAGATCGCAGTCGAACAACCTCAACGGCGTGGCGATGAAGCGTGACGCCAGGTATTCCTCCATCGTCAGCGGCGTGCGCAGAATGGCCTTGGGATTCAACATGGCGTTGCTGCGGGCGGTGAGCGCGATCTGCGCAAGCTGCTCGGACGTCGTGCCGAAGCGATCGAAGTGTCGTTGTGCATACTGCGCAACCCAGATCGAGGCAGACAATGCATTCGATGGCGCGAGATACGAGAACCAGCCCGTCAGTCGCGTGCCGCCGCCGCCGATGACGCTCGCGCGCCGCTCCGGCGTCTGCGCCTGCGCTTCGGTCACCGTGCGATAGACGAGGACGTGATTGGCAAAGCCGGTCGCGACGGCGGCAACGGGTACGAGTGCTGCGGCGTATCTCGCAGCGTGTGGGATCGTGGCCCGATTGATCGCGGCACGTCGCGGAGCGCCTGTGGGTCCCGTGCGCACGAGTCTGCTGCAGGGCGCGCTCATTCCCGCAGCGATGCATTGGTATCGCGCCGAACGGCCGACGGACAGTCTGCGCGCCGGGATGCCGCGCAGCGAGCCCGATACCATCTTCCAGTGCAGCGATGGCTCGTGGGTGCACATCATGGCCTGCCCCGATCAGGCGAGCCTCATGAGTGATGGACTTGCCCGCATGAGCGAAGCGGATCTGGATCGTTGCCGCCAAGCGCATCCACGTACGCCGTTCACAACGCGCACGTTTCCCAACTGGCAGGCCAACGTGGAGATCTTCAAACAGCATCCGCGAGAAGCGTGGCTGCGCTCACTTCGCGCAGCCGATGTTCCGGTCGACAGCGTCGAGCCGCTCGGGAAGATCTATTTCGATGAGCAGGCGCAGTTGAATCAGTATGCGGTGAAAGTCGAGGATCCTCACCGCGGCACGACGATTCAACCGGGCGCGCCGCTTTCGATTGCGCCGCCCATGCGGATTCGCAATCCGGCGCCACTGCCCGGTCAGGACGACGAGAATGTCTTCGAAATGCAGCCCCGACTCCGTCAGCCGCCCGCGGCACTGCCAGCCGCAGGTGTGCCGAGTCAGCCGCTAGCCGGGTTGAAGGTGCTCGATCTCGGTAACTTTCTGGCCGGTCCCCTCGCGCCCATGCTACTCGCCGATCTCGGCGCGACGGTCATCAAGGTTGAAATGCCTTCGGGCGATCCGATGCGCTGGCTGGATGCCGCCTTCATCGGCTGCCAGCGCGGCAAGCGCGCGATTGCGCTGTCGCTGAAGGATCCTGCCTCGAAGCCGGTGATGGAGCGCCTGGTGCGCTGGGCAGACGTGATCCATCACAATCAGCGCATGACCGCAGCGCGCAAACTGGGTCTCGACTACGAATCGCTGCGCGCCATCAATCCCGACATGATTTATTGCCATGTGAGCTCCTATGGCCCGCAGGGCGCGCGCAAGGACTGGCCGGGCTACGACCAGATGTTTCAGTCCTCGTGCGGATGGGAGATCGAAAGCGCAGGACAGGGAAATCCGCCGCAATGGGTGCGGTTCGGCATGCTCGATCATCAGTGCGCGCTGGCATCCCTGCTGGCGACGTTACTGGGCCTGTATGGTCGCGAGAGTACGGGACAGGGCCAGGCCGTCGCCGCGTCGCTGCTTGGGGCCAGCGTGCTCACGGTGGGCGAGACGATCGTGCAAGCCGACGGAACGCTTACACCGTACGCGAAACTCGATGGTCGGCAAATGGGCGTGGGTCCACACGATCGATTCTACGAATGTCGCGACGGCTGGGTTTGCCTGCTCGTTGCACCGGAGCGCATGAGCGACATTCATCGTGCGGCTGGCGTCGGGGAGGAATCGTTCGAACGCTGGATGCGTGCGGCTTCAGTCAGCGATGCGCTCACCTTGCTGCGCCGGTGCAGCGCGCAGGCGGTGCGCGTTGTTCTCGATGATGGGGATTCGTTCTTCGCTTCTGCAGACAATCGCCGGCATGGGCTCATCGCTCGCTATGCGCACCCCGTGTACGGTTCGCTCGATCACGTTGGACGTTTTTGGGATTTCGTCAATCTCGAACAAGCGATCGAGCGCCCGCCGCCATTGCTGGGCGAGCATTCTCGCGCGATTCTGCGCGAGCTGGCTTTCAGCGAGGCGGAGATCGAAGCGCTGCTGGCGAGCGGCACCGTCGTGCAGGGGAGCGTGCCGGAAGCGGTGTCTCAGACGTGATCGTCAACCTGTTGCGTCCAGACCTACATCAGCGGCGAACGATTGCGTTTCTACACTGACAGGTATGACGTCGCGGAGAAGCAGGGCGTTTCGTCGCAGACGAAGAATGGGGAGGGATGATCGATAGCACGCGACGTGCGGAACTCGAGAAGCTCATCGACAAAGACGCAATGCGCGAACTGGTGTATCGCTATTCGCTCTACATGGATAGCGGCGCGTTGCCGATGGAGTGGTATTTTCATCCGAGAATTGTCCGAAGAGGTGTGGTGATGTTCAGCCTGACCGGGAAAGTGGCCGTGGTGGCCGGCGGCAGCCGTGGCATCGGC
>JBEVDW010000204.1:0-12817 GCA_040513115.1 Steroidobacteraceae bacterium | reverse complement strand
ACCGCAGCGCGCGAGCAGGCCGAAAAGATCGCGCGCGATCTGCGCACGGTCGATGCCGAGCTGGACGGCCTTGCGACCGCGCGAGGACAGCATCAGCTCTTGCTCTCCGCCTGCATGAAGCTCGATGAGCTGAGCGCCGCCGGAGCTGCTGAGCTCCTCTGGGGCGATCATGCGGCCGCCCAGGTAGGCGCGCAGAAGATCAGCCGCGCCCGCGATCGCGCCGAAGACTTCCGGAATTATGTGAGCGCGATCGAGGATCGCCGGGCAGCGCTGATCAACGGACTGAACGCGCACCAGCAGTACGCTGGCGGTATCGAGGACGATCTCTTCGAAGCGCTGGAGGAGGAAGAGCGCCGCCAGCACGAGTGGATCGTCGAGCGCGAGATCGACGAGCTGCCTGCGCGCCAGATGGTCATGCCATGGGCGCGTGGCGGCGAGGAAGACAAGCGCTTTCGCAAGTCGCTCGGCACAGCGCTGCTCGTCAGCGTGCTGTTTGCGCTCATCCTGCCGTACATCCCGCTGCCGAAGCTCCTCACGGAGGCGCAGCTCGAAGTGCCTGAGCGTGTGGTGAAGCTGATGATGAAGCCGCGCCCGAAGCCGCCACGCGAGCACACCCGTCCACAACCGCAAACGAAACCGGTGGAGCAGAAGCTCGCGAAGGAAGCGCAGCAGAAGCCGGTCGTGCCTGACAAGCAGGCCACCGAGAAGGCCGGTGAAGCGCCGAACGAGCCGGTCGATCAGGGCATTCTGGCGTTCCGGGAGCAGTTTGCCGGCATGCAGCAGGATCAGGTCGTGGCGCGTCTCGGTGCACAAGCCCGCATCGACAGTGCGGGCGATGGCGCAACCCGCATCGAACGCAAGATGCTCACCACCAATGCACCGGGTTCCAGCGGCGGCATCAACCTGGGTTCGCTGAGCCGCGGTATCGGCGGCGGCGCCGGCAAAAATGGCATGACCGGTACCCAGGTCACGCGCGTGACCAGTCAGATCGGCGGCATCGGCAAGCCGGGAGGCGATCGCCCGCTGAGTGGCGACAGCGTTGCGAACTCGCGAACGGATGAAGAGATCCAGATCGTGTTCGACCGCTACAAGGCGGCGCTCTATCGGCTGTACAACCGCGAGCTGCGCAAGGACCCGACACTGCGCGGCCAGATGGTGCTGCGGCTGACCATCGAGCCCGATGGCAGCGTGTCGATGTGCCAGCTGCATGCATCGGACATGAATGCGCCGGAGCTCGGTACGCAAGTCGTCGAGCGCGTGAAGACGATCAACTTCGGTGCGAAAGACGTTCCGGCCATCACGATTCTGTATCCGATCGACTTCCTCCCCGCCGCTTGATGGTTGCAATGGCAACGAAGCAGTTGGGAATTGACTCAATGGGTTGACATAGCGCGAGAGATTTTTTCGTAAGCGATCCAGACAAAGGCAAAACCACCGAAAGGTGGCGACGCAAAGTCACCGGTCTAACGGGCCTCACGAGAGGCTCCACGACAGCGGGACCGCCGGATTCCCTTCTGATCGAGCGTCAGGCTTCGATCGGGCTCCTCGGTTGCCGCGTGCGTGACGGGACTCGCAAGCGAATGGAACGAGGATGCTCATGAGATCGAGCTGTTCAATGATCGTGAAGAGTTGCCGCGGCAGATGGTATCTGGCCGCGCTGCTGCTCTTTGCATTGTTGATGGGTGTCGCGCCACGCACGCACGCCGAAGACTGCGTTGCTGACTTCGGTGGCGTGCTCGACGGCAACGTCATTCCCACGCCACCGTCGCAGATCCAGGTCGATGGCAATTGCACGGTGCGGAACTATCCGCTCTCCAATCCGCTGACCACTAATTTCAGCTTCCTCACACAGCCCGGTCAGAGCGACGAGCGCTGGCTCGTCATCTTCGACAACGTCGTGCACACGGGCAACATGTCGTGCGACGCCGTGCACGAGCACAAGCTGTGGTTCACCAATACGTCGTTCAGCACGATCAGTCCGAATTGCCAGAACCTGCTCATTCCGGTCGAGAAGATCGACAAGCAAAGTCCAGGTTCTTCGGCCGCCATCGGTGTGCCGTTCACGTACCGGATGACCGTGCCCGTGCTGTTCGATCCAGCGACGGGGACCGTCATCAACTTTCAGGGTTCGGTCAACGATCTGCACAGCATCGTGATTACCGACGACCTGAACGCTACCGGTGCAGTGCTCTCGTACGTGAGTCATTCGGTGTACTGGGAAGACACTGGAGCGCCGTTAACTCATACGTTCGCGAACGCCGGTGGCGTTCTGAGCTTCTCCAACTTCGGTGTGGTGCAGGCGAATCGGCAATTCGTCATCGAGGTCACTGTCGTGCTGGAAGACGTGCCCGCGAATGCCATCGGCACACAATTTATCAACACGGCCAAGTGGCAGTTCGGACGCTTGATCGACGGCACCTTCTATCAGCCGCTGCCGGGCGAGTGGGGCGTCTCCTCACCGATGACGATCGTGGCGCCGAACCTGACGCTCACGAAGTCCGGGCCTGCAACGATGAATCTCGGCACCGCAGGACAGTTCGTGCTCGACGTGCACAACACCGGGTCCGGCGACGCCTGGAATGTGAATATTCGCGACCGCCTGCCGAACGGACCCACCGGCGGCATGTGCGATCTCGCCCCGCAGATCGCGAGCGTGACGCTCGGTGGCAATACGATCGCACAGGGCACCGGCTATGTGACCACGTTCACTGGCGCGCCGGCGTGCGAGCTCACGCTCACGCTGCTGGATGGTGCAGGACCCATCGAGGCAGGCGAGCATTTGCTCGTCACCTATCAGTCGCGCTTGGATTCCGGCACCGATAACGGTGTCACGCTGACCAACGTCGCGGGCGCAGTGCAATGGTTCAACGGCGACTCGACCGCTGCGGAGCGCATCGCCTTCAACCGCCCGCTGACGAACGGCACCGTCGGCACGCTCGATCACCAGGACGCACACACCGTCACGGTGGCGCTGGTCGGAACGTTCTTCGAGAAGACGGCCGCGAATCTGCGTAGCGGGGATGACCCCGCGAGCATCGCGGCGCCAGGTGACACGCTGCGTTACACGCTGCGAGTGCGCACCACCAATGCTGCCCTGAGCAACTTCTCGATCATCGATGAGCTCGACGCGTCGAACACACCGGCGGCCTTCGTGCCGGGCTCGCTCACGCTGGTCGGCGCGTTGCCTGCGGGCGCCGTCAACAACACGAATCCGAATGGCGGGGCGAAAGGTACTGGCCTGATCAATATCGGCAACCTCAATCTGCCTGCCGACAGCGAACTGATCATTCGTTTCGACATCACCGTCGCCGCTACGGCTGCGGCGGGCACGATCGTCTCGAATCAGGGTCAGCTGCTCACGAACGGCTCGCCGTTCATGGTGAGCGACGATCCGAACGTCAACGGACAGGCCGATCCCTTCGTCAATGGCGATGAAGACCCCACGCGCGTGACGGTTGTTGTGCCGACCCTGCAGCTCACGAAGACAGTGCTGACGGGCGGCACGGCCAATCCCGGCGATGTGGTGCGCTATCGCCTGCAGCTCACGAACGTGAGCAACATTCCCTTCAGTGGTTTTTCGTTGCTCGACGAGCTGGATCAATTGAACGACCCGGCGATGTTCGTCCCGGGCACGCTGACGCTGGTCACTGCTGTGCCTGCGGGCGCAACGAACAACAGTAATGCGACCGGCGGTGCGCGCAGCACAGGGGTTCTCGACATCCGCAATTTGAGAATCGGCGCGCAGGGAGCGCCGAACGAGACGGTGACACTCGAGTTCACGGCGCAGCTCGTACCTGTCATCGCGAACGCCACCGTGCTGCTGAACCAGGCGCGCCTGACGGTCGCTGGCACAACGCTGCTGCTCAGCGACGATCCGGCGCTCAGCGGCCCGCAGGACCCGACGCCGATCGTGATCCAGTCGGCGCCTGTGTTTCGCGTGCAGAAGATTTCGCAGGACATGAGCGGCGATCCCAACGTGCTGCTGCCGGGTGAAACGCTGCGTTACACGCTCACGGTCAAGAACATCGGCAATGCGAACGCCACGGACGCGGTGCTGCGCGACCAGATCCCCAGCAACACGACCTACGTTGCCGGCAGCACGCGATTGAACGGCACGAGCGTGCCTGATGCGGGTGGCGTTGCGCCGCTCGTCGCTGGCATCTCGATCTACGCACCGGAGAATCCCACCTCGGGGGCACTGCGGGCCGACGCGTCTGCAACGACGAGCAACGTCGCAACGATTACGTTCGATGTGGTGATCGATGCCGACACGGCCCAGGGCACGGTGATCTCGAACCAGGGATTCGTGAGCGCGGCAGTCAACGGCATCCTGGATTATCCGTCCGACGATCCCACGACGCCGCTGATCAACGATCCCACGCGCGACATCGTGGGCTATCTGCCGCTGATCTATGCCGACAAGCGCGCGGTGCTGCAAGTGGATGGCGGCACACCCGGTGTGATCGATCCGAACGACGTGCTGCGTTACACGATCACCGTCTACAACTTCGGTAACGTGGACGCGACCAACGTCGTGCTGCGCGACCAAGTGCCAGCCAATACGACGTACGTCGCCGACTCGACGACGCTGAACACGCTGGCGGTTGCGCGACCGGACGGCGGCACATCTCCGCTCATCGCGGGTGTGGACATTAGCTCCTCTGATCTCACGCCGCCTGCGCCAGCTCCCGCACAGGGCACGCTCACCGCGGGTCAGAGCGCAGTCATCCAGTTCGATCTGCGCGTGAATGCCGGTGTGCCCGCGGGCACGCTGATCACGAATCAGGCCAGGGTCTACAGCGAGCAGTTGCCGCAAGTACTGACGGACGGGGACGGCAATCCGGCCACGGGTCCTGAGCCAACTGTCATCGTCGTCGGCAGCGGTCAACAGCTGTCGATCACGAAGCAGGTCAGCGTCGTCGGCGGCGGCGCCGCACTCGCCGGCTCGACCCTCGACTACATCGTGCGCGTGACGAACATCGGGACGGTGCCGGCGTACTACGTCAGCATCACCGACGATCTGAATGCCGCGACGCCCGGCTATCTCACCTATGTCGACCAATCGGCCACGCTGAACGGTGCGGCGAACGGCATCAGCATCGCAGGCCCCGTCATCTCGGCCGACTACTTCGCAACGTACGGACCGCTGCAGCCGGGGGCCTCAGCCGTACTGCGCTTCCGCGCAACCATCGTGCGCACGGCGGCCATCGGTTCGCGAGTAACCAACACCGCGGAAGCCACCTGGAATAATCCGCCGCAGACCGTTCGTGCGAGCGTGTCGATCGATGTCGGTGGCATGGTGGGAGTGGGCATCCTCGCCGGTCACATCTGGCACGACGCGAACTTCAACACGACACTCGATTCGACCGAGCGGATGTTCGCGGACTGGCGCGTCGAGCTCTATCGCAATGAGCGTCTGATCCACAGCGCCCTTACGGATGCGAATGGTGCGTACCGCATTAGTGGAGTTGCGCCCAACTACCAGACAGCGGATCGCTACGAGCTGCGCTTCAGTGCGCCGAATAGCGGTGCGAGCACAGCCAAGCTCGGCCGCGCGCATTCGAGCTTCACGAACGACCTGCAACGTATCGCGGACATCGTCGTCCAGGCCGGCAGCAATCTGCCGAATCTGAACCTGCCGCTCGCGCCGAATGGAGTCGTCTACAACACCATCGCACGCACGCCCATTGCCGGGGCCACGGTGACGATGCGTAGTGCCAGCGGTGCCGTGCTCCCGAGCAGCTGCTTCTACGATCCGGCGCAGCAGAACCAGATCACGCTGGATTACGGCTATTACCGCTTCGACCTGAGCTTCGCCGATCCGGCGTGCCCGAGCGGCGCTGGCTATGTCATCGATGTGTCCGCGCCGGCGCCGGGCTATATCGCAGGACCGTCGCAAATCATTCCGCCGACGTCCGCTGCCGCGACGACCGCATTCTCCGTGCCGACGTGCCCCGCCGGCGCCGACGATGCGATCCCGGCGACGGCGCAGCATTGCGAAGTACAGCCGTCCGAGTTGGCGCCGCAACCGGCCGTCCGCGCCCGCACGCTCGGCACGCGCTATCACCTGCACGTGCTGCTCGATGACAGTCAGGTACCTGGCTCGAGCCAGATCTTCAACAACCACATCCCGGTGGATCCGGATCTGCAGGGTGTGCTGGCGATGACGAAGACAACGCCGATGCTGAACGTCACCCGCGGTCAGCTCGTGCCGTACGTCATCACTTATCGCAACGTCACACCGGTGCCGCTCTTCGACGTGCGCGTCGTGGATCGTCTGCCACCCGGGTTCAGCTACGTGAAGGACTCGGCCCGTCTCGATGATGTGCCGGTAGAGCCGACGCTCGTCGGCCGCGAGCTCATGTGGAGCGACCTGTCGGTCGAAGGCTCGGCGCGGCACACGCTGGTGATGCTGCTCACTGTCGGCGCCGGTGTCGGCGAAGGCGAATTCGTGAACCGCGTGCAATCGGTCCATCAGCTCACGGGGCAGGCGCTGTCGAACGAAGCCACTGCGACGGTGCGCGTGATTCCGGACGCAACGTTCGATTGCACCGATGTCACGGGCAAGGTGTACGACGACGCCAATCGCAACGGCTATCAGGACAGCGGCGAACGCGGTCTGTCGGGTGTGCGTGTGGTGAGTGCCCGCGGGCTCACCGCAATCACGGATGGTTACGGCCGCTTCCACATCACCTGCGCCATCACGCCACGTGAGGATCGCGGCAGCAACTTCGTGCTGAAACTGGACGATCGAACGTTGCCGAGCGGGTATCGAGCTTCCACACAGCCGCTGCGCATCGAGCGGGCCACGCGGGGTAAGGCGCTGCGTTTCAACTTCGGTGCGTCCATCCACCGTGTCATCGGCCTCGACCTCACCGATGCCGTGTTCGAGCCGGGCACGACCGAGATGCGCAAGCACTGGCAGCCGCGTCTCGACCTGCTGCTGGAACAGCTGCAGAAAGGTCCCGCCGTGCTCCGTCTTTCCTACCTCGCGGACATCGAGAATGAAGCGCTGGTGCAGCGCCGCCTCGCGGTGATCAAGCAGGAAGTCATGCGACGGTGGCAGGGGCTCAACTGCTGCTACGCGCTCATCGTCGAGCCGGAAGTGTTCTGGCGACTCGGTGCTCCGCCCGAGCGTACCAGCATGCGCGAGCCCCAAACGAAGCAGAGCCGCTAGCGCAGGTGAAGCAATGTTGAAGCAACACTACTTATCTGTAGCCTGCGGAACCTTGCTCGCGCTCGCGGCGATGGCGGAGCCCGTGGAAGAAGCGCCTTTGGGCGAAGCGGTCGAGCGGCACCTGTCCAGCGACATGCCTATGTCGCAATGGACGCAGGATGCGCAACTGCTCAAGCAGGAAAGCGGCGATACCGTTGAAACGCGGCAGGTGAGCACCGAGCAGGTCGAAACGGTCAAGCTGCAGAACGTCATTCCGCCCATCCGCTTCGAGTCCGGTGTGGCCGATATTCCGCCGGGCTATGTCGATTCGTTACGCAAGGTGCTCGATGAGCTGCACGATCGGCGCAACGTGCGCTTGCACCTGGTGGGTCATGCGGACGATCAGCCGCTCTCTGCGACGCTCGCGCGCCGCTATGGCGATAACCAAGGCTTGTCGCGCGAACGAGCGGGGGAAGTCGCGGAGTTCCTGCAGACGCGGCTCAATCTCGCTGCGGATGCGGTCTCCTACGAGTGGGCGGGCGACTCGCGACCAGTCGCCAGCAATGGCGATGCCTCAGGTCGCGCGCTCAACCGCCGTGTAGAAGTCGAGGTCTGGTACGACGACATGAAGGAGCACCTCGTGAATCACGAAGTGCTCGTCAAGGAAGACTTCAAGCGCGTGAAAGTGTGTCGCACGGAAACACTCTGCAAAATGCGCTTCAAGGAAGGTCACGCCCGCCGTGCGCGCCTGAAGAACCTCGTCCCGCCGCTGCATTTCGACGATGACGCAACCGCCGTGCCGGAAGCCTTCGTGCAGCACATCCGCAAGTCGCTGGCCAATCTGGCCGACAAGCAGAACGTCCTCGTGAAGTTCGTCGGTTACACCGACGATCAGCCGCTGTCCGGACGCAACGAGCGCATCTACGGCACGCCGCTTGCGGTGTCGAAGGCGCGTGCGCAGCGGGTCGCGCTCGCCGTGCAGGATGCGTTGCAGCTGCCGACGGCCGTGGTGTTCAGCGATGGCCGCGGCTCTGCTCTGCCAGTAGCGCGCAACGACTCCGAGCAGGGACGCGCGCTGAATCGCCGTGTGGAAGTGGAGTTCTGGCACGACGATCCGTTGCAGGAAATGCCGGACGACCTGCAGCTGTGCCCGTCGGAAGGCGCGGGCGAAATCGTGACGAAGGAATACATCCCGCCCTGGGGCAGCATCGCGCCGCTGCAGTTGGAGAACGGGCGTGCCGTGATCCCCACGGGCTATGTGGAAACGCTGCGTCGTGCGATGGCCGATATCAACGACAAGCAGAACGTGCGGCTGCGGTTCGTGGGCTACACGAAGAACGAGCGGCTCGACCGCCGCACAGCGGCTGTGTATGGCGACGACATCGGTTTGTCTGCCGCACGCGCACGCCGTGCGATGGACACGATCAAGGAACAGATGCGGCTGTCGACCGCACAGGCCGAACACGAAGGACGCGGCTATGTGCATTCGAAGGACGTCGTCAACGATGGCTTCGCGCAGGGCAACACTTCGTTCGTGGCAGTGCAGGTCGTCTACGACGAGCTGGCCGTCGTCGACGACTACGAGGGTGTCGACATTACGCGCATGACTCGCGAGCTCAGCCCGAAGAATCCATTCGGTCTGAATCCCATGCGCATCACGGTCGATGGCCAACCCATCGACGATCCGAATCGCAGTTCGGAAGACGTGCAGCGCTGCACGGACGTGGCGCTCGACCGCGCCAACATCCAGTTTCAGTTCGACAATCTGCAGTCGCGTCGGCGTCTCAGCGTTACTGCATCGCCGACGACAGTCATCGTTGCGGCTGCACAGGACCCGATGCCCAGCGATGAGTTAGCCGACTACGATCCGATCGATGCCGATGAAATGCTCGCGCAGGCGGAGCAGGAGATGCTTGCGGAAGCTCCGCCCAAAGCGCAGGAAATGGCAGACGAGGCGGAGGAGCCGGCGGCAGCAGAACCCGTCGCGTCCGAAGCGAGCGAAGAACCTGGCGACCCTCGAGCGTCCGTGCGGTTCCGCATGTATGCCAACTACGGCTCGTTCATCCGTCGCGCGGAAGTGCGAGTTTTCGAGGCGGATCAGTCGCTGCAGGCGACACCGCTCGCCGTCATTCCCATGGATGCGGCCGGGCTTGCCGAGTGGCAGCCGCCGGCACAGCACGTGGGCGCGCCAGCGAGCGAGCTCAAATACGTGGCGCGTGCTTACGACAGCAACGGCGAGTTCGATGAGACTGCCCCGCAGTCGCTGTGGCTGACGCAGGCTGGGGCTGAAAGCTCGCCTGCGTCGTCCCAGGCGGCTGCCCCGGATGAAGACAAGCAGCTGCTGGCGGGTTACGGCGAGAACGATCTGGCCGTCCGCAACATCCGCCTCGGTAGCGGCACGGTCAAAGTACGAGGCAACAACATTCCGCCGCAGCACAGTGTCTGGGTTGCAGGCCGGCGTGTGCCGGTGGATGCGAAAGGCAACTTCGTCGCCGAGGAAATTCTCTCCGAAGGGTTGCACACTGTGGAGGTTGCCGTGCTCGACGATGCGGGCAACGGCGAGCTGTTCCTGCGCGACCTGCAGTTCGAGCGCAACGACTGGTTCTACGTGGGTCTCGCCGATGTCACGGTGTCGGACACGCGTACGAAAGGCCCCGCAGACCTGCTGCAAGGAGCGAACGCGGCTTACAAGTACGACTCCACCGTGGACGGTCGCCTGGCGTTCTATGTGAACGGCAAGTTCAGCGATCACTGGCGGCTGGCTGCCAGCGCGGACACACGCGAAGGGCCCATCGAGGATCTCTTCAGCAACTTCATGAGCAAGTCGCCGGATTCGCTGTTCCGGCGCATCGATCCCGACTATCACTATCCGACGTTCGGCGACGACGCCATCGTCGAAGAGGTCGCGCCCACGCTGGGCAAGTTCTACGTGAAGCTCAGCCACGACGAAAGCCACGCATTGTGGGGTAACTTCAAGATCAACTACTTCGACAACGAGCTGACGCACGTCGACCGCGGGCTGTACGGCGGCAACCTGCATTACCAGTCGGAGGAGAGCACCAGCTTCGGCGAACAGCGGTTCATGGTCGATGGCTTCGCGGCCGAGCCGGGCACAATCGCAAGTCGCGAGGAATTCCGCGGTACGGGCGGATCGCTGTACTTCCTGCGCCACCAGGACATTCTCACGGGCTCGGAGCGTGTGCGCATCGAGCTGCGCGACAAGGTTTCAGGGCTCGTCACCGGCGTGAAGGAGCTGCGGCCTGCGCTCGACTACGATGTCGACTACCTGCAAGGCCGCATCGTGCTCGCCGAGCCACTCGCATCGACGGCAGGCGATAACCTTCTCATTCGCAGCGATGGCTTGAGTGGCGATGAGGCCCATCTCGTCGTGCGCTACGAATACACGCCGGGATTCGAGGAACTCGATGCACTCGCGACCGGTGGGCAGGGCCACTACTGGCTCAACGACTATCTCAAGGTTGGCCTCACCGCGAGCTCGAGCGAGGAAAGCGATGCCGACAGCAGCTTGCAGGGTGCGGACGTCACCGTGCGGATGAGTGCCGACTCCTGGGTGAAGCTGCAGGGCGGCAAGAGCGAAGGCCTGGTGTCCAGCGCTCACTATTCGAATGACGGCGGCTTCGGCTTCGTGAGCGATAACGTGACGACCTTGGACAAGGCCAGTGCCGATGCGTACCGCGCCGATGTCAGCGTCGGCTTCGCGGATTTTACCGACGTACTGCCGGGGCGCCTGACGCTGTACACACAGAAGCTCGATGACGGCTATTCGGCGCCGGGCATGATGACCCTCACGAACACGGACCATCACGGCGGCACGCTCAGGCTGCAGGTCATGGAGGAAGTGCAGTTGCAGGCGAAAGTCGACCGGCGCGTGCAGGACCAGGGCTTGAAGAGCAATGCGCAGGAGCTCGACGTCGGTTACCAACTGACGAAGCAGTGGACCTTGAGCACGGGTCTGCGCAAGGACGAGCGTGAATACGACAGTGCGATTCCCTCGGTGAATCTCGAAGAGGGCCAACGCACGGACGGCGTCCTGCAGGTCGCATATGACTCCGGCGACTTCTGGCGCACGTATGTCTTCGCGCAAGACACTGTCTCGAAGAGTGCGGACCGCGAGAACAATGGCCGCCTCGGCACAGGCGGCTCGTATCGGGTCACCGATCGCTTCCGGGCGGACGTCGAAGTGTCCGATGGCGATCTCGGTCGTGGCGGCAAACTGGGCACGAACTATCTGTACTCGGAGCGCACGAACCTCTACCTGAACTACTCGCTGGAGAACGAACGCACGGACAACGGCCTGCACGGGCGTCAAGGCAATCTGGTCTCGGGTGTGAAGCGCCGGCTCTCGGACTCGAGCAGCATGTATGTCGAGGAGCGCTACCAGGACTCTGACTCGCTCACCGGACTCACCCACTCCACGGGGATGAACCTCACCGCGAACGATCGCTGGAATTTCGGTGCGAGCACCGACATCGGCACCTTGACGGACGAGCGTACGGGTTCGAAGACCGACCGTGAGGCGGGCGGTATCCGCGTCGGCTACGGCTTCGATACCGTGCAGCTGTCGAGCGCGGTCGAGTATCGCGTGGACAAGACGCGTCAGGCCGATGCAGCGCGTGCGAACCGCACGACCTGGCTGTTCCGCAACAACTTCAAGTATCAGCTGACCCCGGACTGGCGCCTGATCGGCAAGTTCAATCACGCGATCAGCGACAGCTCACTGGGTCAGTTCTACGACGGCGGCTATACGGAAGGCGTCCTCGGCTACGGTTATCGTCCCGTGGACAATGACCGCCTCAACGCGCTGGCGAAGTACACCTACTTCTATAACGTCCCCACGACAGAACAGGTGACGCCGCAGAATACCGCGGCCGAATTCGTTCAGAAGAGCCACATCGCCGCGATCGATGCGACGTACGATCTCACCAGCCGTTGGTCGATTGGCGGCAAGTACGCCTACCGTCTCGGTCAGGTCAGTATCGATCGCGATGCACGGCAGTTCTTCGACAATCGCGCCCATCTGTACATCATCCGCACGGACCTCGACTTCGGGCAACATTGGGAGGGCCTGGTGGAGGGCCGTATGCTGGACATGACCGATCTGAACGAACGCCGCAGCGGTGCGTTGGTCGGCGTCTATCGGTACTTGGGCGATCACGTGAAGATGGGTGTGGGCTACAACTTCACCGACTTCTCGGAAGAACTCACTGACCTTAGCTTCACGCACCAAGGTGCGTTCATCAACGTGATTGGCACGATGTAGGTGTGCGTTCGTGCCGAACAGGTTCTTCGGCCGCTGCTGGAACGTACCTTCGCCGAGCATTGCAACCGACGACAGCGACAGGCTGGCCGATGCGCTCAGAATGTGTGAAGCCTTTATTTCGCTTTCTGTTGTAGCTGGCGCGAATGCTCGTCGAAGAGGGTATTGGTCTGGAGGGCGTGCACGGTGCGCACACGTTCGACGCCTGCGTGAAGCGAAGGGGGCGATCCACGTGATCTGTTGCGCTGCTTGCGCTGCAATGTGTTCGAGCCGCTAAAACTTGGTTGCTAAACGGGTCTCTACTCACGTTTCAGGAGACCGACATGGCGTCGATCGATAAACGTAAAAAGGGCTGGCGTCGGCGCGTTCGCATCAAAGGCTTC
>JBEVDW010000203.1:0-8384 GCA_040513115.1 Steroidobacteraceae bacterium | reverse complement strand
GCCGCCGCCATCCTCGAGCATCTCGACATTCCGATCATCTTCCTCACGGGTCAGACCGACACCGAAACGCTTAACCGCGCGGTGATGGCCGGGCCGATGGCCTACCTGGTGAAGCCCTTCAAGGACGCCGAGCTGCGCGGGGCAATCGAGCTTGCCGTGGTGAAGCATCGTGCCGAGAGCGAACAGCGCGCACGCGAAGCCGAGCTACGGCGCAATGCAGAGGTGCTCCAAAGCCTGTCGCTAGTGGACGAGCTGACCCATTTGAAGAACCGGCGCGGTTTTTTCGCCCTCGCAGAGCAGGAACTCAAGGTCGCACACCGCGAACAGCAGACGGTCGTGCTGTTCTTCATCGACTTGAACGGCCTGAAGTACATCAACGACCAGCATGGTCATGCGGCGGGCGACATTGCCCTGCGCGATGCCGCCACGGTGCTGAGCCAGACCTTTCGCGAATCGGACATCCTCGCCCGCCTCGGCGGCGATGAATTCGTCGTCCTCACGCGCTCGCAGGACAACGATGTCGTCTACGCGATCAAGAATCGCCTGCGCGAACAGTTGACACTGTTCAATCAACGCGGCCAGCGTCCCTTCGTCCTCGACATGAGTATCGGCGCCGCCCCCGTGGAAGACATCACGGCGGAAACCATCGACGCGATGCTCGCGCGCGCGGACGCAGCGATGTACGAGGATAAGCGGACGCGCGCGAGCAGGACGGGAGCCAGGGTGCGGTAAGCGCAACTCACGTCCTACCCGTACCCAATCATCGCCTTCGTCTCCAAAAACTCTGCGAACGCGTGATCGCCCCACTCGCGGCCATTACCCGACTGTTTGTAGCCGCCGAAGGGCGCCATGAGATCGCCGGGGGGATCGTTCAGCGAGACGCGGCCGGCACGTAGTTTCGAGGCGACCTGGCGCACCTGCGCCTGGTCGCGCCCGAATACGTAGGCGGCGAGTCCGTAGTCCGTGTCGTTGGCGATTTCGATGGCCTGCTCGACCGAGTCGTACCCGAGAATCGCCAGCACTGGGCCGAAGATTTCTTCGCGAGCGATGCGCATGTCATTGCGTACGTTGGCGAAGACCGTCGGCTTAACGTAATAGCCGCGCTCCAACCCGGCCGGTTTCCCGGCGCCACCCGACACGAGCGTGGCACCTTCGTCGATACCTGCCTGGATCAGCGTCTGAATCTTCTTCCACTGCACGTCGGACACGACGGGCCCGAGGTTCACGTCGCTGTTCGGATCGCCCACTTTGAGGCCGTTCGCAACCTCGCCTGCGATCGCTGCGACCTCCTTCATCTTCTCAGTCGGCACCAGCATGCGCGTGGGCGCATTGCAGGACTGGCCTGAGTTGCTCATGAGATCGAGCACACTGGCTTTCACCGCCGCATTCCAGTCGACATCCGGCAGCAGGATGTTAGGCGACTTGCCACCCAGCTCCTGATGCACACGCTTCACGGTGGGCGCTGCATTGCGCGCGACTTCGATGCCCGCACGAGTCGACCCGGTGAACGACACCATGTCGACTTGCGGATGACTCGAGAGCGCAGCGCCAACCGTGGGGCCATCGCCGTTGACCAGGTTGTAAACGCCGGCGGGCACGCCCGCTGCGTGCATGATCTCCGTCCAGATCTGCGCGGAGAACGGCGCGATCTCGGAAGGCTTCAACACCATCGTGCATCCTGTCGCCAGAGCCGGCGCGACCTTGCACGCGAGCTGATTGACCGGCCAGTTCCACGGTGTGATGAACGCACAGACACCGATCGGTTCGCGGACGATGAGCGTCGTGCCGCGGGATTCTTCGAACGGATACGTCTTCAACACCTCCAGCGCGATCTTCAGATGTGCCAACCCCATGCCCGCTTGCGAGCGATAGGCCATCTTCGCGGGTGCGCCCATTTCTTCCGTGATCGCGTGCGCCATATCTTCGCGCCGCTTCAGATACTCCTCGATGCAGCGCTCCAGCAATGCCATCCGCTCTTCACGCGTCGTCTTTGCAAATGCGGGGAAGGCCTTGCGCGCCGCTTTGACTGCGCGATCGACATCGCTAGCGCTCCCCAACGAAATTCTCCCTGCCGTTTCCTCGGTCGCAGGGTTGATGACGTCGAGTGTCTTGGGTGTCGCCGGATCGACCCATTCGCCGCCGACATAGAACTTGAGGTAGTTACGCATGAAACCTCCAACTGGCAGAACACAGCGGTGCGCTTGCCGTGCTCCACATCCCGGCGCGTGTCGCCCCTTGGAGTCCGCGCTCAATGACCGCCACGATTCCCATGGCGAGACACGCGAATGTTCAGAACGAAATGAGACATGAGGTCTGGGGATGACGGGCCCGAATGACAACCCTACACTACGCGCTCCCTGTTGTCCGAGGTTCCCATGCCCGCGAGTTTGATCGACGGCCGCGCGGCGGCACTCCGTTTGCGTGCTCGTGTTGCCGACCGTGCAGCTGAATTTCGCGCACGCACTAGCTATCCGCCGGGCCTTGCCGTCGTGTTGGTCGGCGACGACCCGGCCAGCCGCATCTACGTGGAAAGCAAATCCAAAGCGGCTGCGGAAGCGGGCATCCAATGCACGGATCATCGGTTACCCGCCACCTGCGACGCGGCCACGCTCCTTGCGCTCGTCGGGGAGCTCAATCGCGATCCGCGCGTGCACGGCATCCTCGTGCAGTTACCGTTGCCGTCCGGGCTCGATGCTCAGCGCGTTCTCAGCGCCATCGACCCTGCCAAGGACGTGGATGGCTTCCACGCCGTCAATGCAGGACGCCTGGCGATTGGCGAGCCGGCACTGATTCCGTGCACGCCGACGGGCTGTCTCATCCTGCTGCAGGAAACCGTAAGAGAACTGCGCGGGTTGAACGCGCTCGTCATCGGCCGTTCGAATATCGTCGGCAAGCCCATGGCGCAGTTGCTCCTGCAACAGGACTGCACCGTCACGATTGCGCATTCGCGTACGCGCGACCTGCCCGGACTTTGCGCCCAGTCGGACATTGTCGTGGCCGCCATCGGCCGGCCGCGAGCGGTGCTCGGCGAATGGATCAAGCCGGGTGCCGTCGTGATCGACGTGGGCATCAATCGTCAGGTCGATGCGAGTGGCAAATCGAAAATCGTGGGCGACGTGGATTTCGCCAGTGCGGTAGAACGTGCGTCAGCCATCACGCCCGTGCCCGGCGGCGTCGGGCCGATGACCATCGCGTGTTTGATGATGAACACGGTCGAAGCGGCAACGCGATCGGTGGCCTAGCAACTTACGCGCCCTGCAATCCGCGCCCGATGCCATTCACCGACGCGAGCAACGCCGCAAAGAGCTGCCGATCATCACGACCGGTGGCACGCCAGCGCTTGAGCAGGTCGACCTGCACGAGGTGCATCGGATCGATGTATGGTCCGCGCAGCAGGATCGAGCGTTGTTGGGTTGGCGAGTGATCGAGCAGGTCGCCGCAACCGGTGAGTTGCAGGACGTGCAATCGGGCCAGCTCGTACTCGGCGCGTAACACCTCGACGAACTTCTGCAGCGAGGGATCGACGAGCTCGTGATAGAACTTGGCGATATCGAGATCTGCGCGTGCCAGTGCGAGCTCGACCGTATCGATCAATCCTTCGAAGAAGTACCACTCGCGATACATCTTCTGCAACACGGGCGCGCCGAGTTGCTCTGTCGCAATCGCGAGCGCCCTGCCCGCCCCGAGCCAGCCGGGGAGCATATAGCGGCACTGTGACCACGCGTGCGTCCACGGAATCGAACGGAACGTGGCGACACCGCCGCGCTCATCGCGCGTGGCTGGACGCGAGCCGATCTGCATCCGCTCGATGACGTCGATCGGCGTCACCTGGCGGAAGAATTCGAAGAACTGCGGGTCGTCGAATACGAGCGCGCGGTAGGCGCGACTGCTTTCATTGGCGAGCAGCTCCATGGCATCGCGCCATCCGGGCTCGACCTTCTCTGCTTGCGATGCGCCACTGCGGCTCAATGCCAACGCGTTGAATGCCTGTTCGAATACCCGCATGGCGATGGGACGCAGGCCATAGCGCTCGTTCAACAACTCGCCCTGCTCCGTGATGCGCAGCCGACCACGCCGTGCATCCTCAGGTGCGCTGCGCACGAGCGTCTCGGTGCGACCGCCGCCGCGGGTGTTCGAGACACCCTGGCCGTGAATGAGCGTGACATCGACATTCGCCTTGTTTGCAATCTCGAACAGCGCCTCCTGCGCTTTGCGGACGAGCCAGCGCGAACGCACGATGCCGCATTCCTTGTTGCTGGAGGAGTAACCCATCATCACGAATTGATGATTACCGCGCCCGATCAGGTGCCGCTGATACTCCGGCTCGGAGAGCAACTCCCTCATGACGTCGCCACAGCGCTCCAACGCCCCGGCGGATTCGAACAGCGGCGCGACATCCACAGGCACATCGCCCGAGCGCCGATCCGTCGTATCGGCCCACCGTGCCAGCAAGAGCACCGAGAGCAGATCATCCGGACCTCGCGTGCTGCTCACGACGTACGGGCCGATGGCGTCGGGACCGTAGCGATGACGACACTGCGCCAGCGCCTCCATGACCCATAGCGTGCGCTTGCCGGTTGCGTTCAGCGTCGTGGATGGCGCTTCATCGCGCGCGAGGGCTTCTCGCAGTCGCGCGATGCGCTCGTCCTGTGAACGCGACATCCATTGTCCATCGCCGAACCCTTGCGCGATGACGGCACGGTGCACATTGGCATGCTGTCGGATGTCGAGCGTCGCAAGGTGAAATCCAAACGTGCGGATGCGGCGGACCAAGCGCCGCACATTGAAGTAGCCCGCGTGCTCGCCCTTGTTCGCAAGCAGGCTTTCGGCGATCAACTTGATGTCATCGAGAAAGTCGTTGACGTCCTCGTAATGATTCTGGCGACCCTCGTAGGTCGAACGCAGCCGTTCCATCACCTGGCCGAGGAACACGCGATACGGCATGCGATCGTGCCGCGCGGGAGTGAGGCTTTGCGCTCCGGGCAGCATCGCCATGTAGTGGTCGATCCGTGCCTGCAACTCCGGTGACACGCCGATGCGCGCGGCGCTCTGCGACAGCGACTCGCCGAGGTGCTGACATTCCAGGAAATAGCGGTTCACGATCAACTGCTGGTGGCGCGCCACGGTCTCGCGGATCGTCTTCGCGTGCACGTCCGGATTACCGTCCATGTCGCCGCCGACCCACGAACCAAAACGCATGATCTCCGGCACATCGAAGCCACTGGCTTCAGGGCCATAGACTTTTTCCAGCGCGGTTTCGATCTCTTCGTAAAAAACCGGAACTATCTGATACAGGACCTCGACGATGAAGAAGAGCACATGCTCGCGCTCATCGGCGACGCTCAAGCGTTCGCGCGAGTTGTCTGCCGTCTGCCAGCCCGATGTGATCTCGGTGCGAATTCGTTCCCACAAGAGGCGAGTGTCTACCGCCGTCCGTCCCAGCCCCAGTCGTTGCAGCAGCAACTTCGCAATCGTCTGTTGCTTACGCAGGATCGTGCGGCGCGTGGATTCGGTCGGGTGCGCGGTGAAGACGGGTTCGATCCACAGCTCGAGCAGCAAGTGGCGCACTTGCGGCAGCGTCAAGCCGTGTTCATTGAGACCGCGAATCGCTTCTTCGATGCCATTGGGTTGCGGTGTGGAGGCATCGTTCATGTAATGGCGGCGGCGCCGGATGCGATGCACCTTCTCCGCCATGTTGACCATCTCGAACCATGTGCTGAATGCCCGCAGCACGTCTTCGGCCTGTTCGGACGGCACACCCCGGGTTCGCAGCACCAGCTCCATCCCGCGTTGCCGGTCGCCTTCGCGGCGTGCAATGGCGGCGACACGATCGGCTTCGACCACTTCGTAGAGCGCATCGCCGCATTGCTCGCGGATGACTTCGCCGACGAGCACGCCGAGCATGTGCACGTCTTCGCGCAGGTCGGCGTCCTTGGTGGGAAAAGAGATGTCTTGACGTGGCATGAGGTAATCGTCCCGCACTCAACTGGGCGTTCGACCCGGGGAGCGCGTGCCTGCAGTGACGCCGCACCCGTAGAGCCGGTTCCCCGGCGTGCGCACGAAGATCCGGTGTGACCGAGATTCAAGGGGACGCGAGTGTAGCAGGGCGCGCGGCAGCGGCAGGACGTCGACTTGCGGCAACCTGTGCCGCGGCTGTTAGCATCCGCACGACCCTCCCTCGCCGAGCACGCTTATGACCCTCATCGGCCAGACCGCCGTCTTCCTTGCGGCGACGGTGATTGCGATCCCGCTCTTTCGAAAGCTCGGCCTGAGTGCCGTGCTCGGCTACCTGGCAGCTGGCATCGTCATCGGCCCGTTCGGACTGGGCTTCGTGCGGGACTCCGAAGGCACGATGCACATCGCGGAGTTCGGTGTCGTCCTGCTGCTGTTCGTCATCGGGTTGGAGCTGCAGCTTTCCCGTCTGCGCACGATGCGCAAGGCCGTATTCGGCTTCGGCTCGCTTCAGGTCGGGGTGACCGCCGCGGTCTTCACTGCGGCCGGCATGCTGTTCGGGCTGCCTTTGGCGACTGCATTCGTCGTGGGCTTCGCGCTTTCACTTTCTTCCACGCCGCTGGTCCTGCAGTTGCTTGCAGAGCGTGGACAACTCAACACGCAGTATGGGCGCACGAGCTTTGGCGCATTGCTGTTCCAGGATGTCGCCGTGATGCCGATGCTGGCAGCGCTGCCGCTCCTGGCGCCGCGTGCCGCGGCACAACCACTCAGCGAGACGATGCAATCCGCCGGGCTCGCCGTCGCCGTCCTGCTGGCAATCGTGTTTGGTGGTCGCTATGCGCTGAGACCGTTCCTGCGCATAGTGGCGCAAACGCGCGTGAACGAAGCGTTCACCGCGGCGGCTCTTTTCGTCGTCATCGGCACGGCGATGTTGATGGAAACGGTAGGTTTGTCCATGGCGCTGGGCGCCTTCATTGCCGGTCTGCTGTTGGCCGACAGCGAATATCGCCATGAGCTCGAAGCCGACATCGAGCCGTTCAAAGGACTGTTGCTCGGATTGTTCTTCATCACCGTCGGCATGAATGCAAATCTCAACGTGCTGGCGTCTCAGCCGCTCACCATCGCCATGCTGGTCGTCGGCCTGCTGGTCATCAAGATGCTGGTGCTCTTCGTGGTCGCTCGAGTGACCGGCCATGCGAACGCGCCCGCGGCAGGCGTTGCCTTCTCCTTGCCGCAGGCGGGAGAGTTCGGCTTCGTCTTGTTCTCCCTTGCTGTGGGCTATGGGCTGATGCCACGCGAGCTGGCGGACATGCTCGTGATCGTCGTCACCCTGTCGATGATCGCGAGCCCGCCGCTCTTGAGCCTTTACAGCAATATCATCGAGCCGCGATTGGGCACTCGGCAGCGCCGCGAATTCGATCGCATCCCTCCCTCGGAGCATCACGTGATCATCGCCGGCATGGGCCGATTCGGACAGATTGTCGCGCGCATCCTGCGCATGCGGAAGATTCCGTTCACGGCATTGGAAGTCAGCGCCGACCAGGTAGAGGTGCTACGCGTCTACGGTAACAAGGTGTATTACGGCGATGCCTCGCGCCTGGACCTGCTGCGCGCTGCGGGCACGGCGGAAGCCGATCTGTTCGTGCTCGCCATCGATGACATCGATGCGTCGGTGCGGACAGCCGAAATCGTGCGCCAATACTTCCCGCAGGTGAAGCTCATGGCGCGCGCACGCAATCGCCAACATGCGCTGAAGCTCATGGATATGGGCGTGCGCTACATCGTGCGCGAAACATTGGGCTCCAGCCTGGAGATGGGGCAGCACGTGCTGGAAAAGTTGGGAATGTCGCGTCAGGAAGCGGTGCGCAGCGTAAAAACCTTCCGCGAGCACGACGAGCGCTCGTTGCAGGCGCAGCTCGAGATCAGGGACGACGAGCAGAAACTGATACAGACGTCCCGGGATGCGGCTCGCGAGCTGGAAGCCCTCTTCGCATCGGACGCAGCGGCAGCGGAAACGCAAGAAGAAAAGGAAGTGGAGCTGTCGAGTTAGCAGCCTGTCGGATCAGGTGATCGTAGTGGATATCCTAAGTCCGACAGGCTGCTAGCCGATGGCTTGGATAGTTCGCTGCCACGCGGCTGTCAACATATCCCCAATAGCCTTTTCCGCGCGCGGAGCGAGCAGCAGCCGCAGGGTGTTCTCATCGCTGGGCCGTGACGGATCATCGATGAGAATCTGCTCGACGAAGCGCGTCAGGCGATGCTGGATCTCGTTGATGAAGCGCAGCTTCATCGGATCGATGGGCTGTTCGGCACCGGCACCGTAGAAATTGCGCGCCTCCAGCGTCAGCTCGTACATGAAGCGGGCGATGAAGCGCGACTTGTCGATCGACGACAGCTCGGTGAAATTGCGGATTTCCGATTCGATGTTCATA
>JBEVDW010000202.1:0-12772 GCA_040513115.1 Steroidobacteraceae bacterium | reverse complement strand
GCCGCCCGGCGGGAAGCCGCGGCGCGCTGGCGCTCGTGCGGCGACGGGTGCGCCTCGGCCTCTTCCTCGGCCACAGCGCGCTGCCATTCGGCGAACGCGGCGCGCGTGGCGTGTTCGCTCGGAATTCGCTGCGGTGGTGTCCACCGACGGCCAGCCACGAAGGCATTGAAGGCCGTGCACATTGCACGCGTGCGCGCGCATTCGGCGGCGTGGCTGCAGTCATCGCACGGGCAGTTCATGAGCCGGGCAGTGTAGGCCACTTGAGCACACCCGGCCCGACCGGGCGGGGGGCGGCCTACCTCCGAAGCTCAAGGTGCGAGTACTGCGTGAGGGTTTTTGTAGAATGCGCCTCCAAGCGGCCCCATTTACTGACACAGTACTGACATGACTACTGCACCTGAAGCGGAAACCCTGGAAAACACGGCAAATGCGATCGAAAGGGAGAGCATGGAGTACGACGTTGTGATCGTCGGCGCCGGCCCGGCCGGCCTTGCGTGCGCGATCCGACTGAAGCAACTCGATCCCGCAAAGAACATCTGCGTGCTGGAGAAGGCCTCGGCTGTCGGCGCGCATGCGCTGTCGGGGGCGGTGCTCGAACCTGCCGCGCTCGAAAAGCTGCTGCCGCATTGGCGCGCTGAATACACCGGCATGAAAGTGCCCGCGGCCGAGGACGACGTGCGCCTCATGACTCAGAAGGGCTCCATCAAGCTGCCGGGCTGGGCCGTGAATCTCACGCCCATGAACAATCACGGCAACTTCATCGTCTCGCTGGGTCAGCTCACGCCTTGGCTTGCTCAGGAAGCGGAAAAGGTGGGTGTCGATATCTTTCCGGGCTTTGCCGCCGCCGAAGCCTTGTTCGATGAACAGGGCGCAGTCAAAGGCGTGCGCATCGGCGACATGGGTCTTGAAAAGGACGGCACGCCCGGCCCGAACTTCACGCCCGGCGTCGAAATCCACGCCAAGCTGACGGTCCTCGGCGAAGGCTCGCGCGGCTCGATCACCAAGCAACTCGTCAAGCGCTTCAAGCTGCGTGAGAACTGCGATCCCCCGACCTTCGGCCTGGGCTTCAAAGAACTCTGGCAATTGCCTCCGGGCCGCGTGAAGCCCGGTCGCATCGAACACGGGTTCGGTTGGCCGCTGGATTCGAAGACGTACGGCGGCAGCTTTCTGTATCACCTGGACAATGATCGCGTGTACGTCGGCTACGTCGTGGGCCTCAACTACAAGGATCCGCGACTGAAGCCGTTCGAAGCATTTCAGCAGTTCAAGCATCACCCCCGCGTGAAGCCGCTGCTCGAAGGCGGTGAGATCCTTGCAGCGGGTGCGCGCACCATCGCAGCGGGTGGCTATCAATCGCTGCCGAAGCTCGAGATGCCTGGCGCTCTGCTTGTGGGCGACTGCGCGGGCACGCTCAACGTGTTCAAGATCAAGGGCATTCACCAGGCGATCCGTTCCGGCGTGATCGCAGCCGAGCACATCAACGAGAAGCAGACGAGCGCGGGTTACGACGCACGCTGGCGCGCATCGGAAGGCCATCGCGAGCTGCACAGCGTGCGCAACTTCAAGCCGGCCTTCAAGGCCGGTCTGTATCCGGCCATGGTCAACGCCGGTATCGAATCGGTGTTGAAGGGCCACACGCCCTGGACACTGCACAACAAGGCGGATTGGTCGTCGCTCGAGAAGCTCGATGACTATCAATCACCGGATCGTCATTGGGTGGACCGCAAGCTGCCGCCGCGCGACCGCCTCGCCTCCGTGTTCTTTGCTGGCAACGTGCACGACGAAGCTCAGCCGGTGCACTTGAAAGTGATGGACACATCCATCTGTGTCGATCGCTGCACGAAGGAATACGGCAATCCGTGCGAACGGTTCTGTCCGGCCGGCGTGTACGAGATGGTGTCTGATGCCGCCGGCGCGCGCCGCTTGCAGATCAACGCAGCCAACTGTGTGCACTGCAAGGCGTGCGACATCAAAGATCCGTACGAGATCATCAACTGGACGACACCGGAAGGTGGCTCGGGACCGAACTATCAGAATCTCTAAGAGCGCCGCCATCGTTTGCGTATGCGTCCCTCCCCCGCTTCGCTGTCGCTGCGCAAGGGAGGGACGAATGACCTGCCGGTGTAACGGGCGTCCGACTCAAAGATGAACGCAGAAGCGACGCCCGCAACAACCCTCCCCGACCTCTACCGCCTCGAACGCGAACGCCACGGCTATCAAGCCGATCCCGCGCAAGAACACGCCGTTGCTCGCCTGGAAGACCTGCGACAGCGATTGCTGAACAGAAAGCCGGTTGGCGCCCTCGCGAAACTCATCGCGCGGCGTCAAACCGTTGAGCTCGAACGCGGCCTCTACCTCTGGGGCGGTGTCGGGCGCGGCAAGACGTGGCTGATGGACCTGTTCTTCCACAGCCTGCCCTTCAAGGAAAAACAACGCAGCCATTTCCATCGCTTCATGCAAGGCGTGCACGACGAGTTGAAGAAGCATCGCGATCGCGCCGATCCGTTGGAGCTCATCGCAGAGAAAGTGGCGAAGCGCACGCGCGTGCTGTGCTTCGATGAGCTGTTCGTGTCCGACATTGCCGATGCCATGCTGCTGGGCAATCTGTTTCGCGGTCTGTTCGATCGCGGCGTGACACTGGTGGCGACGTCGAATGTGCCACCGGATGACCTGTACAAAGAGGGTCTGCAGCGTGCGCGCTTTCTGCCAGCCATTCGGCTGCTGAAGGAGAACACCGAGGTCGTGCACACCGACGGCGGCACGGATTACCGCCTGCGCCTCCTGGAACGTGCGGCGACCTGGTTCGACGACAATTCGCCGAACACGCGCGATCGACTGCTGCAGTTATTCCAGGCGGTCGCCGGCGTGAGTGGCGATGCAGATCAAGTGCTCACCTTGAATCACCGCAAGCTGCACGCGCGGCGCCAAGCGGCCGACGTGATCTGGTTCGAATTCAACGAGCTCTGCGACGGCCCCCGAGGACAGGCCGATTACATCGAGCTCGCTCAGTGCTACCACACCGTCTTTCTGAGCAAAGTCCCCAAGCTCGGCAGCGATCACGAGAATCAGGCCCGTCGCTTCATCACCCTCATCGATGAGTTCTACGACCGCAGCGTCAAACTGATCATCTCCGCCGCCGCGCCGGTGCACGAGTTGTACACCGGCTCACGCCTGAAGTTCGAATTCGAACGCACGCAGAGTCGGCTGATCGAAATGCAGTCGAAGGATTACCTCGCGCGTCCGCACAAGGCCTAGGCCACCGCGCGCTGATTCACAAACTGCATGTGCCGGCGGTTCTCCGCGTGATCGCGTAGCTTGCGGGCGCCATCCTGGTCACCTGCGCCTTCCAGTGCCCGCGCCTTCAGCAGCCAGTTGAAAGGGCTGGATGGCTTGAGCTGAACACGCTCATTGGCCAGCGCGCGCGCAAGTTTCACCTGACCCGACTTCAACGCACACTCAGTCAACGTGAGATGAATCAGATCGCGTTGCGCGTGACTACCGCCAAAGCGATTGGCGATCGTGCGAATCGGCAGCAGCAGGTCGACGGCGCGCTGATAATCGCCCCGTGTGCACGCAACCAGCGCCTGCGCACACGGCAGACCCACGTCGCGCGACATCATCGCGTTCGTGTCCTGACCTTGCGCACGCTGCTCCAGCGTCGATAGCGCCGTCTGCAGCTCCGATGTGCGCCCCGCACTCGCGAACGCCATGCAGGCGTGCACGTCGTTGAACGCGTAGTAGCCGTGATCCGCGAAGGGCTTCCAGCTATCGGCGAGCGCCTCCCAACGCGCGCCCACGTTCACACCTCGCAAGTTCAGACGCCATAGCAATGCACTGGCATCCACCATCTCGAGCGGAATCTGCGTGGGTTGAGGCCGTACGCGCTCGTCGTACAACTCGAGCACGCGCTGATGCTCACCGAGATCGAGATAGAACAACGCAAGATGCCACCAGTTGTGGAACGCGAAGCCATTGTCCGGCGCCCAGTCATCGCGGCGCGATTCGAGCCACTCGATGCCTTCGCGCAAGCGGCCTTGCATCTCCATCACGTGCGCCACCGCATGCACGGCCCACGGATCGCGACGATTCTTCTCCAACGCAAGGCGGCCCGTGTCCTCTGCGCGCGGGTACAAGCCGTTCTCTTCCAATCCGAATGCGTGCATGCCGAGCACGAAGCCGTAGCCGGGGGTATTCGCATCCCACTCAGGCAGCACCTGCGCCACACGGTCACGCAACATGCTGGACGCGCCAAGGAGAAAGTCCCCGATGTGGGCCACTTGCAGCGCGAACACATCGCGCGGCTCGTTCATCGCGATCTCGCCGTACTTGCGGATGGAGCCGGCAAAGTCCCCGTGCAACCAGGCACGAGCGGCAGCCGCGTGTGCGCGTTCACGGGCATTGGCGCGCTTACCGAGGCGCTCCACCGCTTCGACACTTTCAGCGAGCAGGGGTACCAACATGCGGTCGCTCGACATCACGATCATGCCGGCTCGCAGGCAGTGGCCCATCGCAAAGTCGGGATCTGCGTCCAGCGCGCTCTGGACGGTGGCAAATGGGTCCACGAAATAGCCCAGGGAAAGCTCGACGGCTTTCTCATAGAGCGCCAACGAATCCGGATCGGACGTGGAAACGGCAACGCCGCGGCAATCGACGAGAGACATGATCTACCTCCAAGGGCTCGCGGTGCGCGAGGCCGATGAGGCACTTTTTAAGCAGCGAGCGTTAGCCCCCCGTCTCGACAGGCGTCAAAAAACCGTGAAAATCGCTGCACTAGAACACCGTCAACGGGTACCGCGCCGTGGCCGACTTCCAGCTCGATGTCTTAGGTGCACTGCGTCTCTGCGGGACGGACGGCGCTGAGATCCGCGTGGCCTCACGTAAGGCTCGGGCGCTGCTCGGATATTTGGCGTTGCGGCCGCTCGAGGCACAGAGCCGGGACCGCCTGGCGACCTTGCTGTGGGAGGACGTCGATACCGAACAGGCCCGGGCGAGCCTGCGCCAGGCGCTGGCAGGTTTGCGCCGACTCACCGGCGAACATGCGCTGATTCGTGCCGACGCCGAGACGATGCAGTTGTCCCCTGAGGTTCGTGTGGACGTCACCGACTTCCGCGCGGCGGCCGCGACCGGGACGCGGGAAAGCCTGCAACGCGCAGCGTCGTTGTATCGCGGCGACCTGCTGGAGGGGTTCGACGCGCGCTCCGGTGCATTCGAAGATGCGGTGCAGGCTGCGCGACTCACGTTGCGCAACGAGGCGAGTGCGGGCCTCAGCCGACTGATCAAGTTGTGCACCCAGGAAGAGGACTTCGATGCGGCGATCCAAGCGGCACGTCGTCTCACGACGGTAGAACCGCTCAACGAAGCCGCCCACAGGGCATTGATGGAGCTGTACGCGCGCCGTCATCTCTACACCGAAGCGCTGCGTCAATATCGCCAATGCCGCGATGCCTTGCGCCGCGAGTTGGATGTGGCGCCCGAGCCGGCAACCGAAGCGCTCTACCGGGACCTGATGCGCAAGCGTCGCGCCGCCGGTATCGCGGATACTGGCGAAGTGCCGATACTCGATGAGGCGCAAGCAGCCGCTAGCATCGAGGACACCTCCGCGCGGTTGCTGCGGCCCGGGCTGCGTGATGCCGTCGTGCTGGTCACGCGCCTGGACGGTCTGCAGCAAATGGAAGCTCTGCTCGACCCGGAAGAAACGCGTGCGCTCGCGCTGAGCTATCAAGCGCGCGTGCGCGATGCCATGCGCGAGTTCGGCGGGCAAACGGACGATCGCCTGGGGCCCAGCATCGTCAGCGTCTTCGGACTGCCGCACTCCCAAGGCAACGAAGCCGAGCGCGCGGTGCGTGCGGCTCTGTACTTGCGCGACCAGTTGACGCGTCAGCCGTTTCGCAGCTCGCAGGAATTGCATCTTCACGTGGGCATCGCGCAGGGCCAGGTGCTGCGCAGCCCGAACGAGAGTCTCTTTCCACTCGCCGGACCGCCGGTGCATCGTGCGCATGCGTTGGCTTCAGCCGCTGGACGCAGTCAGATTGCAATGGCCGATGAGCTGAGGGATGCGTTGGGCGAGCGCATTCGCGCCGATGCGATCGAGCCTGCACGCGCACAAGGCGTCAATGGCTGGGAGCTGCGCGCACTGCACGTGATCGACGCCGCCACCTCGCCTCGCTTCTTCGTCGGCCGCCGTCCCGAGTTGGCGATGCTGACGGCCGGATTGGAACGCTGCCTGTCGAGCGGACACGGCCGCGCCATGATCGTGCGTGGCGAAGCCGGCATCGGTAAGACGCGCTTGGTGGAAGCGCTGCGCAGTCAGGCGCGTGAGCGCGGTTTCGGCGTCCACTGCGTGCAGATCTTCGACTTCGGTCAGAAGGCGATCCGGCGTCCGCTCGCGGCGCTCACCTTCAGCTTGCTTGGACTGACGCCGGATGCAACGACGGCCGATCGTACCGCGCGAGTAGCGGCCATTGGCGGCAGCAGCGAAGAAACCATCTTCCTGAGCGAGCTCATCGACGCGCCCCTGCACGACGATCTCTCAGCTCTGGCTCAAGCGATGCCGGCGGCACGCCGCGCCCGCGGCATCGATGAAGCACTTGGCAAGTTGCTGCGCGCAGCCTGCGCAACGGCACCGCAATTGATCACGCTCGAGGATCTGCACTGGGCGAGCGCCGAAGAAGTCGAACGCATCGGAGCCTGGTTGACCGACATCGCCGCCACCCCGACGCTGCTCGTCGCGACGACGCGGCCCGAGGGCCAACAAGCGGGCACGCTTATCAAGGCCGGCGGCAGACGCTGCCCGGTGACGACGCTCGATCTTGCGCCGATGGCAGACGACGAGGCTCATGAGCTGGCCGCCCACTACTGCCACCTCGCTCCCGAAACGATCGACGCATGCATCCAGCGCGCTGAAGGTTTCCCGCTCTTCCTGGATCAGCTGCTGCGGGCAGCGAGCGCGAATCCGCAAGCCTTGCCTGCCTCGATTCGCTCCCTGGTCGTATCGCGCGCGGATCGATTGCAACCCAACGACCTCACGGCCCTGCACGCCGCCGCTGTATTGGGACAGCGCTGCGAGCTCGACGCACTGCGTGCAGTGACCGGGATCGACGTGTATGAGCCGGAGGGTTTGCTCGACACGTCCATCATGCGTCACGAAGGCCACGAGCTCGAATTCGCGCACGCGCTGTTCCGCGACGCGGTGTATCAGTCGATCGTGAGGTCGGAGCGTCGCGAACTGCATGCGCTGGCGGCGGAATGGTTCCAAGGACGCGAGCTGCTGCTGTACGCAGATCATCTGGCCGGCGCTGAGGACGGGCGTGCGGCTGCGGCTTATATCGAGGCGGCACGCGCCGAGCGCCGCGCCCATCGAGTAGAGCGTGCGCTCGAAGTCGCTGGCAAGGCGCAGACCCTGGCGCCGTCTGCTGCGATTCTGCATACCGCGACCTGCCTCGTCGGCGAAATGTGCCTGCAGGTCGGACGCACTCATCTGGCATTGACCGCGTTCCGGGAGTCGCTCGAGGCGGCGGACACGTCGCTGGCGCAAGTGGAAAGCTGGATTGGCGTCGCGTCGGCTTTGCGCATCATGGATCGCTATCAGGAGGCCATCGAAGCGTTGGACACGGCGGAGTCCAAGCTCGATGAGCAGGCGTCAGCGCAGCTCAAAGTCCGCCTGTGGACGTTGCGCGGCAATCTCTACTTTCCGTTGGGACGTGTGGAGGAGTGTTTGCAGGCGCACGCGCGTGCGCACGAATTTGCCGTCGCCGCCAATTCCCCACTCGACATGGCGCGCGCGGACGGTGGCTTGTGCGATGCCTGGTATCAGCGCGGCCGCATGCTCACGGCACGTAAGCATGTCCTGCGCTGCATCGAAGCCGCCCGCAAGCATCAGCTCCAAGGCGTCTTGCTTGCCTACTTGCCGATGTTGGCCGTCACGCAGGCGTATTGCGGCGAGTTCGCGGAAGCGCTCGTGACCAATGAAGAGTCGCTGTCTCTTGCGCGACGCATCGGCGACCAGCGCGGTGAGTTGCTGACACAACTCACTACGTCGACGGCGCTGTTCGTGACCGGCGAGCCGGAGCGATGCATCGAGCGCGCCCGTCAAACTCAGGCCTTGGCGCGACAGCTTGGAGCACGCCGCTTCGAAGCGGAAAGTATGGGAACGCAAGCGGGTGTTTGCCTGGCATTGGGACAGCGCGAGGAAGCCCTGCAGCTCATTCGTTCCGCCATCGAGCTCAGTCGGGCCACGGGCATGAAGTACTGCGGGCCGGTATTGCTCGGCGTGCTGGCCCGCGCCACTACCGACGAAGCAGAACGCGAGGCAGCTCTGGCGGAAGCCGAGCAGCTACTAGCCGCCGGCTGTGTGAGTCACAGTTACTTCGACTTCTACACCGGTGCGATCGATGCGAGCCTGCAGCAGCAACGCTGGGACGAAGCGCGTCGGTATGCCGCCGCCCTGGCCCAATACACTGCCGAAGAACCCACGCCGTGGACCGATGCGGTGGTTCGCAGAGGAATCGCATTGGCTCGAGTCGGCGAAGAAGGGCCAAGCCGGAGCAGCGCGTCTGAGTTGAAGTCCCTGCGGGAGCTGTTTGCCCGCATGCCTGCGAAGCCGATGATCGAAGCGCTGGATGTGGCTATTGCCAGGTGTGAGCAGGCGGCGGTGGCCTGAGGAAACCGTTGGATGAGGCGTCCCTAAGATGGGGGCGCTTCAACCCCGAAGCGATTGCCCCAGCCCTCCCGCGCTGCGTTGCGCAAGGGAGGGAGCAAGAGCAGTTCTACGGCAGAGCCTCCGCCAACTCCGTCAGCTCTGCCCGATTGTCCTGCCACAAGGTGTAAGCGACGCGCCGCTCGCCGAGCACCAGAGTCGCTCGCATGCTGCTCGCCTGAGACACCTGTGCCAGCACCTCCTTGCTGACGGGAAAGTAGAACCACGCGCCCTCGCGCGGTGCGGTGGGATCGATCCGTTCAGCGATGCCCAATTCACGCGCCGATTGCGTGGCAGCGCTCAATGAATGTGTCTGCCCAGGTGTTTCCAGTTGCAGCATCGCAGGATTCGCTGCCGCAGCCGCTGCGCCTTGCTCCGGCCACCACTGCAAGACCGCCAGATATTGCTGGTGCTGACCCATTCGATTCACATCGAGGGCGTATACGTTCAGGAAGTCCCGCCCACCGCTGCTCGGATCTTGTGCGAAGACCAGTGGATCGGCGACCACCTTGATCGTGGCTGCCGTCTGCTGGTCGAGGTATTCACGCGGCGTCGACGTCGGCGTTGCCGCGCAGCCGATCAACGTCGTCAGCAATCCCGCGATGGCGAGAACCCGCATGATCTTCCCCTTCTCCGAGTTGTTCTGTGGGCACAATGAGTACGCATGCACCGGGGTTCCCGGGCGAGCCCCCTCGCATGGGAGGGCGCCCTGACTCATGCGGCGTCCGCCGACGTATCCGAGTCGTACCCAAGATTGGGCGATAGCCACTTCTGCGCTTCTTCCAGCGACAGCCGCTTGCGTGCGGCGTAGTTCTGCACTTGATCGAGATCGATCTTACCGACCGCGAAGTAGTGCGACTCCGGGTGCGAGAAGTACCAGCCGCTCACTGCCGCCGTCGGGTACATCGCAAACGATTCGGTCAGCTGGATGCCGGCGCGCTGTTCGGGATCGAGCAGCTGCCACAAGGTGCTCTTCTCGGTGTGATCGGGGCACGCGGGATAGCCGGGGGCCGGACGGATACCGCGATACTCTTCGCGCACGAGCTGGTCGTTCGTGTAACGCTCCTCTGGTGCGTAACCCCAGAACTCGCGGCGCACGCGCTCGTGCATCCGCTCGGCCAGCGCCTCGGCAAGACGATCGGCGAGCGCCTTGAGCATGATGCTCGAGTAATCATCATGTGCCTGCTCGAACTTTTGCAGCTGCTGTTCGATCCCGATGCCCGTCGTCACGGCAAACCCGCCGATGTAATCCTTCACGCCCGAGCTTCGCGGCGCGACGTAGTCTGCCAAGGCGAGATGCGGCTGCTTGTCCGGCTTGCCCTTCTGCTGCCGCAGAAAGTGCAGGCGCGTGAGCACCTGTGTGCGTGTGTCGTCGGTGTAGATCTCGACATCGTCGTCGTCCACCGAATTCGCGGGGTAGAGGCCGATCACCGCGCGCGCGGTCAACCACTGCTCGCGGATGACCTTGCGTAGCATATTGCGAGCATCCGCATACAGATTGCTCGCCTGCTCGCCCACTTTCGGGTCGGTCAGGATGTCCGGGAACTTGCCGCCGAACTCCCAGGCGTTGAAGAACGGCATCCAATCGATGTAGCGCGTAAGCTCTTCGAGCGAATAGTTGTCGAATGCGCGCACGCCCAGCATGCGCGGCACAGGCGGCACATACGCGTCCCACCCGCCGTGGAACTTGTTCGCTCGTGCCTGCGCGATCGTGAACTGCGGTCCTTTGATGCGCTTGCCCTGATGCTGCTCGCGCCGCACGGCGTGATCATCTTTGAGCTTCTGCACGTATTGAGCCCGCGATTGCGGCGTTACGAGCTGCTGACACACGCCCACGGAACGGGACGCGTCCTTCACATACACCACCGGACCTTCGTACTGCGGATCGATCTTCACGGACGTATGCGCCGGTGAAGTCGTCGCACCGCCGATCAGCAGCGGCTGCGCGAAGCCCTGCCGCTGCATCTCGCGTGCGACGTGGACCATCTCATCGAGTGATGGCGTGATGAGTCCCGACAGGCCGATCATGTCCGCGCCTTCGCGACGCGCGGTTTCGAGAATGCGATCACACGGCACCATCACGCCGAGATCGATGACCTCGAAGTTGTTGCATTGGAGCACGACGCCAACGATGTTCTTGCCGATGTCGTGCACGTCGCCCTTCACCGTCGCGAGGATCACCTTGCCGTTCGACCGGCTGCCACCGCGAGCGGCCTTTTCCTCTTCGATGTACGGAATGAGATGGGCAACCGCCTTCTTCATCACGCGCGCGGATTTGACCACCTGGGGCAAGAACATCTTGCCGCTGCCGAACAGATCGCCGACAACGTTCATGCCATCCATGAGCGGGCCTTCGATCACCTGCAAGGGACGTTCGAACTGCAGACGCGCCTCTTCCGTATCGCCGACGACGAACTCATCGATGCCCTTCACCAGCGCATGTTCGAGGCGCTTCCCCACCGGCCAGCTGCGCCACGCGAGATCCTCGGATTTCTTGATGCCTGCCTCACCCTTGTAGCGCGCCGCGACGTCGAGCAAGCGCTCGGTTGCATCGTCACGACGGCACAAGATGACGTCTTCAACGCACTCGCGCAGATCCGGGGCGATGTCCTCGTAAATCGCAAGCTGCCCCGCATTTACGATGCCCATCGTCATTCCCGCTTTGATGGCGTGATACAGGAAGACAGAGTGCATCGCCTCACGCACGGCATCGTTGCCGCGGAACGAGAACGAGACGTTGCTGACGCCGCCACTCACGTGAGCATAGGGGCACGTGCGCTTGATCTCGGCTGTCGCCTCGATGAAGTCGAGCGAGTAACGATTGTGCTCCTCGATGCCAGTCGCCACGGCGAAAATGTTCGGATCGAAGATGATGTCTTCGGGCGGGAGACCCGCTTTCTCGGTCAGCACGCGGTAGGAGCGTTGGCAGATCTCCACCTTGCGCTTGATCGTATCGGCCTGACCCTGCTCGTCGAACGCCATGACGACCACGGCAGCGCCGTAGGCGCGCACCTTGCGCGCATGCTCCAGGAACTGCTCTTCGCCTTCCTTCATGCTGATGGAGTTGACGATGCCCTTGCCCTGGATGCACTTCAGTCCTGCCTCGATCACTGACCATTTCGACGAGTCGATCATGATCGGCACACGCGCGATGTCCGGCTCGGTGGCAATGAGATTCAGGAAGCGCACCATCGCCGCCTGCGAATCGAGCATGCCCTCGTCCATGTTCACGTCGATGACCTGCGCGCCGCTGGTGACTTGCTGTCGAGCGATATCGAGCGCCGCGTTGTAGTCATCGGCTTCGATCAACTTGCGGAACTTGGCGGAGCCAGTGACATTCGTGCGCTCGCCCACGTTCACGAACAGGCTGTCGGGCCCGATGTTGAGCGGCTCGAGCCCGGACAAGCGACAACGCTTCTCGAGCACCGGCGGCTTGCGCGGCGGCATGCCGGCGACATGCTCGTGGATATGATGAATGTGATCGGGCGTCGTACCGCAACAGCCGCCAACGATGTTCACGAATCCGCTGTTGGCGTACTCGCGGATCAGCTCGGCGGTCTGACAAGGTTCTTCATCGTACTGGCCGAACGCATTCGGCAAGCCGGCGTTCGGATAAGCGCAGACGTAGCAGTCCGCGATGCGCGAGAGCTCTTCGATGTACGGCCGCAGTTGTCGCGCACCGAGCGCGCAGTTCAGACCAATGACCGTCGGGCGTGCATGACGCATCGAATTCCAGAACGCTTCCGTCGTTTGTCCGGAGAGCGTGCGTCCCGAGGCGTCGGTGATCGTGCCCGACACCATGATGGGCAGATCATCGCCGCATTCATCGATGGCCTGGCGTGCGGCGAACAAGGCCGCTTTCGCGTTCAGCGTATCGAAGATCGTTTCGATCAAGAGGAGATCGGCACCCGCTTCGATGAGGGCGCGTGCGCCGACCCGATACGTGTCGACCAGCTGATCGAAATCGATGTTGCGGAACGCAGGGTCGTTCACGTTGGGCGACAGCGAGGCGGTGCGGTTCGTCGGTCCCATCGCGCCGGCTACGAACACCGTCTTACCCGTTTTCTGGGTGTAAGC
>JBEVDW010000201.1:0-2859 GCA_040513115.1 Steroidobacteraceae bacterium | reverse complement strand
TCAACCGCCACGGTTGTAGCATTCATACGGGACTCCTCCTGGTTGCGCTGACACTCACACCACATGACGCCAGCTGGCACGATGATGCCGATAGATCGGGAGGAGTCCATCCCATCACTGGTGGTGCTGTCGGGCAGTCTCGAAATCCTCGGACCTGCTGCAGACGATACCGAACGTCTCGTGCACGTCGCGGAACCCAATGAGTTTCTGGGCGAAGTGAGCACGCTCCGTGGAACGGCTGCGCAGGTCTTCGTACGTGTACGCGAAGCAGGCCGCGTGCTCGTCATCAACGACGCGGCCATGCGCGAGCTGTTTCAAATCGATGCGGAGTTGAGCGAGATCTTCATGCGCGCCTTCATCCTGCGGCGCGTCGGTCTGCTCTCATCCGAACAGGGTCACGTGACCTTGCTCGGCACGCAGCACTCTCCCGATACATTGCGGTTGCGTGAGTTCCTGTCCCGCAACGCGCAGCCGCATTTCTATATGGACATCGAGACGGAACCCGACGTACGCGGGTTGCTCGATCGGTTTCACCTGACTGCAGCGGACGTGCCGGTTGTGATCTGTCGCGCGCAGCACGTATTCAAGAATCCTTCGAACCACGAGATCGCGGCGTGCCTCACGATGAATCCCGATATCGATGCGACTCGAGTGTTCGATGTCGTCGTCGTTGGTGCCGGTCCCGCCGGCCTGGCGGCGGCCGTTTATGCGGCATCGGAGGGACTTTCCACGGCAGTGCTCGAAAGCGTTGCACCCGGTGGGCAAGCGGGTACCAGCTCCAAAATCGAGAACTATCTCGGCTTTCCCACCGGCATTTCGGGTCAGGCGTTGGCAGGTCGTGCCCTGGTGCAATGTCAGAAGTTCGGCGCGCTCGTGAACGTCGCGGCATCCGTCGTGCGACTGCATTGCGACACCTATCCGTACGGCCTCGAGCTCTGCGATGGTCGCCTGCTGAGCGCGCGGTCGGTCGTCGTTGCCACGGGCGCGCACTATCGCCAGATCGGCGTGCAGAGCGTGCCCAAGTATTCCGGCGCTGGCGTGTACTTCGCTGCGACCCATCTCGAAGCGCGACTGTGCCACGGTGAAGAAGTCATCGTCGTCGGCGGCGGCAATTCAGCTGGTCAGGCCGCCGTCTTCATGGCATCGAATTGCCGGCACGTGCACATCCTCGTGCGCGCTGCCGGCTTATCCGAAACGATGTCGCACTATCTCGTCCGCCGCATCGAAGACAGCCCCAACATCACGTTGCACACGCATACGGAGATCGTTGCACTCGACGGTACGGATCGCCTGCAGCGAGTGAGGTGGGTGCAGGCCGGTAGCGAGCCGGAGACGCGCGCCATCGCACATGTCTTCCTGATGACGGGCGCGCAACCGAACACCGAGTGGCTGAACGGCTGCGTCGCACTCGACGACAAGGGCTTCGCCAAGACGGGAACCGACCTGCATCCGGAAGATCTTGCGGCGTCGAAATGGTCCCTGACTCGTCCTCCGTATCAGTTGGAAACGAGCCTGCCGGCTGTATTCGCAGTCGGCGATGTGCGCGCCACCAGCGTGAAGCGCGTGGCTTCTGCCGTCGGCGAAGGCTCGGTGAGCGTGCAGTTCGTGCATCGGGCGCTCCGGGAGTTGTGCCCGGAGCAGGTGCACTGATTCAGCGAGCGGCGGACAGCGCCAACAGCTCATCGATCGACAGCGTGCGCTCGAGCGTCGCGGCGACTTCATCGAGAGCCGCATCGACGCGCCCAGCGTGGTGCTCGCGCATCGAGTCGGCACCGAGCGAAGTCAGCAGAGCGGCGCGGTAGGCGGTCGAGGCGAACAGACCGTGCACATGACAGCCGCAGATGCGCCCGTTGTCGTTGATCGCGCCGTCGATACCGCCGTCGTCGAAGCGGATCATGGGAGTCGCACCGGCGCGGCCTGTGGACGCGCCGAGGTGCATTTCATAGCCTGTGATGCGCGCGCCCGTGGCGACGTCGATACCTTCGACATGCCGCAGGATCTTGTGCGGCGTCATCGTCGTCTCGGCGTCGATGAAACCCAGCCCGGCGATCGTTCGGCGCGAGCCCTCGATGCCATCCGGGTCATGCACGAATCGGCCGAGCATCTGATATCCCGCGCAGATCCCCATCACGCGGCCGCCGCGTCGGACATAGGTGTGCAGCTCGTGCTCCCAGCCTTGCTCGCGCAGGAATGCGAGATCTGCGATCGTCGCCTTGCTGCCGGGGAGCACGATCAGATGAGCATCCAACGGTAGGGGTTCGCCCGGCGCGACGAATACCAACGTCACATCCGTTTCGGCGCGCAACGGATCGAAGTCATCGAAGTTCGCAAGGTGCGGCAGTCGCGGTACGGCGATCTTCACCCGCGCCGCGTTGCTCGCTGTGCCCGGAGTTGCTTCGAGCTGCATCGCATCCTCGGCAGGCAATCGCTGCGTGGCGTTGATCCAGGGTACAACGCCGAGGTTGGGCCAGCCTGTGTGACGCTCGATCGTCGAGAGTCCTGCCGCAAACAGCGATGCGTCGCCGCGAAACTTATTGATGATGAAGCCGCGAATCCGTGCGCGATCCTGCGCGTCGAGCACGGAGTAAGCGCCGACCAGCGAGGCGATGACGTGACCCCGATCGATGTCGCCCACGAGCACGACCGGCAGATCGGCCGCCTGCGCAAAGCCCATGTTGGCGATGTCGTGCGCGCGCAAGTTAGTCTCGGCCGGGCTGCCTGCGCCTTCGACAATGATCCAATCGCAATCGGCCGAGAGCCTGCGATAGGAATCGACAGCGGTCTGCAGGAGCTGCTGCTTGTCGCGGCCATGCGCCTTGGCATCGAGTACGCCGACGCGCTGACCTCGAACAATCAGCT
>JBEVDW010000200.1:0-7834 GCA_040513115.1 Steroidobacteraceae bacterium | reverse complement strand
TGCGATTCCACGCGCAGCAACAAGCGATCGAATGCGCCAATCGGGACAACTTTGCTCATGGTCACCGATCCTGCCGTTTGCACGCCGAAGCGTGGCCGGCTATGAGAAGTACACGCTTACGAATCCCACACCCTCTTGTAGAACGGAAGAAGCCAAAGCGTCACCCTGGATTTTCCCGTACTGTTCCTTTAACGATTCAAGTGGCATCGAAAGATCCATGCCTGTCGCTTCCCGTCAGAAATACGAACCAATGGGACTTCAGGACGCCGTGATGCTCTGGGCAGATTCTGCCGAGAGGCCTCTGCACGTCGGCGGTTATCTCATCTGCAAGCGTCCGGCGAGAGCGAAGCGGGACTTCGTCCGGCGCCTGGTTGCAACGTTGCGGCGACATCCGGTCGACGTGAGTCCGTGGAACTATCGGATCGCGCGCGACCTCGAGCACAAGTCGCCGCTGCTGCCGTATTGGGAAATCTCGCCGAATGCCGACATGCGCTATCACGTCGTGCATCACGTCTTGAAGCGCAATGGGAATCCCACGACGCTCGACGCTCTGATTTCGCAGCTGCATTGTGAGCGGCTCGACATGACGCGGCCGCTCTGGCAATACCACATCATCGAAGGGCTGCCGGAGCGCCGCTTTGCCGTGTATCACAAGGTGCATCATGCGCTCGTCGACGGCTTTCTCGGCATGCAATCGTTCGTGGGTGGCACGACGGATGATCCCGCGGCATCGGTGCAACCTGTGTGGTCTGCGGGACACACGCGAGCACAAAAGGAGACTCAATCGAGACGCAGCTCCGATGCGTTGCCGGCAATCGCCAGCATCCTGACCGACCTCAAGACGTCGGGCTCTCATCTGCTCGACGCGCTGGCTCGCGCCATGAGCGCGACCGCGCAGCAGTCGTCCGCGCTGATTGGACCGTGCATGGCCCCGGTCTCGATATTCAACACTCGAATCACTGCACGCCGATGTGTCGCGACCACATCCCTCGACCTGCGAGTGGTAAAGACGATAGCGCGCGTCAACGGCGCTACCGTGAACGACGTGCTGCTTGCGATCTGCGGATCCGCGCTACGGCGCTATCTCAGCGGACATCGGGTGCTGCCCGCTGAGCCGTTGATCGCGCTGGTCCCTGTAGCACTCAGTCGCGCAGACGACGAAGTGAGCGGTAATCGTCTTGGGGTCATGTATGCATCGTTAGGTAGCAATGTCCCGCGCGCACCCGAGCGCTTGAAAGCGGTTGCTCGATCGATGCAGGCCGGCAAGCTTCATCTGCAAGCGTTGCCGGAACGCGTGCGCGGCGCCTATTGCGTGATGTCGCTGGTGCCCGCGTTGATCAACCTGTGGACGCCCGCGCTGGGAAAGCCCAGTGGCAATGTCGTCATCTCGAACATGCAGGGGCCGAAGGAGCGGCGTTATCTGAACCAGGCTCTCATCGAAGGCGTATACCCGCTGTCGACCATCGTCTCGGGCATCGCCTTGAACGTCACGTGCGTGAGCTATGGCGACCGCCTGTTCATCGGACTCGTCGCGTGCCCTGACGTGACACCCGACTTACCGCGCCTCGCCTCGTTCCTCAGCGACGCGGCGCACGAACTGCACGCGCTCTCGCGCCGGCGACGCGCTCAGACACAACAACGACAATAGCGTGTCAGCGCGCTCGCGCAGCGGTCCGCGAGCCTTGCGTGGCCACCTTCTTGCGGCGCGGACTTGCGGAGGCTTTGGCACCGAGCTTCTTGAGCTTGTCGAATGCGGCGCGAGCACCCTCGACGAAGAGGTCTTTCTCCTTGATGGCACCTCCGTCGCAGTGGTAGCCGAACAAGAGATATTTGTCGGTCGAAGAAACCGTGATCGTCAACGCCGTGATCCCGCCGAGCACGGGCGCCATGGGCACACCAGACACGACGGGCGCACCGGCGAGATACAGCGTCACGGGCGAGCCTGGCACATTGGTAATTCCGATGTTTCCCAACGTCACCTTGCTGGTGAGGTTCAGCTCCGCCACCGCGAAGCAGAGACTGTCGATCACCAATGGGGAGAACAGCTCCATCAGTCCGCGGCCGTCCATGCTCGCTTTCGCAGGTTTCGAGCGATGCTGCGACTTGATAAGCACGGTGTCGCGGGCAATGGCCTTCAACCGCGTGGCGAGATTCGGAATGGTGTTGTGCAGGTTCACTCGCGCAATGGTGAGAATGTTTCCGGGACCCTTCTCACCTTCCCTGCGCGCATTCATCGGCATGACCGCGACCAGATCGAAGTCCACTGTCTCGCGCGTCTTCTTGAAGTAGTGTTCGAGCGCCGCCGAATTCAGCACCAATGCGAGGTCATTGATACTGCACTCGAAGCGCTTACGAATGGCGAGCGCCTCCTGGATCGGCAGCTCGACATACGCGACGAGCCGTTTGAACGAAACCTTTCCCGAGTTGAGTGACGTCTTCTTCACTGGCGGCAACGGGCTCAAGTCGGTCTCGACCGTTTCCTTCAGTCCGAGCTGCTTCGTTAGCACCGAGGCCAAGGATTTGACCAGCGGCAATCCTGATTTCAGCAGGTAGCGCGGTGTCTTGAGGTAAACCCGCTCTGCGTTCTCGACCAGCGCCGAGGACAGCAACGAGAACTGTTTACCCTCTTCGGCGACCTGCCATTTCTTCTTTTTCGACTTCTCGGGCTTCAGTGGCTTCAGATCGTAAAGGCTGCTGAGTGCATCCTGCGCACCGAGCCCGTCCATGACGGCATGATGCACATGGATGGCCAGCGCCATCCGGCCTCCGGCCAGGCCATCGATCAACTCGTAATGCCACGGCGGCTTCGTCAGATCGAGGGAACGTTCGGAAAATGCTCCCAGCGCCGCGGTCAGCTCATCGTAACCGCCGGGCTGCGGCAGCGCGTGCACGCTGATGTGATCGTGAACATCGAACTTGGCATCATCGACCAGACGCACGCTGCCGATGCGCAGCGCATCCTGGACGATCTTCTTGCGCATGAGCGGAATCTTCTCCATCCGCGCGGCGATGTGGTCGGCGATGATGGCGGGCGTCAGTCGATGCGGCGCCTGGGTGGGTTCCAGGATCATCACGCCGGCGAGATACAGCGGCGGCAAACCCGCCTTCTCCGCCTTGTAGAACAGCTGATCGAACAGCGATAGCCTGGTCATCGGCGCCCCCCTTCAAGAATGAGCTGCAGTCGGCATCAGCAACGACTGACGTCCGTCTGCACTATAGCGATAAGGCCGACCTTTCAGACTCCGGCGCCATCCGCAAACACTCTGATAGGAATCTGCCGAGATTCGCGCAAGCAGGGCCGCGCCTCTCTTTCGGACCCTCCCTGGGGACGAGCTGCGTGCATGACCAGGTACCTCATGACTGAGTCAACGCATGTTGACATTGGCAGCGGGCGGGGATCACTATCGTTGCGAAAGCTGCCGCGCAGCCGAATCGCGAGTGCTTGTCTTGTCCCGGATCTGTGCGCTGCAAGAACAGTCGAACGATCGCTCAACTCAAAGGGGGTTATCCATGAAACGGCTTATCCCGGTATTGATTGGTTTCACGTGCATTCTTGCTTCCGGCATGACTGCTGCCGGCGATTCGCATCATGATGCGTCGCAGTCGCCCGGCGCGATGTCGAAAATCTGGCCAGCAACGTCCAAGGGCGCTCCGGAAGCGTTGGTATATGACGCTGCTTCGGCCATGGAGTATTTCAGGACGCTGAGCGGCGAATGGATCAATACGTCTGCCGCTGCGGCAAATATGGGCGAGGCTTACGAGAAAGGGCAGGAGTCGGTGTACGGCAAGGAGGGACGTCCCAAGGCGGGCTCCGGCGCGCACGTCGGCAACACGAGCTTCAGGACTGTCGCAGCCGGCAGCACGGTGGAACAGACCTACCTGGCCGGATCACCCTACGAGATGGCGCTGATGTATCACATGGACGGGCCGGACAAACTGCTGCTGACGCACTTCTGTGCCGCCAAGAACGTGCCGGTACTGCAGTTTGCGAAGACGGGTACCCCGGGCGAGATCAAGTTCGATTTTGCAGGCGGCACGAACCTCAACCCTGCGGTAGACGTGCATGCCCACGCAGCAACGTTCAAGATCATCGACAAGGACTCGTTCGAGTTGAACGGTGTCGGCTACGTCGAGGGTAAACCGGTTCCGACGCACTCGGTGTACAAGCGCAAGAGCCCTACCGGTTAGGAGCTACACTTAAGAAGCCGAGACGATGGCGAGTCCGAACCACGACTCGCCATCGTTCAATCCGTCTAGGCGGACTTGACCCACTTCAGCACCGGCGTCGAACGAGTGATGCGACTCAAGCTCTCCACGGACCTGGGCGCCGCAATGTAGTAGCCCTGAGCGTATTCGACGCCGATGTCAGCCAGGCACTGCAAGACTTCCTTCGTCTCCACGCGCTCGGCAATGGTCTTGATCTTCATGGCGCGACCGATCTGAGTTATCGCCTCCACCATGCTGCGGTCGACATGATCTGTGGTCATGTTCTGCACAAACTGGCCATCGATCTTGAGGTAGTCGACCGGCAGATTTTTCAAGTACATGAATGAAGAGAGCCCCGAGCCGAAATCATCGAGCGAGAATTGACAGCCGCGCGAACGGAACTCGCGCATGAAGTGCACGACGTTCGGAAGGTTGGAGATAGCCGCGGTCTCGGTGATCTCGAAACACACGGCGCCCGGGCTCAGGTCATAGTCCTGCAACTCGTTGATGAGGAATTCGAGGAAGCGATCGTCATTCAACGACGTGCCGGAGAGATTGATGGAGACCGTGTACGCCTGCTTCGAATCGCCATCGCTTCGATAGTGCGCCAAGGCGCCCAATGCGTGACTGACGACCCAGCGATCGATCATGGGCATTATGTTGTAGCGCTCGGCCGCCGGGATGAACTCGGCTGGTTGCACCATCTGCCCATTCTCATCCCGCATGCGCAGTAGCAACTCGTAATGCCCGCGCTCGTCGGGGTTGTTGCCGATGGCGACGATGGGTTGGTAGTACAGCTCGAGGCGGTTCTCTTCGCACGCGCGCGTCAAGCGCGATACCCACTGCATCTCACGATGACGTTCCGGCGCGGCGCCGTGCTGATACATGTGCACGCGGTTGCGTCCGGAGTCCTTGGCGGCATAGCACGCCACATCCGCCGCACTCATGAGGCTCGTGATGCTCTCGCTGTCCGGATTGATCTCGACGATGCCGATGCTGACGCCGACATTCATCGCACCGTCCTGCCACACGAAGCGGAACTCGCGAATGGCCTGACGCAGGCTATCCGCGATGGCCGCCGCTTTATCCGCTGTGCACTCCTGCAAGAGGATGCCGAACTCATCCCCGCCGAGACGCGCCAGTGTGTCCGAGGCGCGCACGCGAGTTTGCAAGAGGCCGGTGATCTGCTTGAGCAGTCGATCACCGGCCTGGTGTCCGCACGTGTCGTTTACGACTTTGAACTGGTCGAGATCGAGGTAGAGCAGCACGTGAGCGATACTCGGGTTCGCGCGCACGGACACGAGCGCCTCGTTCAGCCTGGTTTCGAACTCGCGCCGGTTGATGAGGCCGGTCAGCGCATCGTGGCTCGCTTGATAGGCCAGCGCACGGCGCAGCCGCCGCTCCTTGCTCACATCATGGAACACCATCACCGCACCGATGATGTGCCCGGCGCGATCGCGAATAGGCGCCGCGGAGTCCTGGATCGAGATCTCCACGCCGCGCCGATTCACGATGACCGTCTGGTCCGACACGCTGATCACGCGGCCTTCGCGTAAACAGCGATCCACGGGATTCTCGACGGGCTCGCGCGTCACTTCGCTGAAGATCTGCATGATCTGATTCAGCGGCCGGCTGCCTGATTCGCGCGTGTTCCATCCGATCAGGTCTTCTGCCACGGGATTCAGGTATTCCACGCGACCATCGGCATCCGTCGTGATCACAGCGTCGCCAATGGATTCGAGCGTGATCTGCGCCTTCTCCTTCTCCTCGAACACGGCCATCTCGGCGCGCTTGCGCTCGCTAATGTCGGAAATCGTGCCCTCGTAGCCGATGATGCAGCTCTCCTCGTCGCGTACCACGCGCGCATTTTCGATGACGGTGAGCGTCGAGCCATCGAGTCGTCGCAACTGAAACTCCGCGTTGCGGACTTCGCCGTCGCGCTCGAGGATCTGGATGATCGCGTCGCGGTCGGCCGGATTTGCATACAGCGTGTGCGTGGCGCGCGCGAGCAACTCACTCGGCGAGGAGAATCCCACCATGCGTGCGAGAGCCGGGTTCACCGAAACGAAATGTCCATCGCGCGTGGAGCTGTAAACGCCTTCGATGACGTTATCGAACAGCCTGCGATAGCGCCCCTCACTGGCGCGTAACGCCTGTTCGGCATGCTGACGTTCGATAGCGATGCCAGCCAACTGGGTCACGCGCCCCATCAACTCGAAATCGCGGCGCAGTGGGCTACGCGGCGCGCGGAAGTAGAGGGCAAGCGTGCCGAGCGTGCGGCCATCGGCCGCGTGAATGAGTGTCGACCAGCAAGCGCGAAAGCCCGCGCTCAAAACGATTTCGCGGCGGTTCTCCCACAGTGCGTCGCGCGCGATATCAGCCACGATCACCTGCCGCTGCAAGTACACGGCTGCGGCGCACGAACCGTTGCGCGCCTCGATGGGCACTCCTTCCATCAACGCCCGATAGCTGGCAGGCAAGTGGGGCGCCGTGCAGTGAGTGAGACGCGTGCCCTGCTCGTCCAACAAGCGGATCGCACACACCGCATCGCTCGCGACGCGTTCGACCAACTCCGTGATGGATTCGAGCGTGACCTGCAGATCGACGTTCGCAGCCATGCGCTCGAACACCCGCTTCTCGCCCGCGGCCAACATTTCCGCGCGCTTTCGTTCCGTGATGTCGGTGACACTGCCCCGGACCAGACGCGCTGTCGACGGCAGGCGCACGCAACGTACTTCGCACGGAATGTCCGTGCCGACCGCATCGCGGAACACCCATTCGAATACCGGCGTGGAACCGGCAAAGGTTCGTTCGAGGAACTCGTACATCGCCTCCGCCGAAGGCGACCCGTCCGGCTGCGTCGGCGGGCTGAGCGTGGCATCGCTACCCAGGAGGGTTGCACGATCCATCTTGAAGAAGCGCATGGCGTTCTCGTTCAAGTCGACCAGCCGCCGCTCGTCGAGATCCATCACGAGGATGATCTCGGGCGCATGTTCGACCAACGTCCGATAACGCGCCTCGCTCTCACGCAGCGCCGCGTCGCCGTTCTTGCGTTCGCTGGTATCGCGCAGGCACAGCACGAAGACCGTGTGTCGATTCACGATGATCTTGCTGACAGCGAACTCGGCTGGGAAGTGCGTTCCTTTGGCGTGCAATCCGAGCGTCTCGTGCGAGGCGAGATCGCTTTGCGTGTCTTCCAGGCGCGCCGCCAATTGATCGAGCAAGCTTGCAAGCTGCTCTGGCGTCGCCAGCCCGGGCAACAGGAAATGCAGCGGGCGACCGATGATGTCGCCTTCCGCATGTCCGAATACGCGCTCGCCGGTCGCGTTGAGGCTCAGGATTCGGCCGCCGTCATCGACGGTGATGATGACGTCTTTGACGTGATCGAGGATCGCTTGCAGCTGATTCGACGTGCTCTCTTTCAGCTCCCGCGTGAGTGCATGCGCTTCTTCGGACATCAACTGCATCGAACGCACGATGCCGCGGCGCTCGTCATCCGTGTCGGAATAAGTGCGCGCGACGGCGTCGAGCAACTTGCTCAGGTCAAGTTCTCCATCCGCAGCAGTCGCTTCCTTGAGCTGCTTGTCGAGCAGTCGATGCATCGAGCGCGTTCCCCTGTCCTCACGCG
>JBEVDW010000199.1:0-3516 GCA_040513115.1 Steroidobacteraceae bacterium | reverse complement strand
ATCGTCCATTGCCAGAGGAACTGCGCGCGCCCGTGCGAGCTGCGACAGGCCGAAGCGGCAAGCACACCAGAGACACGCGGAACAAGAGCAGCAGGAAGAAGACGACGGACCGTAGAGTTCACAAACGTAAGTGAATTTTTCGACCATCCTGCCGCAGCACATCGCTTCTCACTGACACTGCACGTACTGGTTATCCACTTCGCGGCTATCTGGCCCGAGCAGGAAAACGTAAGGCCCCGTGATGGCCTCCGGCGCAGCCAGCGTGCTGCGGTCTTCTGCTGGATATGCCTGCAACCGCATGTTCGTGCGCACCTTGCCCGGATCGATGCTGTTCACGCGGATGTTCGGCTCGTTGTCCAATTCATCCGCAAGCATGTGACGCAGACCTTCCGAGCCCCACTTCGAGACGAGGTAGGCGCCCCAGTACGCGCGCGGCCGCGGCACGACACCGCTGGCCGTGAACACGATGCTGGCGTCCTGCGAACGACGTAGCAGTGGCAGGCAAGTGCGTGTGAGGATGAAGGGCGCAGTGACGTTGACGTGCAATGTGCGCATCCACTTCGGCACGTCGTGGTGCTCGATGGGGGCTCGTTCGCCAAGCATGCCTGCGTTGTGCAACAGGCCGTCGAGTCGTCCGTAGTTCTGTTCGATCGCCTGTGCCAGCGCCTCGTATTCGTTCGGCCCCGCCTTCTCGAAATCCAATGGCACGATCCCAGGCTGCGCATGCTTGGCGCGCACGATCTCGTCGGAGAGCGCCTCCAACTTACGCACGTTGCGTCCATGCAGGATCACGATGGCGCCAAGTGCGGCACAGGCCGACGCCACGGCCTTGCCGATGCCGTCGCTGGCGCCGGTGATGAGAATGATGCGATCGCGCAGAATGTCTGCGGGCGGAGCGTAGGTTTTGGAGTCGAGCATGTGAGGTCAGCGGGTGTGAGGCCGTCAGCGTGCCCGCACAGCGGTGCGCCATGCAAGCCAGGCGCGCTCGAAGCCTCCTAACTCGAGCGCCGGTTGCGCCGAGTAGCCGCCGCGTGCGAGCCGTTCGAGCAGCCGCGCGCACAGTGCGGCGAATACGAGAACGGGACGCAGGCGCACGCGCGAGTCCTTGGTGAGCGCGGCGCTGCGCTCCTTGAACTCGCTCAAGCTACGTTGTGCCTCGGTCGCGATGACCCCGCGCAACGCAGCGCTCGGCTGTTCGGAGCTGAGCTCGCTGTGCTGCACTTTGGCCGCTTCCAACACCTGCAGCGGCAGATAGATGCAGCCGTTGCGCGCTTCTGCACGCAGACCCCGCAACACCTCGGCATGTCTCGCGATCGCGCCGAAGCGGCGCGCGTGTGCTCGCTCTGCCTCGGACAGCTGATGCGGATTCGAGAGCTGCCCAATGAGCTCCTGGACGACACCACCGCGTTCGAGATACGCATTCAACTCACGTTCGGTATCGAACGTCATGCGCGACAGCTCCACTTCGGCTGCAAACAGTAACTGCTGCAGCGTGCTCCAATCAGGCTGCAGCGGTGCTTCGAGGACGGTTTTCGAGGCTGGGTGCTGCGGCCGGCCCTGGCTCAATCGTTCGATTTCTTCGCGCCACCACAACAACCGCGTGTGGGCTACATCATGATTGACGCTGGCTGCCGAATCGCGCACTTCGGCTTCGATGGAGTACATAGCATAGACATACTCGCGCGCTGTATCGGGCGCGTAGAGCGCGGCGAAGTACCGCATCGACCCCGGCGGCGCGGCACGGTTGCTGAGAGTGACATCCATGAAAGGAGAAACACTGACGCAAGAAAGCTGGCTCGCGAGTTTCTCATACGCACCGATGGCTGGCTGCACTGCCGTTTGCGAACACAGCCTTCGTCGCCAACGTTGTCCGTAAGACACCGAATTGCAGGTACGGCCCCCGGCTCATACAAGGTATCTCATGACCGAAGTGACGCCGCTGCTACTGTCACGGATCCAGTTCGGGTTCGTGATGAGCTTCCACATCATCTTTCCCGCATTCACGATCGGATTGGCGAACTGGCTGGCGTTCCTCGCCGGCGCATATCTGCGAACGCGCAAGGTGATCTGGCGCGAGCTGTATGTGTTCTGGGTGCGCATCTTTGCCGTGGCATTCGGATTGGGCGTGGTGTCGGGCATCGTCATGAGCTTTCAGTTCGGCACGAACTGGGCGGCGCTGTCGGAGCGCGCAGGTAACGTGCTCGGGCCGCTGCTCGCCTACGAAGTGCTCACGGCGTTCTTCCTGGAAGCGACTTTCCTGGGCGTCATGCTGTTTGGCTGGAAGCGCGTGTCGCCGCGCGTGCATTTCTTTGCGACGTGCATGGTCGCGCTCGGTACGTTGATCTCTACGTTCTGGATCATTTCGGCGAACAGCTGGATGCACACGCCGCGCGGTTACACGATCGTCGATGGTGTGTTCCATGTCACGAGCTGGTGGCAGGTCGTTTTCAACCCCTCGTTCCCATACCGCCTCGCGCACATGGTGCTGGCAGCGTTCATCACGACTTGTTTCGTGATCGGCGGAGTCAGCGCCATCTATCTGCTGCGCGGGCAGCATCGTGACCATGCGGCGTTGATGCTGAAACTCGCGACCGCATTCGCGACGATCGCGGTGCCCGCCCAGATCCTGGCGGGAGATTTGCAGGGACTGGCCGTTCACCGTCATCAGCCGGTGAAGCTCGCGGCCATCGAGGCGATCTGGGACACCGAACGCGGCGCGCCGCTGCTGTTGTTTGCCTGGCCCGATGCAGCCACGGAGACCAATCGACATGCGATCGGCATACCAAAGCTTGGCAGCCTGATCATCACGCACGATCTCGATGGCGAGATCAAAGGGCTGAAGTCCGTGCCGGCGAGCGAGCGGCCACCGGTGGCGCCGGTCTTCTTCGGCTTTCGCGTGATGGTCGGCGTGGGGTTGTTGATGCTGTCGGTGACTGCCTGGTCGGTGTGGCGCTTTTGCCAAGGTCGTCTGGTGCTATCGGTCCATTTGCTGCGCGCATGGGCTTTGCTGACACCCGCCGGGTTCATCGCCGTGCTTGCCGGTTGGTACACGACGGAGATCGGACGGCAGCCCTATGTCATTCAAGGGCTGATGCGCACGAGCGCGGCCGCAACCGACGTGCCGCTCTCCAGTGTCGCCACGTCGCTGGTCACATTCGGCACGATCTATCTGTTCGTCTTTGTTGCCGGCACGTACTACTTGTTGAAGCTATTGCGCCGCGGACCGCAGCCGTTGAGCGAGAGGGATCTCGGCTCGTTTGAGGAAGCGCTTGCGCACCGGCCGCTGGGCACACCGCAAGAAGCCGTGGACGCGGGCTGATGGACATCGCGAACAGCTTACCCATCCTGTGGTTCGGAGTGATCGGCTTCGCTGTGTGCATGTACGTGCTGATGGACGGCTTCGTCCTCGGCATCGGCATCCTCACTCCGTTTGCGCCACGCGATGAGACGTTCAACGAAATGATGACGAGCGCGGCGCCCGTGTGGGACGGCAACGAGACGTGGCTCGTGCTTGGC
>JBEVDW010000198.1:0-10499 GCA_040513115.1 Steroidobacteraceae bacterium | reverse complement strand
ACCCATGACGCACAAACCCTTCGACCCCACCCTCTGGCGCGGCCGCCTCGACGCCGAATCCATGGGCCCCTTACGCTGGCACGAAGTCGTTCGCTCCGACGACCATCTTCAATCCGGCGATCTCGCCCTCATCGGCTTCGCCTCCGACGCAGGCGTCGCCCGCAATCTCGGCCGCATCGGAGCCGCTCTCGGCCCAGCCGCAATACGACCGATGCTGGCCAATCTGCCACTGCGATCCGTCGAGCACGTCATCGATGCCGGCGATGTCGTGTGTGACGACGACGCACTGGAAGACGCTCAAGTCAGGTATGCAGCACGCGTCCAGGCCTTACTCAGCGCCGGCGCCCAGGTCATTGGACTCGGCGGCGGCCACGAAATCGCTTACGCATCCTTCTGCGGCCTCGCTGATCACCTCGCACACGCAGGCAAGGGTCGATCGATCGGCATCGTGAACCTCGATGCCCACTTCGACCTGCGCCCAGCTCCACCTGCAACCTCCGGCACACCGTTCTTCCAGATCGAACAGCACTGCCGGCAGAACGCGATTGCCTTTCAGTACTTCTGTCTCGGCGTCAGCGAGTACAGCAACACACGTGCATTGTTCGAACGCGCGAAATCACTCGAGGTGCGCTACGTGACGGATGAGGAGTTGCGTCAGCCGCTCAGTGACACGCTGCTGGAGCTGCGCCGCTTCTGCGAGAGCGTCGACGCCGTCTATCTCACGATGTGCCTGGATGTTCTGCCGGCGCACGTCGCCCCCGGCGTGAGCGCACCCGCCGCGGCGGGAGTGGAGCTCGCAGTGGTCGAGAGCTTGATCGATGAAGTGCTCGCGTCGGGACGGCTGCGACTCGCGGATGTCGCGGAGCTGAATCCGCAGTTCGATATCGACGGCAGAACGGCGCGTGTGGCAGCTCGCCTCGTGGGTCGAGTGGCCAGGGGACTGTTGTTCGGCCGCGGTTCGGCGTGAGCGACCGGAGGAGAGTTCAATGCGTAAGTCCGTCGCAATAAAAGTCTCGATCAGTGGCGCTCGCTCCGAGCTGGGCCACGTGCTCAGGCAATTGTCGCCTGCGCGCGGCAGCCGCGCGGTCCACCTGAATCTCACCACGCAGCACGCCAACACGCTGCTGCACGATGGGCACGCGTGGAAAGAGTTTGCCCGTACGGCGCCCGCTGCGACGCGTGCAGCGATTCGCACTGCGCGCACCGGGAGGGCACGTTTGCTCGTGCATGCAAGCTTCGCGTTCGTGCATGCCGTGGAACGCGGTGCGGAGCTCGAGCCGCCATTGCGATCGTGCGTCGATGCCATCCTCGAGTGCGAAGCGCTGGTCCTCTCGGCGCCGTTGCCTGCGTGCGTCGTTCGTCTGGGATATTTGTACGGCCCGGATAGCGCCGATCTGCGCGCCTATCGAACCGCCTTTCGGCTCGGTCGACCGTATTGGTCGGGTCCGGCCGAGCCGCGCCAATATCATCTCCACCAGCTGGATGCCGCGTCGGCACTGCTGGCCGCCGCCAAGTCAGGCGCTGCAGGCAAGATCTATTACGCCACCGACGGCCGCACCGTCTCGTTCATGCGGTTCATGGATGCCTTCGCGCACCGTGTCGGCAGGCCGAAGCCGCTGCATCTTCCGCCGTACTCGCAGCCGCTCGCACGATGGATCATTCGTAAAGAGCACATGCAGCAGACGGCGCTGCCGATGCCGCTGCGGGCACCGAGGCCGCGCGTGCCTGGATGGAAGCCGAAGTTCGTCGACTATAGGAAAGGCCTCGATCAGGTTATCGAGGCATGGCGTGAGGAGTCCTCTCCCCCGCTTCCGTGAATGAAACTCGATGCCGGGCAGATTCATGGGCTCCGAGCGATTGACCGAGCAACGCGTTACCAGGTGATGCGTTCATAGGCATCAATGTCCGCCTTGAACAAAGATGCCACGCAGGCGTAGCGCTTCCGCAAACTGTTCCTCGCATCGCGCCGCGGCGGCCCGTTGCATTCCTTGCAGATGCAGCGTCGGCCCCGTCAGCACTTCGAGACCCCGCTTGAGCACACTACCGGCCGCGCGAACTCCGGCTTTGTGTTGCTCGAAGCGCGTTGCGGGTGGGTATCCACTCATTCCCACGTATACGCCGAACGGATCGGCCCGACTGTCGCTGTAGTCGAGCAGGATCAAGTACACGTTGCTGCGGCCGCGACGTCCACGCTCGAATAGCGCTGCCGCTTCATAGGCCGCCGCCAGCCACTCGATGTGCCGCGTCGGCAGCCACTCCGGGATCGACTCCGCCGCTGCCTGCCAAAGCTCGTTCAGCGCCCGCTCGATCTGCATGCCCATCTCGCCGCGCATCCACAGCTCGTGAATGCAGTGCGCGCCGTCGTAGCCGTCACGCTTCGTCAGCGCCTGTTGGAAGCGTGCGACGAGTTGCGTTCGGCTCAGAGCGAGCAAAGGCCGACTGGCAGGCGCCGCGCATGCGTTCGACGCGCCTTTGCGTTGGCGTGTACTTGTACTTCGAAGATCCGTCATTCTAATCGGGAATCTAATGCAGACCCGGCCCGAGCACTAATCAATCGGAGGGCGGAAGAAGAGAGCTCTGAAGGGCTAACTGGCTTTAAGCCGAAGCTCGTATTGCAAGTACACGTCGGTGTTGGTCACCCTCGACTCCTGAACCTGGCCATTTCAATGACAACGAACGGAGTTCAACGATGGATACACATCGCCCTGAGAGCGAGACCAGCCGCCAACTAGTGCTGAAGGCTTGGGCACACCTTGCGGTCGGCGAAATGGCGGCGTTCTCGGAATATCTGGACGTGAACGTCCACTGGCGCGTCATCGGCGCCGACTTTCTTCCCAACGACGGCCGCTTCCCCAGCAAGGCAATCGTGATGCAGGACTTGCTCGGGATGTCGGTCTGGGATTACGCCCAATACAAGATGACGATTACGAGAACGTACGCGGACGGCCCGCACGTGGTTCTCGAGTTTGTGGTGGATGCCAAGACCAAGGATGGACGGCGCTACCCCAATGCCGAGTACGCTGTCGTCGTGAAAGTGAAGAACGCGTTGATCGTAGAAGTCCGCGAGTATGTGGACGGAATAAGGGCCCGCAACGCGCTCTCGGTTGATCGGACCTCGACAGCGACCAATCAGGTGTCGCAAAAAAAAAATGACGGCTGCCAAGACTCCGCCAGTCGACCTCGGCCGGACCGCATGTAGGACCTGCCTCATGTAAGGCGTGTCGTGTTCCTACGAATCATTTTCCTTGCAAACGCGTTGAATTCTTAGCCATTACTTTTCAACGGAGGCTGTCATGAACAAAGACATTGCGAAGGGCAATTTCAAGCAGGTCAAAGGCAAGATCAAAGAGCAGTGGGGAAAGCTCACTGACGATGAGATCGATCAGATGGAGGGTAAGGCTGAGATCTTGGCCGGTAAGCTACAGGAACGGTATGGTTTGGAGCGCGCTGAGGCGGAACGCCAGGCCAAAGAGTTTCAAACCAGAGAGAACTGGCATTGATCCGCGAGTCGCAATGAATGCGCTCGTCACCTGTCGGCTCGTCTGAGCTGTACGGGTTCGGCTAGGGGCTCCCGGAGAAGCGGCTGGATTGCGCTTCGCCGGAGAGCCTTTCGTCATCTTGTTAAGAGTTACAAGCCATTCGGTGCGAGTAATACACCATCTCAGCGCCTGGCGGCGCTTGCATTCTTTGGTTTCACTTTTCCACGCGCAGACTCGGGCCTCATGATGTCCCGGTCCAAAAGACAATCGATGAAAGCACGCAGCGCAGAATTCGGGTGACGGCGGTTCGAGTAGTAGAGATAGAGTCCGGAAGAGATCGGAGACCAGTCGGTCAAGACTCGCTTCAGTCGACCCGCTGCGATTGATTCATGAACGCGATCGTCATCGTAGGCGTAGAGAATGCCGAGCCCCTGCAGCGCTGCCTCGATCATGACGTCCTGATGGTTCGCGATCAGCGGCCCTTCTGCCGTCATATCGATCTTCTTGCCCTTCTTCTCGAACTCCCAGCGATAGATCCTGCCACTGCCTGGAAAGCGCCAATTGATGCAGGCGTGATGATGCAGGTCGGCCGGAGACTGTGGTTCTCCGCGAAGAGCGAGGTACTCGGGCGATGCGACGACAAGTATCTCGACGTCCTGCGTCAGACGTACCGCGACCATGTCCTTTTCCAGACGCTCCCCCACGCGGATGCCGGCGTCGAAACGTCCGGCCACGATGTCGCTCAATCCATCATCGATGACGATGTCGAGTACGACATCTGGACAAGCTCGATGAAAGCGGCCGAGTCTTGGGGCGATGAGCTTCCTGACAGCCATGCCGAGCGTGTTGATGCGCAATGTGCCCGCCGTCTTGCCAGTGGTTGCGACGGCTTCCGCGACGGCGGCATCCATCTCTTGCATGATCGGAGCGACGCGTTCGTACAGGCGAGCGCCCGCGGCTGTGGGCGCAACGCTGCGCGTGGTGCGATTCAGCAATTGCACACCAAGGCGAGTCTCGAGCTGCCGGATCGTCTGGCTCAGTGCTGAGGGAGACAGTCCGAGGTGGTTGGCCGCACGCGCAAATCCAGCGCGCTCCACGACGGCCGCAAACGCCTTCAACTCAGCGAACTCCGAGCCTCGCATTCTAGGCGGATCTCTAAATAACCTCGTCAGACTATACGTGATTATCTTCCCGGTCAGCGCTGGCATGCTCGCGTCGTCACAGAGCAGGAGACCGCAATGACAACCCAGCTGAATCTTCCCGAACCGGTTGCAGCCTACTTCGCCACAGACAAACTCGACGGCGAGGCAGTCGCACAGTGCTTCACTCAGAACGCGATCGTCAAAGACGAAGGTCACACCTACGCAGGCCTCACATCGATCCGGCAATGGCGATCCGAAGTCTCAACCAAGTATACGTACACGAGTGAGCCCTTCGCCGCGGAGCAGAAGGATGGAACGACGATCGTTACCAGCCGCTTGACCGGCAATTTCCCTGGCAGTCCTGTCGATCTGCGATTCTGCTTTCGTCTCGAGCGCGGCAAGATCGCCTCTCTGGAGATCGCTCCGTGAGTGCTGACCTAAGTCGCTACGAGCCCGCATCGCTCGATGGTTCCGCAGCAGCGGTAGGAGGCGTCTCTCCCTGAGATTCCTCAGCAGGCGGCGCGGGCAGCTCTTCTGGAACCAACGCGGCAGCGTTGATGACGGCGGGATCATCACGAAGCTTCAAATAGAGCTTGGATTTCTCGGGTCGTGGCACTGGCAGGGCGCGACCCGGGAATCCTGCGGGCACGTCGACTGAATCGTTGAACTCGGGATGGCCGGAGACCGAATCGACGAGGAACAAGTTGGACCCTGTGAGCTTGCAGGGCTGCTCGCGATCGGATGGACATTGCAGTGCTTGCAAGACGGGCAAGCGCACGAGAGTGGCCAGGCGCTGCCAGTCACCCGCGACACCCCTGTTCACGACGCGAAACTTCAGTGGGCCGAATGCAGAAGAGCCAAATGCTTTCGCTGGATCGAAAGTGGCCACCGCGACTTTCGCATCGGCAAGCGTGAGCCCTCGATTAGCGAGACTCAGCGCAGTGGCGAACGCTTCATCTTCGCTGGCGACTTCGACGGTCACGTCGCGAGCGAACGTCGCGGGCGATTGCGAGCGCACGGAGAAGACGAGCTGTGCGTCTTGAGGCACCTGATCTTCGCTTGCCAGCTCGATGTTGCCAGCGTTGGTGCTCGCGGGGAGCTGGACGCTCTTGCCCACGAGCTCGACGCGTGGGCGAGGCGCAGCGACGGAAACATCTACCGGATAAGTGCGTCCGTCACTCAGAAGGACTTTGGCTTTTGCTGCCTCGCCCTGCAGCGGGCCGGTGAGCGACGCTGCGTTTTCACTCGCAGCCTCCTGCTTCAGCTCCATCCGGAGCGTATCGCTCTTCACTTCGGAGCCCGTGGCAGCCGGCACGAACTCGAGTCCGTTGAACGAGAGCGTCGCAACGTCACCGAGCCGGCTGCCTTTCAACATGCCGTGTGCTTCACCCGCATGGATCGAGAAACTTTCGAATCGTCCCGCCTCGGGATATGCACGAAGCTCGAGCGGATGTACTTCGCTCGCCCCGAATTGCGTCACGAGCAGCGTCAACGGACCGGGTTGGGCCTGCTGCAGCGGCAGATTGATTTGCACTTCATTCGCTTTGACCGGTTCCCATTCCGCTCGCAGCTCCTTGCCGGTCGGGTCCTTCACCATGATGCGATCGATGCACGCAATGCTCCCAGCCTGCAGGTGGATCGTGTTCTCGCGGCCCACGATGAGCGACTCATCATCGTTCGAAGAAGGTGCCCAGGACTGCGACTGAGAGTTGACCAGCTGAAAGCCCGGCCCGTCGAATTCTTCGAAGCCCCAGTATCCATGTAGCGAGCCCTCGAATCGATCCTCGAGACTGGCCGTCTGCAACGAGGAGGTGTCGATGACGAAGCCACCCTGTGCTGCATCCGCTGTCGCTGGCAACTCGATGACTTTGCCGTTCTTGGCGGTGATGCGCAGGAATGTGTGGTGCGCATACTCCGTCGAAAAGACCAACGGTGCGCCTTCCACTGGCAGCACCAGAGAATCCTTGCGAGCGCAGTAGATGTCCTTGGGGCTCACGGCATGCAGCGGCGGCGGCACTGCAGGTTCGACCGCGGGCAGCGCCGCAACAAGAACGGATTTTGGATTCTGAAACGAAGGCGGCGTGTTGAGCCTCAGTGTGAGTTGCTTGCCCACGGCGGTCGCGAGCGCCGGGATGTATTGGTAGTTCGCCACCCGAAAGGAATCGAACAGCCGCCCCAGATCGCGCAGCGAGGCTAGATACGGGCTGTAGTAACCGTACTGCCCCTCCGGTGTCGCGCTGGCTGCCATGACGAGATCGCTGGCAGGTCCGTTCGTGAGCGCCTCGACGATCGAAACACTGTGCCCATCATTGAGGATCAGCGTGTCCTGTCCTTGCATCAGGCAGGGAGCCTGCAATTGCGGGAGTCTGTCGAGACACTTCTCATCGACGCGAATGCCGAGGCTCCGCGCCAGCAGCGGCGTCGTGTCCTTCAACACACTGGGATTCGCGGTGTTGAGTCGGCGGATCGCCGACAGGTAACGCTCGAGTCGCGAGCGATCGAGCGTCGCCTGATTCAGATCCTGCGAGGCGCGCACGAACGCACCCGGTCGGCCGCGCACTGCATTGATGAGCGTTTTGAAATCGCCGCCGGTTTCGGGCGCTAGAAAGATCAATAGCTGTTCTGCGCCATCGGGAACCTCGACCGTGAGGCCTTTCTCTGCGCAGGCACGCTTCCACGCTTCGCAGCTAGAGAACCAGTTTTTCGGCGGGGGATTCGTGGGCCCGCGCAAGAAGGAGACGATCAGCAGATAGTGCTCTGATTGTGTCGTCGGGAAATCCGCTTTGATCGAGAGCTTGTCACCGGCGGCCAGATGCGGGACCTCCGCAATCGGTAGCACGGACTTGCCTCGAGCAACGGTCGCCTCGATCGCGGGTCCCGTCAGATCGAATGGGGCCGGCCCTGCGGCGTACGCGCAGTCGGTCGAGACGATCGCGAGAACAAAGACGAATCGGAGAATCCGCAAGGTCATGGAACGGAATCGTAGGTGAGAGGGCTTGCGCTCGCCAACCGCGTTGCAGATCTCGAATGTCGGTGTCGTCGATTTGCGGCAGTCAGCACTCGAAGAGAGCGCTGACAGCTTACTGGAATCGCGCGCCATCGAGCTGTCACAACTCGTGGAGGTCAATCGTCTAAGCCAGGAGATCCAAGCACATGTTGAGATGAGGAGATCAGCAATGACCGCACGTATGAAGAATCCAGTTATGGTTCTGCCTGACGCCCTGAATCACCTGCTGGCACTCGGCAAAGATGCAGAGAAAGGCGGCGTTCCGCTCACGACGCTCAAGCTGGTGGATCTGCGGGCCAGTCAGATCAACGGCTGCAGCCTGTGCGTCGACATGCACAGTCATGAATTACGGCAGATGGGCGAGCGTGATGAGCGACTGTTCGCAGTCGCCGCTTGGCGTGAAGCACCGTACTTCAACGACGCCGAGCGCGCCGCACTCGCTCTCACCGAGTCACTCACGCGCCTGAGCGACCGCGAGGATCCCGTTCCCGATGCGATATGGGAAGAGGCCAAGCGTCACTACGACGAGCGAGCACTCGCCGCCCTGCTCATCGCCATCGGCAAGATCAACATCTGGAACCGGCTCAACGCGGCGACTCGACAGCCGGCGGATGGATGGCGCAGTCTCCTGCGGTGAATCAACCCCTCATCAGCAATCACTTCGTCCCCGGCTCGTCGAACCTTGCTGTTCGCGATCATTTCGCGACGACTTTGACAGCCTAGTTGACAACGCCACCCCCCGGCATTTTCTGCCGTTGCTACGCTCCCCCCGAACGAGTTGGAGCGTCGATCGAAACCGTTAGGGCTGCGACGGCGCTCGAATCGCAAGACATAGCCAATCACAGCTGTCGGCCGTGCTCGCACATCGCTCGTGCGAATGCGCGTACGACAGACACAACTAGGGGGTTCGATGATGCGCAATCTCGCTGGATCATTGCCGGGCGCTGTCACGCGCGTGGCATTCGCTTCGCTGCTGTACCTGCCTTGGGTTGGAGTGCTTGCTGCGCCGAGTCCACAGGACGGTGTTGCATCTTCCTCGCAACCGTCAGCGGGTGGGCTGGACGAGATCGTCGTGACGGCTCAGCGCAAGGCGGAACGGCTGCAGGAAGTCCCCATTGCGGTGAACGTAATCAGCGGGGAGTCGTTATCCGCGATGGGCACTGTGGAGACGAGGCAGCTGGGGATTGCAGTGCCCGCTCTCGACATCGGTTTTCAGGGCTCTGGGGGTGCTCCGTACTTACGTGGCGTGGGTTCGAACGCTACGAATCCGAACGATGAGCCTTCGGTCGCGATGTATGTAGACGGAATTTACTTCGCCGCGCCGTTCGTCAATCTCATGGGGTTCAACAACATCGAGCGCATCGAAGTGCTGAAAGGCCCGCAGGGCACGCTCTTCGGACGCAACGCGACGGGCGGCGTGATTCAGATCATCACGCGTGACCCTCAGCAAGAGCCCAGCGTGGAGGGGTCCGTTGGCTATGCGAACTACGACACCACGTCGGCCTCGCTCTATGCGACAGGTGGATTCACCAATTGGCTCGCGGCCGACATCGCCGTGCAGTACGACAATCAAGATGAAGGCTGGGGTGACAACCTCGTGCTCGGGACCGATGCCAATCTTGCCAAGAGCTACTCGGTGAGGACCAAGCTGCTGTTCACGCCGAGCGAGGACACTCAGATTCGACTCGCTGGTGACTATGCCGATCGCGACGGCATCGCAGTCGAATACCGCTTACCGAAGGGCGTGCGGGGGGCAGACGGCGTGGTCACGCCGGGTGGCCACTACGACACACCGACAAATATTCAGATCTACAACTACGGCGAGAATCGCAACATCGTGTATGCGCGCGGGGGATCGCTCCGCATCGATCATCGCATGGGCCTTGGACAGTTCGTGAGCATCTCGGGCTATCGCAAGGGAACAGGTGCGCTCAACGTCGACACCGATGGCGTCGCAACCCAGGTCACGGAGGCGTTCCTGCCGCTCTTTCTCGAGAGCCTCTCGCAGGAGTTTCAGTTGATTGCGCCCGACGACTCTCGCGTGCAATGGCTGGTCGGCGCATTCCTGTTCGACAACACTGCGAAGTACGAGGATACGGTGATCGCGGGCAGCGATATCGGACCATTGCCCAACGGCGTGAGCCCTTACGGCAAGCAGCGCACCAAGTCTGGCTCTCTCTACGCACAGGCGACGTTCCCAGTCTGGACAGATACCAAACTGACCACTGGACTTCGCTACACGAAAGAAAAACAGAAGTTTTACAGCAGCCTGACGATCCCGGACCTTGGGGCGTTCATACCTTCGCCCAAGGCCGAACAGGACATGGAGGAGCCCACTTGGCGCGTGGCGCTGGATCACGCGTTCACGCCCGAGATCCACGGCTATGTCTCGTACAACCGGGGCATCAAGTCCGGCGGCTTCGATCTACTCACCGCAGGCTCGCAGGGTTATGACCCGGAGATTCTCGATGCCTACGAGGTTGGACTGAAGAGCGAGTTGTTCGGGCGACGCTTGCGCTTCAATGCCTCGGTGTTCTACTACGACTATCAGGACATCCAGGTGCAGGCGATTCCGCAGTTCACCATCGAGACCACCAATGCGGCGAAGGCACACATCCAGGGCATCGATGTCGATTTCCAGGCGGCGGTAACGGATGCGCTCACGTTGTCCGGTGGCTTTGCGGTACTCGACAGCGAGTACGACAGCTATGGCGACGCCGTGAGCTTTCCGGCATCGCGCCTCGACGGACCAACCACGCGCTTCGATGCTTCAGGAAACGAAACTGTCCATACGCCGAAGTTCACCGGGAGCCTCGCAGCGGACTATCGCATCCGCGCGGCAGTCGGCGAGTTCGTGCTCGCGGCGAACTA
>JBEVDW010000197.1:0-9246 GCA_040513115.1 Steroidobacteraceae bacterium | reverse complement strand
AAGAGGATGATTTTCACATTCGCCCGCAGCTCGGCCAGGGTTGCGAGTTCCTGGATGTTCATGAGCAGACTGCCGTCGCCCGTGAAACACAGGACGGTTGCTTCCGGATGCGCGAGCGCAGCACCCATCGCGGCCGGCACACCGAATCCATCGTGCCGAGTCCGCCCGATGTGAGCCATCGATCCGCGCGGTGGAATGGATAGCTCTGTGCGACCCACATCTGATGCTGACCCACGTCGGTCGTTACGAAGGCGTTGGGTCCTGCGAGCGCTGCGATGTGGCAAATAAATCGATGTGCACGTGCGGCGCCGGATTGGAGGGCGCGACGCAGCGGCAGGTTCGTGCGCAGTTGTTCGATGCGGGCGAGCCACTGGCTTCGATTACACGGACGAGCGCGGGTCAGCAAGGCACGCAGCGCCTTCTGCGCATCGTCGACGATGCCGATCAGCGGTTGTTTGATCTTGCCGAGCTCGCGTGGATCGATGTCGATGTGCACGATGCGGGCGTGCGGTGCGAACCGATCGACTCGGCCGGTCGCGCGATCGTCGAAACGTGCGCCGATGGCGAGCAGCAGATCGCACTCATCGACGGCGGCGTTGGTGAAGCGCGCGCCATGCATGCCGAGCATACCGAGGTTCAACGGATGCTCATCGGGCATGACGCCGAGCGCCATGAGCGTGCTGACGACGGGCACCTGAGCTTCCTCACTGAACTCGCGCACATGCATCTGGGCGCCAGACTTCACGACGCCTCCGCCAACGTAGAGCAGCGGTTTCTCCGCGTCGTGCAACAGGCGTGCAACGTCATCGTAGCGATCGCATCCTGCAAGCGACGAGCCGGATTCCAAAGCCGGTAGCCAATGTCGCACGCGAGCGAGTTGAATGTCCTTTGGTACGTCGATCACGACGGGGCCGGGACGACCGGATTGCGCCAGCTCGAATGCTTGCGCAAACGTGCTGGCGAGCTGCGCGGGGTGGGACACCAAGAAGCTGCCTTTGGCGATCGGCGCGGCCATGCGGACGGTCGCCACTTCCTGGAACGCATCGGTTCCGATCAGCGCAGTCGGCACCTGTCCCGTGATGCACACGAGTGGCACCGAATCGAGCTTCGCATCCGCAATCGCGGTGACGAGCCGGGCCCTGAGCTCGCAATGCAGACGCCGATCCTTCCGCTGCTGCGTGCGATGCCGTGAGCAATGAAACCCGCGCCCTGTTCATGTCGCGCGAGGATGTGCCGTATGGACCGACTGTGCGCGAGCGCGTCGTACAGGGGCAGTACGGCACCTCCAGGCACGCCTGCGACACACGTGATGCCGCAGTGCTCGAGCCAGCGCACGATCCATTCCGCACCTGTGATGTTCACTTCTTTCTTCCTCGAGTCCAGAAGTGAGCCGGCGCAGAAACGAAAAACCCCCTCCGGCTCACGCCGTCGGGGGTTTGTTGTCACTATGAACAGTCCCTACGGCGCGCTGGTTACGACCAGTACTACGACCATGGAGACTAGGGTGCTTGCAGGCGACGCACTACCGCCCAAAGGGGTCGGCAGCGATGAGAAAGCGGATGTGCAAGCGCGATTCATGGGCGGACTATAGGCAACGGGTTTGGGCGTTGGCAAGAGCGAAGTCATGGTGTCACGTGCTTTGATGGTTCTCGCGCTGGTGGGATGGGTTGGCCCTGCCATGGCCGGTGCGGCCGATGATCCTGTGGAAATATTGGTCGGCCGTCTTGAGCTCGAGCGCTACAAGAGCACCATCAAAGGGCTCACGCGATTCGGCGATCGCAGGCAGGGAACGGACCGCAATCGGCAGGCGATCGACTGGATCGAGGCGCAACTGAAGGCACATGGCTGTAGGAACGTCGAGCGTCTTCAGTACCGCTACGAAGCGACGGCCTCCACTCGGCCGCGTCCCGATCCGCCAACGCCCATCATTGCGAGCGGCGAGGTTCGGCCGGGACCGGGAGGAGCGAGACAGCGTGGAATTGCGCGAGCCACGAGCGTGAACGAGGATCCGCAGGCGCAGAAGGATCCGAAATTGCGTCAGCTCAACTCGCAGCCGAGCACACCGGGCGCTCGCGAGCAGGTGTACTGCACGAAGATCGGCACGAAGCATCCCCAAGAGATGTACATCATCGGCGCGCACATGGATGGCATTGGTTGGGGTGAAGCCGCGAACGATGACGGCGCGGGTTCGGCGCTGGTGATGGAGCTCGCACGCATATTCAGCAGTGCTGACGTGCAGACAGAGCGCTCGATCCGCTTCGTGCTCTGGAACAACGAAGAAACAGGTCTCGATGGCGCCCGAGCCTATGTCGAGCAACGCGCCGCCTTACAGGGCAAAGAGGATCCCGTCGGTTCAGGCAGGTATCCCGAACCCAAGTGGCTCGGCATGATTCAACACGACATGCTGCTGTGGGATCACGGCATGCCGCGCGCCGATGGCACCTTCAATCCTGAGCAGCGACCGGAAGCGGACATCAACATCGAGTTTCAATCGGCATCGAAGCTTGCCAACGAAGCGATGAAACTTGCATTCGCGTTTCGCGACGCCAATGAGAAGTATGCGACGGACTACCCGGCCGCGGTCGGTCATCACATGACCAACACCGATTCGACGCCATTCATGGACTTGACCCCCGCGATCAGTGTGCGCGAGAACGAACGCGGTATGCAGATCGGCGCCGGATGGGATCCGCATTGGCATCAACCCAGCGACGTCTATGCGAGCTTCAGCGACAAGGATTTCCGTTTGGGATTGAACGCTGCGCAAACGACGCTGGCGGCGGTCGCGCAGTTGGCGGGAGTCCGACTGACGAAGTGAGTCAATCCGCCGCCGCCTCGCGACAGTCCTTGCTCTCCTTCGCAAGCAACGGTTTCACGTCCACCTTCGCCCAGGCAGTCCCTTTTGCGACTTCGAGCTCGCTGAGTGCGTTGAGTGCCAGGGCCGTGTAACCCTCGGGTGTTGCCTTGTCCAGGAAGACCATCGTGCACTCGCCGCCTTTCTTGAGCACGCCTGTGTGCCAGCCTGCACCGATGCCGCTGGCTTGCACGCGAACTTTGCTGCCTAGAGGAACGGCGCCGTCGGCGAACGCGATAGTCGTGGATGCGAACAGCAACAACAGTGGCAGTCGTCTCATCGAGCGTCCCCTTTGAATGATCGAAGGTGATTGCGGCTCAGACCAGGCGCCGGACAGATTCCAGATACGCTTGCTCATCGGGCTGGCGTCCCGAGCGTTGCGCGTCCCACAGCGCGCGGCCGAGACATTCGCCGATGAGATGCTCGGCCTCGTGCTCGCCGTAGCGCGTCGCCAGCGCCTGATGGGCTTCGCGGATACCCGAGGGTCGATCTGTTCCGACCTGCTCGCGAATCGCGAGGTGGATGCCCATGTGCAGGAAGGGATTCGATTCGCCGCGTTCCGGCGTGTAGTCCTCCTGCAGAGCCCGATCCGCATCGGTGAACAACGCGTGATACTCAGGATGCGCCGCCACGACGTCGGCGATCTGCGCCTCGACCGGCTCCATCGGCAGCCGTTCGCGATGTTTGCGCCACGCCTCGGCGTACATGCGGCGCAGCTGGTCTCGGGACTGATCGTGAAAGAAGGGCATGTGTGCAGCCTACGGGAGTGATGCGGACGCCGGAAGAGGCAGCATGACTAGCGCGTCGGTTTGGCGCGCTTGTGGGCCTTCTTGCCACGGACAGAGGCTTTCTTGCGAACGCCAACGCGGCGTTGAGCACTCTGCTCGGTATCTGAGGGCGGCGTCTTGTCCTTGTATTCGCACAGATCCGCGATGATGCACTCGGGACATTTCGGTTTGCGTGCGATGCACGTGTAGCGCCCGTGAAGGATCAGCCAATGATGCGCGTCCTGTTTGAACTCGTCGGGAACGACTTTCAGCAAGTGATCTTCGACGGCACGCACGTTGGCGCCCGGCGCAAGTCCCGTGCGGTTCGAGACACGAAAGATATGAGTGTCCACCGCGATGGTGGGTTCGCCGAACGCCGTGTTGAGGATGACGTTCGCTGTCTTGCGGCCCACGCCGGGTAAGGCTTCGAGTGCTTCGCGATCCCGTGGCGCCTCGCCGCCATGTTGCTCGATGAGCAAGCGGCACGTCTCGATGATGTTCTTGGCCTTCGCGTTGTAGAGGCCGATCGTGCGGATGTAGCGCGAGAGTCCTTCGACGCCCAGCTTGAAGATTGCCTGCGGCGTGTTCGCGTCGCGGAACAACCGGTTCGTCGCGAGATTCACGCCTTTGTCCGTCGCCTGCGCCGACAGGATGACGGCGATGAGCAGCTCGAACGGTGTCGTGTAGTTCAGCTCGGTCGTCGGTTTTGGATTCCACTCGCGCAGGCGCGAGAAGATGAGCGCGATCTTCTTACGATTCATGTGTCGGGCGAGGGCGGCGCAGCCTCTGAATGATCGCCAGCAGAATGCCGAGCGCGATGAACGCGCCTGGGGCGAGCGCCGCCAGAAAGAACCCCATTTCGGGCGGGAACAGGCTCACTGAAACAGGGCCTGCCAAGTCATGCAGGAGCGATGCGTGGCCTACCAGCTCGCGAGCGATGCCCAACGTCAATAGGGCGATCATCAATTCCCCATAGTGTATGGAGGAGCGCGGATCCACCGCAGCGGGCGCGTTCATGTGCATGAACATCGAAGTCAGCACTGCGGGTGCGAGCAGCGCGAGCGAGCGATAGACGGGGAATGCATAGGCGAGCAACAACAGATCTGCGCTCGTTGCGAGCCCGGCGGCCAGCACGAGCAGGATGCATTGACGAATCTCTTCGTTGACGTTGCGGAGCATCGGCTCGAGACCTCGCAACATCAGGACGCCGATCGACGTGACGACCACGATGATCACGGCGTGAGCGAGCGAGTCCGTAGCAAGCAAAAGCGGTGTGGCAACCAGCGCAAGCCACGGAGCTGGCTCGCGTGCGACGGGTCGAGGCAATAGCACGTGGCTGCTCATTGTTGACTCGGTTGGCTGAACACCATGTCGCGGCGGCTGGCGTAGAACTCTAACGAACGCCGCACCATGCTCACGATGGCGCGTGGCGTGATCGTAGCGCCGGTGAACTGGTCGAACTCGCCGCCATCTTTACGCACTGCCCAGCCCTGGGTCGACGGATTCATCAGCGAGCGTCCTTTGAAGCGATTGAGCCAGGGGGTGCGCTCGAACGCATCGCCAATTCCCGGCGTTTCATGATGTGAGCGCACCTGCACACCGAGCAGCTTGCCCTTCACATCGACGGCGACCATGAGATAGATCGGACCGCCATAGCCTTGCACGGCTGGCGTCAACATGACCGCAGCGACGGGCTGTCCACTCAGCCTCGCACGCAGGATGCGGATTGGTGCTGGCGTGCCGAGCAAGTCAGGAGCGCTCATATCGGTTCGGTCGAGCAGCAGGTCGTTGTCGTATGACCCGGGCGGGAGCAAGGACTCAATCTGCGCCATCAACTCTGCGTTGGAGTTGTTCTCGATGGCAGAGCGCGTGAGCTGCGCAAGCCCTAAGACGATGGCTGCAATGATGGCCGTCACTGCGACGAGCAGCAGCGTATCGCGCATGCTGTTCGGGCGAGGGGCGTCAGCGTTCGTGGCCATAGATGCGCGGCACAGTGTGTTTGTCGATCACCGGTACGAGCAGGTTCATCAGCAGCACGGCGAATGCAATCGCATCCGGATAGCCGCCCCACGTGCGAATCCAATACGTGAGCAGGCCAATGCCCGCGCCATACACCAGACGTCCGCGGGGACTGCTCGGTGCGCTGATGGGATCGGTCGCAATGAAGAACGCGCCCACCATGACGGCGCCCGTCGTGAGATGGAATGTCATCGAAGGATACTGGCCGGGATCGACGCCGTGCATCAGCGTGGCGAGTACGGCGATCGTCCCGAGCATCGCGCCTGGAATGTGCCAGCGGATGGTGTTCGTGATCAGCAGGAACACTCCACCCGCCGCCGCCGCCATCGCCATCCATTCCCAGCCGCGACCGCCGAAGGTGCCGAAGATCGGGCTGGCACGGGTTTCCTCGATCGTCTGGCCCACTTGAAATCCGGAGCGCAGGGCCGCGAGCGGTGTTGCACCCGTGATGCCATCCCAAGCCAGCGGTTGCGGGGGATGGCCGAGGCCGATGGTTTGTAACGTCTGCCAGAACGTGAGGTGCGTGCCATCGATGCCGACCGGTAGAGGCCACAGGCTCATCTGCACGGGAAACGAAACGAGCAGCACGGCGTAGCCGACCATCGCCGGATTGAAGCTGTTGTAACCCAAGCCACCGTACGCGTGCTTCGCCAGCAGTACAGCGAACGTTGCACCCGTGGCTGCCAACCACCACGGCGCGAGTGGAGGGATCGCCAGAGCGAGCAGGATTGCGGTGGTGGCCGTGCTGCCATCGCGTAGATACGCGCGCGGCGGCAATCGACGTAAACGCAGCGCGATGATCTCGCTCACATACGCGAACTCCACCGCCACGACGATTTGAAGCAACAATCCCCAGCCGAAGTTCACCGTCTGCACGACGATGAGCGGCAGCAGCGACAGCACGACGCTCAGCATCACGCCGGATACGCGCTTGCTCGTGACGCTGTGCGGGGCGGATTCGGTGGGGAAGGGCATGGGTAAGTGGAGGGCTCTGGCGTGGGAAGGTTGTTGGAAGGTGGATTTTCGTTGCGTTGAGTTTGTGGCCGACGTGCCTTAGCGCCCAACGCCTTCCTCACTCTTTCTTCATCCGCTTCGCTTCCAGCTTCGCGCGGCGATCGGATTCCAGCGTTGCGATGCGTGCATTCCGCGTTTCGAAGCGCTCGCGATAGTGTTGTGCCCGCAGGCGTCGATCCAGGTGCTCGATCAGTGCGGGTTTGATCTGGCGAAATCGCTGTGTCAGCGGAATCTGGCTCGGACACACATAGTCGCAACAGCCGCACTCGATGCAGTCGAGCAGTCCCAGACGTGCGAGCGGATCGAAATCGCCGCTGCACGTGTGGAAGTGCAGTTCCATGGGCAGCAGGGCGACAGGGCACGCCTGTGCGCATTCGCCACAGCGAATGCAGGGCATCTCGTGTGCGCGAGGCTGTAATTCGGCTGCGCTCGCCACGAGAATGCAGTTCGTGCCCTTGACGACGGGCAGGTCATCGCGGGGCATGGCCAGGCCCATCATCGATCCGCCCATGATCAGACACTGAGCGGCGTCGGTATAGCCGCCGCACTCGGAGATCAGCTTGTTGATCGGCGTACCGAAGCGGACCTCCACGTTGCCGGGTTGTTGTACTCCATCGCCAGTCACCGTGACGATGCGGCTGATCAAGGGCTCGCCATTCACGATCCACCGCGTGACAGCCGCGGCGGTGCCGACGTTCTGACAGATGACGCCAACGTCCTGCGGCAGACCGCCGCTCGGCACTTCGCGCTGATCGATTGCAGCGATCAGCTGCCGCTCGCCGCCCGCCGGATACTCGGTGCCGAGGATCGCCAGTTCCAGCCGCGGATCGGCGGCTTCCGTCAGTGCTGCGCGCATCGCGGCTTCCGCCTGCGGCTTGTCGCCTTCGATGGCGATCACGCAGCGCTGTGCCTGAACTGCATACAGCATGATCTCTGCGCCCAACACGATGTCGCGTGCCCGTTCCCGCATCAGCATGTCATCGCAGCTGATGTACGGCTCGCACTCGGCACCGTTCAAGATCAAGTTGAACGTGCGCTCCGGATCGTCGCGCGTGAGTTTCACGGCCGTCGGGAACACGGCGCCACCGAGGCCGACGATCCCGCCGCGTGCAATGTGCTCGCACAAGGCTTCGGGTGCGAGCGATTCGTAGTTGCCGAGCGGGACGTTGTCGGCGTAGAGCGTTTCGGCTCCGTCGTTGTCGATGACGATGCTCAGTGCGGATGCGCCTTCGTGATGCGCGGTCGCGCGGAGCTCGATCGCACTCACCGTGCCTGATACGGGCGAGTGGAGCCAGGCGCTCAACGTGGCACCTGGTTTGGCGATGGGCTGTCCCTTGGCGACGATGTCTCCGACGTTGACGATGGGAACGGCCGGAGCGCCTGCGTGTTGGTCCAATGGCAATACGAGCTCAGCAGGCGGTGCGAGGATCCGGATCGGCTGCTGAGTCGAGATGTCCTTGTGCGAATCGAGTTGCAACCCGGCGTTGCTGACAGGGTTGTCGATCGAGGTCGTCGCGAGCGAGTAGGTCATAAGCGCTCGGGCTCCGCACGCTGCGCCGGTTTCGGCAGCGGCTGCATCACGATGCAATCGACCGGGCAAGGCGGGATGCACAGCTCACAGCCGTTGCATTCGTCTACGAGCACAGTGTGCATGAAGCGAGGGGCGCCCACGATTGCATCCACGGGGCACGCAAGAATGCATTTCGCGCAGCCGATGCAGCGCTCTTCGTCGATCCACGCAACAGTGCGCGGCGCATCGGCAACGCCGTATCTGGGATCGATGGGCTTGGGCTCGCGCGCCAGCAGGTTGGCGAGCGCGCGCATGGTGACCTCGCCGCCGGGCGGACATTGATTGATGTCGGCTTCATTGCGCGCGAGCGCCTCGGCGTAGGGTCTGCAGCCGCCCAAGGAGCAGCGCCCACATTGCGTTTGCGGCAGGAGCCGATCGATCCGGTCGGCGAGATCCGTTTGCGCGGCGGTCCATCGGCGCTGTCCTGCATGCAGCAGCCACCCGCCGCTCGCGGCAAAGAGAATCAGGATGAGCAGTGCGGGCGTCATCTAGAACAGGCCTTGCAGTCCCATGAGCGCGAGCGCCATCAAGCCCGCGGAGATCAACGTCAATGGCGCGCCCCGGAAAGGCGCCGGCGCCGGAACGCGGGCAATCCGAGCCTGCTGTTCCGTGAACACGTACAGCGCGAACTCGAAACCCACGCCAACAATGATGCCTAAGAGCAGCGTCGCACCGAAATCGGCGAACAAGGTGCTATGCAAGAGTGCGACGGCGAATACGCTGCAATTCAACAGCACGCGCTGTTTCAGTACACCGGCTTCTTCCGCCGTCAGCTCGATGCGCGCGAGCAGCAATCGCAACGCGAACTGGATCACGATGCTCAGTAAGAGCACACCGGCCAGTGCTCGCAAGGCGACGAGCTTGGGACTGTCGAGCCAGACGTTGGCAATGATCCATACGGTGGGCGCTGTGATAGAAAGCGCCAGCGCAGAAAACACCATCGATACCAGTGGATGCTGCGATGGTTCCTGCGCTTCGCTCACGGGAATGCGCAACCAGTAGTTGAGCAGCAGGATGGCGAT
>JBEVDW010000196.1:0-2956 GCA_040513115.1 Steroidobacteraceae bacterium | reverse complement strand
CAAAAAGTCTCGCCCGCGCCGAGCTGCGCCCCCGTCGAACACACACAACCAACAGCTGCGAGCGAGCCTGTATCCACAACTTCGCCTTCGCGTGTGGATGAGCTCATCGAGCGCCTGCGGGAATTTGTCGAGGAGGTGTCCGGCATCGACGTCGCTGCGGCTGATCCAGCGACACCGTGGCTGGAGCTGGGCCTCGATTCTTTGGCGCTGACTCAGCTCGCGCTGCAAGTGCAGCGTCAGCTCGGCGTGAAAGTCAGCTTCCGGCAGGTTATGGAAGCGTACCCTTCCGTGGCCAGCTTCGCCGCCATGCTTGCGGCGACACTCGCGCCGCAGGGTGAATCGAAAAAGCCGCAGCCGGCGACTCCAGCTCAAGAGGAAGCCGCTGTCGGCCAAGTGCGGTATGACGTCAACAAAGCGTTCGGAGCGATTGCTCGCATCCATACGACCGCAGACGAGCTGTCACCTCGGCAACGCGAGCGACTCGACGCATTCATCGAGCGCTACACGCAGCGCACCGCGCTTTCCAAGGCGTACACGCGTGAACATCGACCCCACATGGCCGATCCGCGGGTCGTGAACGGCTTTCGCCCGATCACGAAGGAGCTGACCTACCAGATCGTCATCGAACGCTCTCGCGGCAGTCGGCTGTGGGATATCGACGGCAATGAATATGTGGACGTGCTGCAGGGATTCGGCATGAGCATGTTCGGCTGGCAACCCGATTTCGTGCGCGAAGCAGTGCATCGGCAGGTTGATCTGGGCTACGAGATCGGACCCCAGCATCGATTGGCCGGCGAAACTGCACGGCTGGTCTGCGAAGTCACGGGCGCGCAGCGCGCCGCGTTCTGCAATACCGGATCGGAAGCGGTGATGGGCGCGATGCGCCTCGCGCGTACGGTGACCGGCCGCAGCACGATCGTCATGTTCACGGGTGCGTATCACGGCATCTTCGACGAGGTCATCGTGCGCGGCAGCCGTGGACTGAAGAGCTTCCCCGCGGCACCCGGCATCCTGCCCGAGTCGTCTCAGAACATGCTGGTGCTCGAATACGGCACTCCCGAGTCGCTGGAGATCTTGCGACAGCGTGCGGATACGCTGGCGGCCGTGCTGGTCGAGCCGGTGCAGAGTCGACGACCAGATTTCCAGCCGGTCGATTTTTTGCGCCAATTGCGTGAGCTCACTGCGAAAGCGGGCGTCGTCCTCGTCTTCGATGAAGTGGTGACCGGCTTTCGCGCCCATCCGCGTGGCATCCAGGGACTATTCGGTATCGAGGCTGATCTTGCGTGCTACGGCAAAGTCGTCGGTGGCGGTTTCTCCATCGGTGTGATCGCGGGCAAACGCGAATTCATGGATGCCTTGGATGGCGGCGCATGGGAGTTTGGTGACGACTCAGTCCCCAGCGTCGGCGTCACCTATTTCGCGGGTACCTTCGTCCGGCATCCGCTGGCCCTGGCCGCGGCCAAGGCGACGCTCGAACATCTGAAGAACGCTGGTCCTGCTCTTCAGGAGCAGCTATCGGCGCGGACGGCCGCGATGGCAGCCGACATCAATGCCGCGATGAGAGAACTGGGAGCACCGTTAGAAGTGCGCTCATTTGCGTCGCTGTGGCGCAATGTCATCACCGAGGATCTGCCATACGGTCATCTGTTCTTTGCGATGCTGCGCGACCGCGGCGTCCATATCCTCGACAACTTCCCGTGCTTTCTCACGACGGCCCATAGCGAAGAGGATATTCAGAACATCGTACGGGCGTATCGCGAGGCCGCTGCAGAGATGCAGGCCAGCGATTTCTTCCCCGTTCGTCAAAAACAACTCGAACCGCCTGCACTCGAGATCCCCTCGACTCAGCCGCAACGAGAAGTCTGGCTGGCCGATCGCATGGGCACGTCGGCATCGCTGGCGTACAACGAATCGGTGTCGTTGCACTTGCGCGGCGAACTGCGGCTCGACGCACTCGAGCAATCGCTGCTCGAATTGATTGGCCGGCACGATGCCTTGCGAAGCACCTTCAGCATTGACGGCATGACGATGCGGGTGGCCGCACGGCCAACTGCATTCGACCTGCCGCTGACGGACCTGACAGCACATGGCGAGGGAGCATCGTCGCGGCTTGCGTCGATCTGCGAGCGTCACGTTCGCGAGCCTTTCAATCTCGAAAAGGGCCCGTTGGTGCGCATGGAGCTAGTGCGCGTGACGGCGCGCCATCACGTGCTCGTCATCACCGGGCATCACATCGTGCTGGACGGCTGGTCGTTCTGGGTGCTGGTGAAAGAGTTGTCCACGCTGTATGCACGATCATCAGGTGTTGCAGATGCCAGCCTCGCGACAGCACCCTCCTTCGTTGCATACGCTGCCGACGTTGCGCTACGCGACCAGTCCGCAGAGATGGCGGCCAATGTCCAATGGTGGACTGAGCGGTTCGCGAACGGTGTTCCCTCGCTCAGCTTGCCGACGGACCGTCCGCGCCCGCGTATCCGCACGCAGAACGCCGCTCGTTACGATCATGCACTGTCAGGAGATCTGATCGGCGCATTGCGCAAGCTCGGCAGCACGCAGCGCGCCAGCCTGTATTCAACGCTGCTGGCGGGCTTTGCCGGCGTGTTGCATCGGCTGACGGGCCAGACCGATATCGTGGTCGGCATCCCTGCGGCAGGTCAGGCCGCGGCGGGTCTCGAAGGCCTTGTAGGCCACTGTGTCTGCACACTGCCGCTGCGGCTGACGATGGATAGTGCCGCTCCGTTCACCGACCTCATCGCGCTCACCCGCGGGGTCATGCTCGATGCCTACGACCATCAGGAGGCCACGTTCGGACGCATCCTGCAATCGCTTCCGATCGAGCGGGATCCCGGCCGCCTGCCGCTGGTCAGTGTCCTGTTCAACATCGATCAGGCGCTCACGGGCCTCGAGCACCGCGTACCGGACCTCGAGATAGACCTCGCGTCGAATGCGCGCTGTT
>JBEVDW010000195.1:0-18687 GCA_040513115.1 Steroidobacteraceae bacterium | reverse complement strand
CATGTCGGGGCTCGACGTAGTGATCTTGTTGGGTTTCGCGCCACGCAACTCCGCCGCACCCACGAGGTAGATGTTGCGCCAGATAGCACTCTCGGCTTGATATCCGAGCTGCTCGTACGCATCCGCCAGCAGACTGCGCGCGCTCCCGTTGCTCGCGTCGGAGAACACGACGTGATTGAGCAACTGCGCGGACCAGCGATAGTCGCCGTCCTCCTGGGCTTTCTGTGCCAGCGAGATAACTTTGTCCGCTCCGCCCATGGCCGCTACATAGCGCCGGCCCTGTTCGGCCTGCGGATACATATCAAACTCTGCCGGAATGCCGCTCCACCAGCCGATGTAGCGTTGATACACGCCCTTGGCATTGTGACGCACCGTGCCGTAGTAGCCGCGATTGGACCACTCGTTTGCCAACGCAGGTGGACGTTGCAGGTTCTCCGCAATCTCGGTCGGCGTTTGCCCGGTGTTGAGCAGTCGTAGTGTTTGATCGTGGATGAATTTGTAGTTGTCTCGTTGTAAAGCGAGATATTGCTTGATCTCCTGGTTGCCGAAGCGTGGCCAACAGTGGCCTGTGGCAAGCGCGTCGGTGCGCTCGCCATACAGCTCGATCATTTCGGTGATGTAACCGGCCCAGCGATTCGTATCGCGCACGAGCGCGCCACGCGGCGTTTGCACGTTGTGCATCGTGCACGTGGCGATCTCGCTGATATACAGCGTGCGCGCGTCGGGAAGGAACAGGTTCATTTCAGAGGGTGCTTCCGTCTCGGGCACCATCTGGAATTCGATGCGCACGCCATCGATCACCCGCGTCTCGCCGGTGCGCTTGATGTAATCCGTTGGCGGCACGAGCGTCACTGTGCCGTTCTTGGCAGCGTCGCCTACGATGCCGCCACTGACAAAACCCTGCGGCCCGGGCTCGAGGCTGGCACCGAACTGATAGGCAGAGCGCCGGTTCATCGCGTTCCCGGCCAGCACGTTCTCGGCGACGGATTCTTCGACGAGACGATCGGGCGCGATGATGGGCGGCTGAGCCCCCGGGGTGATCACCGCGCGCACGCCGCCGAAGTGATCCGGATGACTATGCGTATAAATCACTCCGGAGACCGGACGCTGTCCCAGCTGTTCAGTCACGAGCGCAAGTGCCGCTCCCGCGGTTTCCGTCGTCATCAGCGGATCGATCACGATCCATCCAGTATTGCCGCGGACGATCGTCATGTTGGACGCATCGAAGCCGCGCACTTGCCAGGTGCGCTCGGCCACCTTGAACAGACCGTGCTGCCGCAGCAGTCGCGCATGACGCCAGAGACTGGGATTGACGGTAGGTGGCGGCTCACCCTGCACCCAGTCCAGCTCGGACATATCCCACACGACGGCGCCATCGCTGTTCCGGATCACCGGGTTTTTTGCAGTTGCGATGAAGCCGCGACGCGCAAACTCCTCATCGCGACCGTTATCGGGAGGCAGTGCCGCACGCGCCTTGGACTGAACGGCAATAGTGGTAGGGCTTGCGGGCTTACGTTGCGTCGCGTCTGCCATCGCCGCCGACGCAATACAGGTCAGAGCAGCACAAGCCATAGCTGGAGTCGCGAACCGCATGAGTCGCATAGGTGATCCCCCAATCGCCGCCTGGTCCGATGTTCGTAGAAGCGGCAGCATCAGCGTTGTAGCTGCACGCCGGCAGGCGTTCAGCCCGTACTTTGCGCAGTTCACAGCGTTGTTGGGATTCGGTGATGCCTGCGGCAGCGTGAATAGTATCCGACTCTGCTCATGAACCTGTGGAGAGACTGGTCAGCGGGCGTGTGCGAATTCCAATGAAACGACTCCACAGCGTCATTGCCAGATCTGGGACGGCACTGCACGGCACAAATCAATTTGGACGAAATGCACGTTTCGATGGAGGAATTGCTATCGACACACCCTGAGCCAGTTACTACTCTGTTCCGCCAGTTAGCAGTGGTTGTTCCGAACGACGAAGGGTCTGCGTTGTGCTCAGTGAAGTTCTGTTGCACGAGCTTAGGGTCGTAGACGCTCGCAGCGTGATTCTGGAGTTGGGTAGTCAGCGGCGTGCGCTCTTCACGCGTGCTCGGCGCGCGGTGCTCCACTATGTTCTCGAAGGCGTCGTGGATATCACTGCCGAGGGCATGGAGGAGACCATTCGGCTTGCGCCGGGGGAGTGGGCGCTGCTGTTGTACGGCGATCGCCATTGCCTGAATCTGCCCTCCAGCCGTAAGGCCGGAGAGACGAAGATTGTCATGGACACGCGCGTCTCTGAAGCACCGACAACGATTCATGTAGGCAGTCACTTGTCGGGTGCGGCGATTCTCAGCAGTTCGCTCGACATGGGCTACATGGCACCGGCTGCATTCGTGAACCGCGTGGTGCCGGTCTGTTGGGCCACGCGCCCGGCCGCCCGCGGCTCGAACATCGCCGCCGTGCTGTCGCTCGATCCGAGCCGTGTGCGGTCGGCGTGTCAGGGTATTGGCGGCACCGCGTTCGCTACCAACTTTGTCAGTCTGCTGCTCGTTCAGGCTATTCGCGAAACGTATGAGCAGTACTGGCAGAGCCGCGATGTGGAAGTGCGCTCGCCCAGCACGCGCAGAATTTCGGTAGCCCTCCACAAGATGCACATGCACCTCGACCGTAACTGGTCACTGGCCGAGCTCGCGCGCGAGACAGGACTATCGCGCTCTGCCTTCTGCGCCATTTTCCGTGAACACATCGGCAGGAGTCCCGCGTCATATCTGACGCAAGTGCGGATGGCGCGTGCTGCACAGCTTCTCAACGTTGAGGGCATGAGTCTGCACGAAGTCTCCCGTCGGGTGGGATATCGCCTCGAGAGCTCGTTCGCCCGCGCATTCAGGCAGCGCTACGGCTCGTGTCCTAGAAGTTACGCAGCCAAAGAAGCGCAGCAAAGACGCTCGCGCGCACGCGGATCGTGTGCCAACGAGGTGCTGGATAATTAAGAGATGTACGCAACCAGGGGGATGACCATGATTTTCAACGGCGTAAGGCAATATTCGGTGTTGATGATTTCGTTCGCGACCGTCGGCGTGCCCATCGTTGCGTCCGGCCAGGAGAACAGGGGCACTGGCCTGGAAGAGATCATCGTGACCGCGCGCAAGCGCGAAGAGACTTCCATTTCCGTCCCGGTCGTGATCACGGCTGTATCGGGTGCCGAGCTCGAGCGACGTGGCGTCAACAGCATCGATGGCCTGGCGCGGCTCGTGCCGCAGCTCGTAGTGGGCGAGGGTGGTGGCACCGTCCAAGGCGGCAACATTGCGCTGCGAGGTATCAGCGGTGCCGACGCCAATCCGTTCGGCGATCAAGCGGTGGCGTTCAACTTCGATGGCGTGCAAGTCGCCCGCGCGAGCGTGCGCCGCATGGCGGAGATGGATATTCAGCAGGTCGAAGTGCTCAAGGGTCCGCAAGCCCTGTACTACGGCAAGAACAGTCCGGGAGGCATCATTTCCATCCGTACTGCCGATCCTACCGATGAGCTGAAAGCGCAAATCTCGACGGGATATGAGTTCAATGCGGAAGAGTGGCGTGCCGAAGGCTTCGTCGCCGGTCCTATCACGGACACGCTGGGATTCCGTCTGGCCGCATACGGATCCATGATGAGTGGCTGGGTGGACAACACGGTGCCGCGAGCGTCGCCGCTGGCACCCGGCGACGATTCAGTCCCGGACAACGACGAGTACGCTGTGCGTGCCACGTTGAAGTACGCGCCATCCGATCAGTTCGATGCGCGACTCAAGGTGACGTACGGCAAGCTGGACGGCGATGCCTCGGCCGCCAATGTGCAGTTCGTCGATTGTCCGGTGAACGGCACACCACAGTCTGGCGGCGTGGACAACTGCAAGGCCGACGATCAGGTGTCGATGGGCGAACTCGGTCCGGTGATGGGCTCCGTGTATCCGACCATGGGCAGCGGCAAGACGTTCCTCGAACAGAAGCAGACGCTCGTCGGCCTGGAGATGAACTATCACCTCAACGACTCGCTCACCGTCACGTCCGTCACGGGCTACTACGATGTGTCGCTGGACAACATCGCCAACTTCACGGCCTCGTATATTGCCCCGACCATTCTCGGCAGTCACAACCGCATGGACATCACGGAGAGGTCGCAAGAGCTCCGTCTCACGAGCGACTTCGACGCCCCGCTGAACTTCATGTTCGGCGCCTACTATCAGAGCTCGGATGCGGAGACGGGTTCGGTGACCTTCCTCAACGCCAACACCGCCGTGCGCATCAACAACTACTTGCTCGAGCAGGAGGGCGAGGCGTGGTCCGTGTTCGGCGAGCTGACATACGACATCACCGAGACCATCGAGCTCTCCGGCGGCGGGCGTTACTCTGATGAGACGAAGAAGCTGCCGAGCGTCCGCAGCCAGGCAGGCTCGGCGGGACCCTTCATCTATCCGCCCCCCAGAGTGCAGACCGTCAAATCGGAGGAGAGCTGGTACAACTTTTCGCCGGAGGCCACGCTCAGCTGGCGTCCCAACACCAACTTCACCGTGTTTGGATCCTACAAGGAAGGCTTCCTGTCCGGCGGCTTCAACTCCGGTTCGGCGAATTTCGCCCTGCCGCTCGACTACGACGAGCAGACGGTCGAGGGCTTCGAAGTGGGATTGAAAGCGCTGTTGCTGGATGAGTCCCTGCGCATCAACTTCGCTGCGTATGACTACGACGTGAAGGGCTTGCAGGTGCAGGTCACCACGCAAGGCACCATCCAGGAGCTCAAGAACGCGGGCAAAGTGCGCACGCGCGGCGCGGAGTTCGATTTCAATTATCTGACAACTATGTCGGGACTGACGCTACATGGCGCGCTCGCCTACAGTCACGGTCGATACGACACCTACTTCGGCAACTGTTATCGCGGACAAACCAAGGCGGCCGGGTGTGCCTACGTGCCGGTTCCAAACAGCCCGGGCGATGCGATTCCCGCGGCAGCAGGGCAGGCCGGCACGTTGCAGGATCTGGGAGACACCGACCTCATTCGGTCTCCCGAGTGGACGGGCAATGTCGGCCTCACGTATGAACGGCCGCTCACCGCAACGCTCAAGCTCGGCTTCTCTGCGGATGCAACGTACAGCGATGACTACCTGACGGATGCATCCTCGAAGGAAGCGGGTCGTTCGCCGAGTTACACGCTGTACGACGCAAGCGTGCGGCTGGCAGATGCGAACGATCGCTGGGAGGTGGCATTCATCGGTCGCAATCTCGGTGACGAGCACTACTGGACTCGCAACTCGGATGTGCCCTTTAGCGGAACGGCACCCGGTAACGAGGTGGGCCCCGCAGTGCTCGGCGATTCGGTGGCTTCGATCAGCCGCGGCCGAGAGTACATGCTCAAGCTGACGGCCAGGTACTGAGCCTCTCACCACACTATCTTTCACCGTCGAGGGATCCATGCCTGCACAACATCGCGATCAAGCCGTCATCGTCACCGGCGCATCGAGCGGCATCGGCAAGAGCATCGCGCAACGGCTGGGAACGTCTGGGTACGATGTGTGGCTGGTCGGTCGCTCGGTGGAGGGCTTGAATGCGACAGCGGCCGATATCGCGCGCGCCGGCGGCCCTACCGCACATTGCGAGTCGCTGGACATCGCGAAGCCAGGCGCGCTCGCGGAGCTCGTGCTGCGCGTGGGAGAGCTGCACCCGCATCTGTTCGCCCTGATCAACAACGCCGGCATCATGCATCCGGAATCGGTCATGACAGGCTCTCCGCAACGCTGGCGTGCGATGTTCGATGTGAACGTGCTCGCACCCGCTGAGGCGTGTCGCGCCGCAGTGCAGGTCATGCGGCGGCAGGGCGGGCCGGGTCATCTGATCAACGTGAGCTCCGTGGCCGCCCATTGGGATACGGGCGGGCCGTACGGCGCGAGTAAACGGGCGCTGGAGATGATCAGCAGTACGCTCAGAGGCGAGCTCGAACGCGACAACATCCGTATCACGACGGTGGTGCCGGGCGGATTCGCCACACAGCTCGGGCGCGACTTCGAGCCGGAGTCGTTCGAGCGCATTGCCGAGAGCATGCGTTCGAAAGGTCTCGAACCGGGAGTGAGCGAGCTCACCGTTGGTGATCCGGACCACATCGCTCGCGCCGTGCGGTACATCCTGGAGCAACCGGTCTCCATCAATATCGAACGCATCGTCATTCGGCCCCCCGTCGATACGACTTACTAGCACATCGCCCGTAGACAAGTTGAGCGTGCCCCATGACTCAGAACTTCCAGACCCAGGATCCGGACGCGCAACGCTACGTTGAGCGCATGCGCGAACTCGCCGAGCGCGATCCGCAAATCCAAGTCCTCCTGCCGTTGAAGGCGATCCAGGAAGCAACGCTGCGCGACGGACTATCGAATGCGGAGATCATTGCCATCGTGCTCGAGGGCTATGCGGATCGTCCCGCGCTGGCGGAGCGTCGTTACGAAATGGGTCCCGACCCCGCGACGGGAACCATCGGCCGTCGGTTCCTGCCGGTGTTCGACGCGATCACGTATCGTGAGCTGCGCGAGCGCATCGAAGCACTGGCAAGCGCCTGGCGCCACGACGAGCGTCATCGTGTGGGCGTGGACGACTTCGTCTGCATCCTGGGTTTTACCGGCATCGATTTCACCGTGGTCGATATGGCGACGGCCTATGCGCAGGCGGTCACCGTGCCATTACAGACGACGCTCGGCGCAACACACCTGGAGACGATCCTGCGTGATACGGCGCCCGCAACGCTGGTAGCCACGATCAGCGATCTCGCGATGGCGACTGAACTCGCGCTCAAGAACGGCGCGATCCGCAGCGTCGTCGCGATCGACTACGATCCACGTATCGAGACCGAGCGCGCGATCTTCGAGGCGGCGCGCGAGCAGATGAAGCAAGCCGGCACTGCAATCCATCTCACGACGCTCTCCGATCTGATCGAGGTGGGGCGCACTCACCGCTGGACACCGCTGCCCGCGCACCCGAAAGGCCTCGAGCGTCTGGCCGCGTTGATTCATTCCTCCGGCAGCACCGGCACGCCCAAAGGCGTCATGATTCCCGAGCGTGCTGCAAACTTCGGCTGGGTGGGATTCGGCGCCCCGCAAGTGCCAACGGTCGGCATGGCGTTCGGGCCGATGAATCATTTCATCGGACGCCATCAGATCTACAACGGTCTGGCTGCGGGGGGTACGGTCTACTACACCGCCAAGTCGGATCTGTCGACACTGTTCGAGGATATCCGCTTGGCGAGACCCACGTTCCTGTCGTTCTTCCCGCGCATCTTCGAGCTGATTTACCAGCAGTATCTGAGCGACAGGCTGCGTCGGATCAGCGAGGGCATGGATCCGTCGCAAGCAGACGCCGAAGTGCGTGCAGAAATGGGCGTGCGCTTCCTCGGCGATCGCCTGCGCGCCGGCTCGATCGGCAGCGCGCCGTGCGCGCCGGAAGTGAAACAGTTCATGAGCGAGTGCTTCGACTTCTTTCTGATCGAAGGCTACGGCTCCACGGAAGGCGGCATCATGTCGACGATGAACTGGCGCATCATTCGCCCGCATGTCATCGGCTACAAATTGCGCGACGTTCCGGAGCTGGGTTACTACCGTAGTGACAAGCCTTATCCACGCGGTGAACTGCTGGTGAAGGTGAAGACGCAGTCGCTCGGTTTCTTCAAGCGGCCGGAAGCGACGGCGGCGCTGTTCGACGAAGACGGTTACGTGATCACTGGCGACATCATGGAGGAGCATGGACCCGATCACATCGTCTACATCGACCGGCGCAACGACGTGCTCAAGCTTTCACAGGCGGAGTTCGTTGCTGTGGGGCCGCTGGCAGCGACTTTCGAGGGTGGCAGCGCCGTCATGAAGCAGGTCTACATCTACGGCAACTCGGCGCGCGCCTACCTGCTGGCCGTCGTGGTGCCGGACATGGATGTGGTGACCAAGCTGATCGGTCCTCATCCGACCGAGGCCGAGCTCAAGGCGCTGATCCGTGACGAGATGCAGAAGGTGGCGCAGAGCGCCCACGTGCGCACGTTCGAAGTGCCGCGAGACTTCATCGTGGAGATGGAGGCGTTCTCCGTCGAGAACGGCCTGCTGTCCAGCGTGCGCAAGCGCATGCGTCCGAAGCTGAAGGAAAAATATGGCGAGCGCCTGGAAGCGATGTACATCGAGATGGAGCGCAGGCGTCAAGATGAATTGGCGGCGCTCAAGGATCCCAACTCTCCACTGAGTGTGCACCAGAAACTCATTAAAGCGCTGGAGGCCAGTCTCGGCATCGAGGGGATCGATCCGGAAACCACACTCTCGTTCGCACAGCTGGGTGGCGATTCGCTGGGCACGGTGTCGTTCTCGATGTTCATGGAGGACATCTTCGGCGTCGAGCTCCCTGTCAACGCAATCATCAGTCCCGCCGGGAACCCGCGGCGCTGGTCGCGGTTGATTGAGGCCGAGCTCAAAGCGGGTGGTTCCACGAGACCGACCTTCGCGAGGATTCATGGCCAAGGTGCGAAGGTCCTGCAGGCGCGCGATCTCGACATCGTGCGCTTCCTGGATTCGTCCGAAGCTGTGCCAAGTGTCGATACGCTCGCGACTACAAAAACGGTGCTGCTCACGGGCGCGAACGGCTTCCTCGGTCGCTTTCTGTGTCTGGGCTGGATGGAGAGACTGGCGCCGGTCGGCGGCAAGGTCATCTGTCTGGTTCGTGCTTCGAACGACGCCGCAGCACGACGGCGCCTCGATGAGGTGTTCTCGGGTGTGGATCCCAAGCTCGAGAAGCACTATCGAGGGCTCGCTGCACGGCATCTCGAAGTGCTCGCTGGTGACATTGCGGAGCCCGGCTTGGGGGTCACTGCAACGACCTGGCAGCGACTGGCGGAGGAGGTCGATCACATCGTGCATCCGGCTGCGCTCGTCAACCACGTGCTGAGTTACGAGCATCTGTTCGGGCCGAACGTGGCCGGTTCGGCGGAGCTGATCCGGCTGGCGTTGACGAAGCGCATGAAGCGCTTCGATTTCGTCTCGTCGATGGCAGCCGCCTACCGCTTGGATGCCCGCGGGCGGCCCGATGAGGATTCACCGCTGCTGGAGAGCCTCACGCTTGGAGATGGCTATGCGGACGGTTACGGCGCGAGCAAATGGGCCACCGAAGTGCAGCTGCACACCGCGAGTCGCCGCTTCAGCTTGCCCGTCAACATCTACCGTGGCGACATGATCATGCCGCACACCCGTTATCACGGGCAGATCAATGTGTCCGACATGATCACGCGGCTGCTATACAGCATCGTCATGACGGAGCTAGCGCCTGTCTCTTTCTATGAGCCCGCCCCGAACGGCGGCCGCGCGAAGGCGCATTACGACGGACTGCCCGTCGACTTCATCGCGGGTGCGATGATCGGCATCGGCGCTGAGCCGCATGGCGGGATCCGGACTCACAACGTCATCAACCATCACACAGGCGATGGGATCTCGCTCGACGCGATCGTCGATTGGGTCGAGTCGGATGGTTACCGGGTAGAGCGCGTGGAGCATGCACTCTGGCTCAAGCGCTGCGAGGAAAAGCTCCACGCGTTGACCGAAGCACAGCGCCAGCATTCGTCGATTGCGATCCTCCATCAATTCAGTCGTCCATTCCCGGCACAGGATCCCGAGTTCGGTTGCGAGCACTTCATCGCCGCAGTACGGAGACTTCCGATCGGGCCGGACGTGCCGCATTTGACCGAGGCCTATATACACAAGTACCTGGATGACATGCGACGGCTGAATCTCATTGGGCCGCCGCCGTCAGCCGTAGTTCATAAAGCATCGTAAGGCTGACCAACGGCAAGCGTCGTGGCAACTCCAATGCACTAGGACACACCGTCTTCGATTGATTCGAGCCGATGGGAGGGCTGCGACGACGGTTCGATTTTCTCAACGAACAGTATCAACAGCGCTGCCGACGAGTAGCAGCCAATGGCGATGAACATGGCAATCTGATGACGGCCGAAGAGGTCATACAACGACGCAAACATCAGCCCGCCCAGCGAAATCATTGCATAGGTGCCCATCGCTATCAGGCCGAAGACTCGCGAGTACATATGCAGGGGAAAGTAGCGGGCAGTGAAAAAGGCGATGAAGTCGCCTTCGGCTCCTTGAGCCAGGCCGATCAGCGCACCAGAGATTGCGGCGATCAGGCCTGCCTGTTCCACGCCGGGTTGTAGGTTGTTCAGCAGTAGTACGCCGATCACGGGCAGAGTGAAGCACGTCGCCGCCACTGCCTGAGGCGAAACACGGTCCAGAAGAAAACCCGCTGCCACTCGTCCGACCGCGATCGACAAAGCGAACACGGACCCGACCATTGCCGCTGTGCCGGAGTCGATGCCTTTGTCGGATAGGATCGGCACGAGGTGAACCATGAAGCCGCCTAGGGGTATGCTGACCAGCGCAAAGCATCCGAACAGCAGCCAGAAGCGGCGGCTTGCGAGGGCAAGGCGAAGTCCTGGTTGCGCATGAGCAGGACCTGTCGCGTGGTCGCGATGTCCGGGTTTCGTGCGCTCTCGAAAGAACAGCAAAACGGGAGGTACACCCAAGATCAACGTAATCGCTGCCAGCGTGACAAAGCCGGCTCGCCATCCATGCGTCGCGATCACTGAGTTGAGGAATGGCATCACTCCTGCAGAAATGATCGATGTTCCACACATGGACAGACCGAAGGCGGCACCACGGCTGTGAACGAACCAGGTGGCGACACCGCGAGTCCAGCTGATTCCACCGGTGGCGGATGCCGTCAGGCCGATGAAGCCCACGACCAGATAGAAGATGACGATGTGCGGCGGCACCACGGCCATCAGTACATAGCCCGCGATCAAAGCAAGCAGTCCGATGATGCCGATGACGCGCGCGCCAAAGCGATCGAGCAGGTAGCCCGTCAAAGGCAACATCAATGCGGAGATCACACTGATGATGGGCAAGAAACTCAGCGCCGCCCGGGACCAGCCAAAATCCTCCTGCATAGGCTTGAGGAACAAGCCTGAGGTCATCATCAACAATCCGTAGCTGGTGCCCATGCCGAAGGCCGCGCCCACGACGACTCTCCACCCTTGATGCCATTCTGAGTTGGTGTTGAACAGCATCATCTGGGTCCCTGTAGCTGAAGGCGATCGGTGACACCTCTAGACAAATCGAGGCGTCATCGGGCCCAGGTCCGGATAGTAGAGCGGGTTACCCTTTCCGGGAGGATATCGATCGCGCTCGACCGGACGCAGGCTGAAGAAGTTGCCATCGTCACCGACCGTGTTCAGATGCTCGATCTCGAGCGGCCGATCGCAGCAGGCACTCATCTTGCGAATGGCTTCGTGGAAGATGGGAGAGGAGCGGAGCTTGTTCATGACCTCTTCGCTGTTCCACTTTTCGATGAACACCACGGCACCTTCGCGAGACATCGTCGGCAGCAGCACGCTGAAGGAAGCCAGCATCTCTGGCGTCAGAGCGTCCTTCAAGTTGCCGACGGCTCGCAAAAATTCATCACGGCGCTCAGCGCGTGGATACCAGCGGGCGATGATGACGATGGACATGAGCGATTCTCCCGGTGGATCCGACTATGGTTTTGCTACTTTGATATCTGCGGCAGTCCATGTCCTCACGGGTTCACAGAAGTACAGCGCCAGGTCCTTGCCATCGAGGAACATCTTTTCATCAGCCTCCAGCTGCTCCTTGATGCCCGGCGTGGATGTGATGCGAAAGAACTCGTCCACTCCTGCCTGATCCTCGAACACGATGCTGGTGATGCAGTCGTACGGACCATCGGTGGATTCCGTGACGTCGTGACCCGCGGCGGTCACGGTGATCACCTTGTTCACGTAGTCGCGCCGAAAATCATGATAGAGATGTCCAAGGTATTTCTTGGCGAGCATGACATGAGATTTCTCGTAGTGGTCGCGAAACTCGGCTTTGGTCGTTCCGGCTTTTCGCTTCAAGAGCAAGACTAGGGTGATCATGTCCTCTCCGTCTCGATCGGCAGCAGGGTTTCTGGCGGCGGCTCATCAGCGTCAGCGCGGCTACCACAGCACACGCCACTGCAGTTGCGCGCGTCGTTCGCGTATGACCTGCTCGCGTTGTGCCGCAGTGACCTGGGGCGTATCGCGGGGCAGGTGATTGCGGATTTCCGCGATGGGCACCTTACGAACCTTCGGAATCGGATTCTCGCTGCAGTCCGTCCAGCGACCTTGCAACGCTCCCGTCGGATAACCGCTGGTGTCCAGCCAATTGGGGACGCCGGGATCCGCGGCAGAGATGACCACACGGAACATGCCGTCACTGTCGATGTGCGCTTGAGCGCCATTGATGCTGCTGTGCTGGTTGTACCAATCAGTAGTCTCGTACAGATCATTGGTCAGGATGACGGACCAGTAGTGGCATTTTTCCGGGACTTTGGTTTCGAAGATCAACGCTTCTTCGGCCGCGAGTTCGTAAGCCCCTTCGTAGTAGAACTGCCCGACGAGCCCGCCCACCTTCGAAAGCGTTGCGCCACCCACGTTCCATTCTTTGAGAGCATTGATAGTGCCCTCGCGGCGCAAGCCCTCCACATGATCGGCGAGTATGAGCGCCGTATTACCCGTCAACAGCGCCAAGCTGCGGAGGCGTTGCTCGAGATCGTCGGCAGACGGTCGCGGTCGCGTGACCGGTGCGTCCAGGCGTTCGATTGCGAGTCTCGGATCGCGCTCAGTGGACCAGTCATAGGCGACGAGGCGGAGCAGCAACCCGTGAGCGCGAGGGTTCAGCTCCCACCAATCGCCTGTGTGACCCTTCGGCTTGGAAGGACTCAAGATGACATCGAAACGGCCGTTGCTATCGACACGAAGCGTGTTGAAGTCGTTGAAGGTCAGCACGCCGATACCGGGATTCACCTTGCCGGTTTCTTCCGGAAAGGTATACACCTGTGCCATCTTGAAGATGCGTAGCGATCCGCGATCGCCTCGTATGCGATATGTGCCTCCCGGTGTGATGACAGCCTTCTTGTAGATCGTGTCCACGTTGGGCTGCAGAACATTCAGCGTGGCCCCGATCCAGGGCAGAAAGAGTGGATGGTCGCCATCGCTGGCGAGCGCATCGAGCGTACGAGCGGCCAGTGCGCCCAGTAACAAGCGGCCCGCTTCCTGCTGCGTCTGCGGATCGTCACGCAGTCGTTCGGGCAGCTTCAGCATCATCGCCTGACCCAGTCCCTTCAGTTCATCGGCGAAGGACTCCCAGGCAGGCAAGCTCACGGCGGCGGTCTCGGCGGGTTGCGGCATGCTGCCTCCTGTATCGTCTGCTGCGAGACTCACGGCGGGAAGGATGGCCAACGCACATCCAACCAGCAGTGGCGTGGTCTTTTCGCTCATCGTCACTCTCCCAGCGTACGCTCCCGTGCGACAGGGAAGCGGTCGTAATAGAACTGGAAGCGACGCCGCAGCGACGCAATGTCTACGTCGAAGTTGCCTTTGAGATCGTAGATCACGCGACCCAGCCGTCCGCGGGGATTCGCCTGCAGATACTGATCGAGGCGCTGTTCGGCATCTGGAGTGAGCGGCAGTCCCGCCGTTTCGCAAACGCGAGCATGCGTGCCACGTTCGTCGGCCATGTAGTCGTGGAACATCACGTCCATCACCTGTCCCTCCGGTAGCGTGTCTCGATCCAGGACGCAGACACGCATCAGACGCTCGATCCGATCGAACCAGTACTCGACGAGCTGTGGCAGATCGATGGTGGAACGACGCAAGCGATCTGCATACGCCATCAACGTGATGGCCGATTGCAATACGGCAACGGGATCGCGGTGCGTGATCACGACCATTGCGTCGGGATACACGTTGAACAGGGCAGGGAGGTTCTCCATGTTCTGCGGCGACTTCATCACCCAGCGGCGAGGTCCATGCAGCCATGTCATGGCCTGCATCACTTTGCGCGCGTACGCGTAATGCGGAGTCTGATCATGCTCGAAGTAGTATTGGTCCCACCGCGGCGCGCGGGTCATCCAGTCGATGTAGTACGAAGAAAAGTCGAAGCAGTGCAGCTCGACTTCTTCATGTACGTGGCCTGGGGCCCACTCGTGCATGGCGGACCAGTGTTCCATCACGTTGTTCCACACGTGCCAGATTTCGTTGCTGCGTCGATAGCGCGGATTGCGGTCGGAAGATTCCCAGTTCATCTCATCCCGCTGCGGCACGGGCTCGTTCGATTCCCACAGCTGCATGGAGCGCAAGTCAGGATGCGTTGCCAGTAGATTCACAAGATGGGTCGTACCCGAGCGCGGCAAGCCGGACACGATGATCGGACGCGGCAGCTCGATGTCGAGAATGTCTGGATGACGCTTGACGAGATCTTCGATACGCAAGCGATTGGCCGCGAAGCGAACCATGGATTCGTATGCCATGGCGCGACCGAGCGGTCCCAGGCCCGCATCGTCGTTGAAGCTCTGCAGCCAGACGGCCAGTCGCTCGCGGAAGTCGTCGCGCCCAAAATCGGAGAGACCCGTCGCTGCACGCGCGGCGCCGAGGATTGCTGCTTCACTCAATGTGACAGAGGGGGCGCCAGCAATGGCCTGCTTCTCGATGTCACTGAGCAGAGGGTGTGCGAAATCGGTGACCCGTATCTCTTTGGCTGCGTCGGCTGACATGCAGGGGCCCTCGAGCTCTGACTGGATTCAGTCATTTATACCGGCAATTACCCAGCAACCGTGAAGCCTCCGTCCACCGGCAGTGTCTGGCCGGTGATCCACGAAGCAGCGGCGCTGCACAAGAACAATGTCGCGCCCGCGACATCCAGGGGCTCACCATGTCGTCCCAATGGCACACGCGATAGCAGGCTCGAGCTGAGTTCTGAGTTTGCGAGCAATGGCTCAGTCATCCGGCTGCGCGTCAATCCCGCGGCCACTGCATTTACACGAATATTCTGCGAAGCCCAACGCACGGCGAGGGCGCGAGTCAGTCCAAGCAGGCCAGTCTTCGCTGTGCCGTAAGCAGGCAGCAAGTCCATGCCGAAGAACGAGCTCATGGACGCCATGTTGACGATGGACGCACCGCCAGCCAGGCGACTGCCGCTGAGTAGAGGCGCAAGTCTCGTCGCTAGTCTCTGAACGCTGCTGAGGTGCATCGCGATGGCACGCTCGAATACATCGGGATCGGCCTCGTCGAGCCCGAGCGCGAACATCGCCACGCCCGCGCTGTTGATCACGATGTCCAGCCGATCGATCTGCGCGGCCACACGATCGATGTGACTGCGATCTTCGACATCGAGTTGCAGGTATCGGTACCCGCGTAGGTCCTCGTCGTACTCCGATGCGCTGGGCCGTGTTCCCGTCACGGCAACGGTTGCTCCCGACTCGAGAAACGAGCTGGCAATCGCAGCGCCCAAACCGCCCGTTCCGCCGGTGATCAGCACGCTTACGCCTGAATAGTCGAACCTGATGTTCGGCCAGCTCATGATGTCTCCCGTTCAGTGCGTTGCGGGCTTGGCGCAACGGACCATCAAGTACGAATGATCTTCGAGTCGGTTACCTTCAAGTCGTCGAGCACTGGTGTGGCGGTGCCGCGGCGGCCGCCAAACGCTCAGCACAGCGTCTCAGCTAGCCGCGCGGCAGGCCGAGCCCGCGCTGTGCGATCACGTCGCGCAGGATTTCGTTCGCGCCCATTCCCAGGCGGGCAGGTGGCGAGCGGCGATAGAGCAACTCCATGTCGCCGTTCACGGGGGCTGTGGCTTCCTTGAATGTGAGGAGACCGGGAATGCCCAGCACCTGCATGGCGAAATCCGCAATTCGTGTGCGTAGCTCGGAGGTGAAGATCTTGAGGCCAAGCGCCTCGCTGTCCGGCTGTTCGCCAGCGTCGACCCGACTGCAGATGTCGAGACTAATCAGATCGGCGAGTTCGATATCCACCGCCAGACGCGTGAGGCCCATGGCGACTTCCGGCCGCGTCGCCAGCACCTCGCCCTCGAAGGAGTTCGTGCGGCAATATTCCAGCAGCTCATCGAAGATCTTGCGCAGTCCATTGGCGAAGCCGCCGAACATGCGCTCGCCGCCCACTGCGCCCATGGCCATAGCCCAGCCGTTGCCAACCTGACCGATCACGTGGCTTGCCGGAACACGTACGTCCGAGAAGAACACATCGGCGAATGCGTGGTCACCCCAGCTGCGGATATCGTTGATCTGCACGCCCGGCGCGTTGAGCGGCACGATGAACATCGACAGACCTTTGTGCCGTCCGCCGGGCTCGCCCGTCCTGGCCAGCAGCCAGATGTGCGAGGAGGTGCTGCCGCGACTGTTCCAGGTCTTCTGTCCGTTGATCACCCATTCATCCCCGTCGAGACGTGCGGTGGTGCGAAGGGCAGCGAGGTCGCTTCCGGCTGAAGGTTCGGAGTAACCGATAGAGATGGTCACGTCCGCCGCCGCCAGCTTGTCCATCCACATCGCTTTGTTCTCATCGGTGCCCATGCGGGCCAGCGTGGGAATGACGGAAACGGTGGTGGCACGGGTAAACTTTGGCGCGTTCGAGTAGTCGAGCTCGCAGAGCAACAAGTAGCGCTGCATTGCGTTGAGTGACGGCTGGCCGTATTCGGGCGGCAGATCCAGAACCGCCCAACCCTTCTCGAACATCTTGTGCTCGAAGTCGCGGCCTTCCTGCGTCCAGACTTCCTTCTCCTTGGCCTCGCCTTCCTGCAGGTCGGCGGTCAGGCTCCCGGGCAGGTTGTCACTTAGGAAGCGGCGCACTGCGGCAGCGAAGGCGAGTTCCTCTGCGGTCCAATCGAAGTTCATCGTGCGAGCTCCATATAGTTGGCGAGCTTCTTCAGGTGGCTGGAGCGAGTGCCCAGCCACACATCGGTCACCTTGGCGCGCTCGACCCAAAGATATAGGCCGGTCTCACGGGAATAGCCCATCGCGCCCCAAAGCTGGCCGCATGTGATCGTGGCGTTCACATACGCTTCGCCCAACGCCACCTTGGCCAGCGATACCGCCCGCCCGGCTTCCTTGCGACGTTGGGCAGCAAGGAACAGAGCCTTCAGCGCAGCGACCCGAACACCGTCGAGACTCATGGAGATGTTGGCAAGCAGGTGCTGGACCGCCTGCTTGGTTCCTATCGGTTTACCGAACTGCTGACGCTCCTTCACATAGTCCACGGTAAACCGGAGGATGCCTGCGATGCCGCCGGCCATTTCCATGCACTGCAAAGCAGTGGCCTTCTGCACCACGTCTTCAAACACTTCGCGTGTGTTCGACGCGGCTTCGAGACCACCGACCAGCGCATCCAATGGCAGTTTCAATTTTTCCAGCTGGATCTCCCACAGCGGCGTGGCACCGAAGGCATCCGTTTGCCGCACGCGCTCACGCAGCTCGTCCTTGCGGATCGCGAACAGCCCCCAGCCCGCGCTATCGCTGATCTGGTGAATTCTCGCGAGGACCAGGACGATGTCGGCAGAGCCGAGGTCGGCCACGAAGGACTTGGTGCCGTTCAGCACCCACGACTCACCCACGCGCGTTGCTGCAGCTGTGAATAGCCCCGGCAGCTCTGCCGCGTGCGGCTCGGCGTACGCACTGGTGATCAGGTGTTCACCTGCGATCATCGGCGCCAGCAGCTCCTGCTTCTGAGCAGCGGTCGCCAGGGCGTCGACCAGAAGGCCGCCGAACATGCAGCTGTAATACGTCGATGGCACGACACATTCACCAGCGGCGCGATAGATGACCCCCAAATCCGTCAGCTCGCCGTCGGCGCCGCCTAACTCCGAGGAGAACGGAAAGCCCAGCCAGCCCGCATCGACCAGCGTCTTCCAGAGTTCCGGCGAATGCCGCGGGCCTCGAGGACCCAGCACCTTGATCGCCTTCTCTAACGGCCATTCATTGCGCAGCAGCTTGAGGCATTGATCCTCCAGTGCGGCTTGCTCTTCTGACAGCAGCGTATTCACCTGGGCACATCTCCTCGCAGTCATTGGGCCCACCGCACGACCCTTTTCCAGGTACGTGACGTGCGGTTCAAGCGCACTCATCTTCATTGATGCTGGAACGCGTGTCTAATGTTACGGACTCTGCATTCTCTTCGCGCCACACGTAAGTGGGGGAGAGCCCATCGCTACCGCGAGTTTCACGATACGGAACCATGCGGACGAATTCATTGTAGTTGCCCGAGTGAGTAAGTCCCGCGTGAGGGACGCCGAGCGCAGTCAACAGTTGGCTGAAAGACTGGCTAGTTCAGCTCCGCTACGTCGAGTGTTGAAACATGAGTGTCGTGAGCTGAGCCGCTGTTCGCCGTTCCGTGAGAAGTGGCGTGCACGGGTGTGGCGTCGACGAGCCCCTGACGGATAGCGCGCTTTGACGCGCCAGCTCCCGGCCGCAGAATTTTGAACGATGGCGTCATGTGGCGTCTAACTTACGCCAACTGTCGTAGCAGTCGGGTGCAGGTGTGATTCACAAGCGTAAGCGAGCGAGTACGAAGGCTGCGCCCAAACGCTTGACCCGCGCGCGTTCGGTCGCCGGTATTCGAACACAGCGACTAACCAACCCAGGGGGCGGAGTCAGCGTCGAAGAAGTCCGTCGAGGCCTGCCTATCAAGGTGCTTGATGAGCTCGCATCAACTCTGCGGGTCGATCGCACGGATCTTGCTGACGTGATCGGCACATCGCTTCGAACCCTTCAGCGCAAGGCTGGGGGTGAACGATTAGGTGCTGCCGCATCTGATAGGCTGGCGTGTGCAGCGTATCCTTGTTCTGG
>JBEVDW010000194.1:0-11634 GCA_040513115.1 Steroidobacteraceae bacterium | reverse complement strand
TCCAGCGACTCGAAGTTCTGGCAGATGACGTCGTACGCGCTGTTGAAGATGCCCTGCGCGAGCTCAGAGCCCACTTCATTGCTTTCGAGCAGGCCCAGGAAGCGGTGGAACGGCATCGGCGGCGTCGATGCGCCCGCATTCAGCAACGTCGACAGCTTCACGCAGCGGGTGGCGAATTCACGATAGCGCTCGGCGTCGTTGGTCGAGAACTTGGCAATCGACGCGGCGGTCTTGTCGATATCGCGGGATGTCGCGAGCACGGTCCCATCTTCGAACAGGGTCGTGAAGCACGCGTCCCATTCCGCGAGTTTCAAGCCAAACCTCGTGCACAGCCCCAGCTCATCCTTCGAAATGGCTGGATTGACGCTGCACGGAATCAAGCCGGCGGCGTGCGGATCGTGAATGAATCCCGGCGCCACTTCGACGGACACGACGCCACCGCCCACCATCCTGTTCTTCTCGAGTACCAGCACGTCCTTGCCGGCCTTCGCGAGGTAGGCCGCCGCTGTCATGGAGTTGGAACCCGCACCGATCACGACTACATCGTGTGCTTTTGCCATGTCTCACCCCCGCCTTCTTGTCACCGCGATTTGCTTGTACCGATGTTGCCATGCCGCGCGCTGCAGCAGCGCGCACCGATTGACCGGTCCGCTCGGCTCTGGTTAGTATAACCGCACTAATTTCGTGTGCCCAGCTTTCGCCACTCGACGGCACACCCTTCCGCACCTGCAAGGAGAAAGACTCGTGAGAGCTCCCTACCGCGTTGCCGTCGCAGGTCCAGGAGGCCTGGGACTTGGCGCCATTCGTGAAATCCAGCGCCTGCCCGAAACCCAGCTCGTGGCCGTCCTGGCCTACTCGCCGAGCAAGAACGGCAAGGACGCGGGTGAGCTTGCCGGCATCGGCAACATCGGCGTCAAAGTCACCACCGACTTCAAGGCGTTTCTCGACAACGACGTCGATTGCGTGCTCTACACCGGCCGTGACTTCGGCGACTGGCGCGCAGACAACGAGATCCTGCAGCTGCTCGAGTCCGGCAAGAACGTCATTACGATGCTGCCGTACCACTACTTGAAAACGCGCGGTCCCGAGATCGAAGCGCGGTTCAAACAGGCGGCTGAAAAGGGTCGCGCCACGCTGCACGGCTCCGGCATCACCCCGGGCTTCTTCAATGAGCGCATGGCGTTGCTGGCGACGGGCCTGAGCAACGACATCACGCACATCAAGTTCCAGGAGTTCTTCAACGCCGAGCCGTTGGCGGGTGCGCTCGACACGCTGAACATGTTCGGCTTCGGCTCGCAGAAAGAAGTGGCGGAGAAGAATGTTGCGGTTGCGATGCTGGCGGAGAACTATCTGCGTCAGCCCATTCAGTTCGCGGCCGATCGGCTCGGCGTGAAGCTCGATCGTATCGACCGCAAGTCACAGCTGCAGACGGCGCCGGTGGCGATCAAGACTCCGTCCAAGACGATCGAAGCAGGCACCGTCGGCACGGTGTCGTATGCGTGGACCGCTTACGCCAACGGCAAGCCGTTCTATACGACGGAAGTGTATTGGTACCTGGGCGATGTCATGCGGCCGGCGACGGCACTCGCCAATGATTTCTGGACGATCGAGATCGAAGGGCGTCCTTCCCTGCGCATTTCGATCGCGTCGATGGCATCGTATAAGGACAATATCTACATCAGGCCGGACGAGCCCACGCCGCCCGGATACACCATGACCGTAGTCACCCTGGTCCAGGCGATTCCCGCAGTGGTCGCTGCAGCGCCGGGCTTGCTGTTGCCGGCCCTGCCGCAGTTTCATTGGAAGCCCGATCTGCGCGCCTGATGCGCGCGGATCGATTCGTCATTCCCCTCATCACAGGACTATAAAAATGATCGATCTGCTTAGCAGCCTGGGCTTCGACCTGAGCTCGCCATGGGGCGTGTTCTGGCTGTGCACGGCGTGGACGTTCGTCATCGTCACCGTCATCTGGGTCATCGGATTGTTTCAAGGCAATCACTCGATGATGGATGGCTACTACGGCTTTGGTTACGCCACGCCGGTGTGGATCGCCTATCTCGTCACGCAGCCCACCTCAGCGACCGCTGCGGCACTGCTGGTGATGGCGTCGCTCCACGGCTGCCGGCTGGGTTACTACTTGTCCGCCCGCTGGGTGGGATACCGCAAGACGACCGGTGGCGATCAGCGCTACCTGGGATTCGTTGAAAAATACAAGCCCGGTTACTGGTGGAAGAGCTTCTTCGTCGTGATGGAACCGCAGGCGATCGTGATCGCCATCATCGGCATCCCTGCGGTGTGGGGTGTACTCGGGAATCAAGCCGCTGGCGCACCTCTCGGCTGGCTCGCATTCCTCGGAATCCTGGTGTTCGGCATCGGCTACTACTACGAGACGGTCGCCGACGGTCAGCTGCACGCGTTCAAGGCAGACAAGACAAACAAAGGCCGCTATCTGCGCACCGGCGTCTGGACGAACACCCGTCATCCCAACTACTTCGGCAACACGATGGTGTGGTGGGGCATCTGGATCGTGGCTGTCGCCGGCAACTCCGACATCTGGTGGACCGTCATCGGCCCCGTGGTCAACACGATCATGCTGACCGGCGTGCTGGGCAAAGCCTTCCAGGACAAGTACATGGGCGTACGCCCCGAGTATCAGAAGGTGATCGCGGAAACCAACGGGTTCCTGCCCTTCCCGAAGAAGCGCGACGCCTCGCACACCTCCTACGCTTCCCAGAGCCCCACGCCCAAACACTGATCGGCGCTGGGGGGACGACTGTTTATTCGGGCCGCGAACTTGCTTCGCGGCCTATTTTTTTGAGCTCCATCTGCACTTCACGAAAGAAATCCGGGTCCACGTAGTGATGGCTGATGAAGAAGATATGTAGCACCGCGTCCGCCAGCAGCTTGCGCTCCGGCGCGCGCTTCGCGGCCGGAGTGATCTGCATTGCGATCAGCCAACCGAGCCATTGCCACCAGATGCCGTCGATCAGCGCTTCCATGCTGTAAGGCTTCTCAATGGGCTTCATGTAGCCCTCTGCGACCAGGCGCTTGATCTGTCGGACATGCGCCCGCTTCACCACTTCGATGAGCTTCTCGTAGCGGGCGATGGGCACCAGATCGTTCTGGATGATGTAGTTCGCGCCGATGAACAGGAACCGGAAGTGCATCGTGAGCTGCAGCAGGTCCATGTACGCATCGCTGAAAGTCCGGGCGTCGGCCAGGACCGGAAGCTGCTCGATGGCATCTCGCAGACGTTCCTCGAACGCGCTGATGTGGTCCGCGAGCAGATCGGCCTTCTTCTTGTAGTGGTACGTGAGATTGCCCGGGCTGATCTTCAGCGCCTCCGCAATCTGGCTGACTGACACTGCTTCGATGCCATAGCGGTTGAAGAGCTCCGCGCTCATTTCCAGCACGCGCTGTTGATTGGTCTGCCGCACGCCGCCTGCCTTGGTTTTCTTTGGCTGCTGAGTGGCGGCTATGGTACTCGATGACACATCGCTGACTCGCGCTTCCACCTGCTCAGAATTCTTGGACATGATTGATTGCACCGACCTGGAGTCCGCATAGTATGCTCATACTATGAGCATGCTAACAGTGACCGTCTGGCGCAGACCAGTCGGTGCGGAGGCAGCTTGGATGGAGGCAGCGTATGTCGACGGGGGATTCGGATCGGGGAGGCGCAACCATCGGTGTGGAGTCGATGGTGGACCGGGTCATCAGCACCGGCAAGGCAGTCGTCAAGCAAGTCGGCGCCGAGCATGTTCGACGGTTCATCGAGAATCAGCCTGATGTCACCGGCCAGGTGACGATCGAGAACGTCCGTGGATCCGGCGGCGTCGGTGCCTCGAGCGGATTGATTCTCTTCTCGGCAACCTACGATGCGGACAGCGGTCCCGTCACTCGCGACCTGGTATTGCGACACGCCCCGGGCAGCGACCAGCGCCTGTTCTTCGAATACGACCTCGTACGCCAGTTCACGGTGCAACGTGCGTTGCAGGGCACCGGCGTTCCCGTGCCGCGTCCGTTATGGCTGGACGCACAGGGCGAGTGGCTCGGCGTGCCGGGTTATGTGATGGAGTTTTGTCCTGGCGTGGCGCCGCATCCGTCCGCATTCATGCGCGGTCCATTGGCGGAGGCATCGAGCGCCGATCGAGCTCGCATGATCGACGAAACGATGAGTGCGCTGGTCAAGATCCACACAGCCGATATCAAGGGGCGCGGGCTGGAGAGCTTCCAGATGAACGCGCCCGGCGATTCCCCCATGCGCCGCTGCGTGAATTGGTATTGGAAGACCTGGGAGTGGGTGCGCGTGCCGCAGTACGAGCGCCTGGTGCCGATCCATCGCTGGCTTCTGGATCACGCGCCGAATGGCGAGCCCGAGCTGATGCACGGCGATTCGACCTTGCACAACTACCTGTTCCACGAACGACGGCTCGTTGCCATCGTCGACTGGGAGATGTCGGCTTTGGGGCGCGCAGAGGCCGATATCGCGCTGCAATGTGTCGGCAATGAACTGTTCGCCGCACCGAAGGACAGCGGCGCGCTGCAGCCTCCGACTGACGCAGAGTGGATTGCGCTGTACCGGCGGGCGGGCGGACGTCCCATGCAGGATTTCCAGTACTTCAAGAAATTCGCCGCTTACATGATCGTCGTTGCCGTCAGCGCGCTTCAACGCAACATGACGCCAGAGATGGCGGCAGCGCAGGAGCCGCTGTTGCGGCCATTGTGGAAACTGTTGGAAAACTGAGCCGTAACGGCTCCGCGTCGATGACGCGCTCTTGAGGAAGTGACCATGAGCGACAAACCATTTTTTCTCGACACGAATCAGGGATTGAGCGTCGCCACCGCAGTCGACGACCTGCTTCACCCGGAGCAGAACCGTGCGGTACAGGGCGACTCGCTCACAGAAACGCAGTATCTCGGCTTCAACATTCCGGAGCACAACATCCACGCGCTCGGTTACATCTGGCATCACCCCAATCTGGGTGTGGTCACCGGAGGGTTGATGGCCTGGCGCGGCATCAAGCGCTTTTCCATCGCGGCGGAGCTGTTCGACATGCGCGCCTTCTTGAGCGACAAGGTGCTGCAGAACGATTTGCACGAGGTGCGGCTCGAGAACAGCTACAGCGTCAAAGTCCTCGAGCCGCTGAAGCACTTGCACATGAGCTACAAGGACGACGCTCGCGGCAATGCGGCCGAGTTGGATTTCACGGCCGTCACGCCCGCAGTCATGTTCGGCACGGGCGGTCACTTCGAACAAGGCATGCGCGCGAAGGGCAAGCTGGTTCTGCGCGGCACGAGTTACGACGTGAATTGCTACACGGTGCGCGACCGTTCCTGGGCCAAGCTGCGGCCTGAAAGCCCCATGCCGATGCCGCCCGTGTCATGGATGACAGGCTGGTTCGGCGAAGACTTCATCTTCAACTGCAACTTGATGGACCACGCGGGAAGCTGTCCGCAGGCCAGCGGCGCGTTCGCCATTCCGCCCGAACGCGCACTCAATGGAGGCTGGATCGCGCGCGCTGGACGCATCACTCGCATCGTGAGCGCGCAGAAGCAGATCGATCGCGACATGGAGACATTGTTGCCGCGCAAGTTGAAGCTGCATCTCGCCGAAGAAGACGGTCGTGAGACCGTCCTGCAGGGGCAGCTCACTGCATCGTGTCCATGGGCCGTGTGGCCGAACATTCAGTCGAACATTTCGCTGATCCGCTGGACGATGGGCGATCGCGTCGGCCACGGCGACTGCCAGGACGTGATCTGGACCGACTACGTCAACGCCTGGCACGGCAAAGCGGTGTGAGCCCATGACGGATGCGAGCGCCGGTCGCGTTCTGGATGCTGCGATCAAATCGCTGCGGACCGAGATACTGCCGCAACTGAAGGACGATGCGATCCGCATTCGCTTCGATCAGATCACGCGGTTGCTGACCTCCGTTTCGGCGCGGATCTCTCGTCGCGAGGAAGGCCTGCGACAGTTGCTGCAAACCGCCGCAGGCCGCACGGAACTGGGTGCGCTCGAGCCTCCGCCAGACGATGCGACTCTCGATGAATTGGAGCAACGTCGGGTCCACCTGGAGCGCTCGATCTCGCAACGCCTGCCTGCGTTGCTCGATGACGCTGCACGCAGCGCAGAAGGCGTGAGTGCCTTGGAGCGGATGGTCGAGTTGGAGAAGGGGTTTTATCTGTCGCAGGATACGGATATCGCTCACGGCAGCGCGGTCGTGTACCGCGGCGGCAGAATCGAGTCGCCGCCGACAGCGAGTGTGAGTGAATGGCCGGAGATCACCGACTCCTCGCTCACCACGTACCTGCGCAAACTGTTCGAACGCACCGAAGTCAGCGCGACGAACGTGCGCCCGATCGCCGGCGGCTTCTCGAAACAGACCGTGTTCTTCACCCTGCACGATCACTGTGCGGGCACCCAGAAGAATCTCGTCATCCGCAAGGACATGCCGGTGCCGTTCATCAACAAGAGCGTCGTCAACGAATTCCCGCTCTTGCAGCAGTTGCATGCACGGCAGTTTCCGGTGGCCAAGCCATTGTGGCTGGAAACGGATCGCACGCTGTTCGGTGGCTGTTTCATCGTCAGCGAACGCGTCGCCGGTACGAGCGATGCTGCGAGTTGGGCCGCAGATCCGAAGCGCGCGCATCACGCGTGCCGCGAGCTGGCGCAAGTGCTCGGCAACCTGCACGCCTACAGTCCAGCAGAGCTCGGATACGCGCCCGAGCTCGCCACGCGCAGTGCGGGCGAGTTGATGGAGCGCGATATCGACAACTGGATCGCGCTGTTCAATGAAAGAAAGCCAGAGCCCTTTCCGTTGCAGGAGCTGCCGCTCGTTTGGCTGCGGCGGAACATTCCTCGCGCGCTGTATTCCCGTCCCGCCAAGATCGTGCACGGCGATGTGGGCTTCCACAATTTGATGTTCGATGAGAACGGCCATGTCACGGCGTTATTGGACTGGGAGTTCTCGGTGTTGGGCGACCCCACGCAAGACCTGCGGTTCGTACGCCAGTTCGTCGAGAAGATCATGGGCTGGCCTGAGTTCATGGAAATCTACCGCTCCGCTGGCGGCGTCGAGCCTTGTGTCGAGGCCGAGTTCTTCTTCGACTTGTGGTCCAAGACGCGCAACGGCATCGGCTGTGTGGACGCACATGCATTGTTCGATTCCGTCATGCCCGACGAGGTGAAGTTCGCGCTCGCGGGCCACGTCTTCGGTCCCTACATGTATCTCGACGGCTGCGAGACTCTACTGGCTCATCTGAAGAATTCCCGATGACAGAACGAAGCGATCCCGCGGCACACGGCGCGCCGCAAACCGCACTGCTGCTACCGCCAACCGATCGCATGTTGCGCGGTGTGAGAACGGCGCTCGGCGAGATGGATCTGAATGGACGTGCGGACCTGCAGCACGTCGTGCGCATGGTCGACATGGTCGTCGCACACGTGTTGCTGCGACAGGACGTGTCGCTGCATCACGGGCTGTATCGCGACATGGCAGCGCTCGCGAAGGAAGCATCGGTCGCTCTCCTGAGCAAGGCAGGATTGGATCACAGCCGCTTGCAAGCAGCCCTTGATGCGCTGTCGCCCGAGTTGCCGCAGGATCTCGCGTTCGATGCCACGCAAGTGCGCATTGGGGCTGCCATGGCTTGCTTGCGCGATCTGACGCCAATCGCAATCGCTGCGGGCGATCACAAATACACAGCTGCCATCAATGCGCTGGAAGAGCGGTTCTACGCTGCGAACTTGCGTTCGCCTGAGATGCCGGAGAACAAGCACACCGTCGTGCAGCTGACGCACGAGCTGTTCGAGCGTTGGCTGCTACAGCGCGCGCCTGGAAAATATCAGTGCGTCGCCAAGTTTCAACGTCTCGTGGGCGGTTTCCAGAAAGAAACCATTCTCGTGGATGCAAAGCTGGCAACGGGCGAGCTCGAAGGCATGGTCATCCGCGCCGAGAAGCACGATCGGTTCGTCCGCATGACGGCGAGCGAGATCACCGAGGAGTACGAGATCGTGCGCCTGATGTGGGAGCGCGGCATTCCGATCGCCGAGCCACTGTGGCTGGAATCCGACGCGAAGAGGTGGGGCCGCCGCTTCATGGTGTCGCGACGTGCCACCGGTCGCAACACGGGCGATGCCATGGGCAGCTCGAGCCAGTTTCCGCCCGAGCTCACGCGCTCCTTCATCGACACCCTCGCGCGCATTCACAACACGCCGTTGGACGAGCGCGCAGCAAAGACGAAGCTCGGGACCTGGCTACCTTACCGTCGACTCCCCGAGAATACCTTGCAGGAAATCCGCGTCTGGCGGCATCAGATCTGGATGGATCGTGCGCCCGCTTCACCGGCATTCGTACGCATCTTCGACTGGCTCGAAGGCAACGTCCCCACGGATGAAGGCAGGATCTGCGTACTGCACAACGACTACGGCCCACACAACATCCTGGTCGATGGCAATCAAGTACAGGCGGTGCTCGATTGGGAAGTGCCTCGCGTGGGTGATCCCGCTGAAGATGTCTCGTTCTTCCTGCAATGCTGTACGGGCGCCATCGATCGCGAAGCTGCCATCAAGCTGTATCGCGAGCTCTCAGGTAACGACGTGAGCGAATATCGTCTCAAGTACTTCGATGTATTGAGCTGCGCGAAGGTCCTGATGAGCGCGCTGTCCGCGAGCACGATGTATCAAGCGACCGAGCCCGCGCTGCTGGACTGGTGCCAGATGCCGCTGCAGTGGATGTTGATGTTCCAGCGACAGGTCGAAGACAAGATTCGCGCGGCAGAGGCAGCCCGCGTCGGTACATAGAACGGCTGGCTGCTTAATCGCACAGCTTCGCCCGAAGCCGGAGCGCATCAAGGATTGCTCGTCATCCTGTGAAAGTGTGCATCCACCCTGCCCCCACGGTACGAGCCCCATCCCAATGGGATGCTCATGAAATTCTCGGGATACACGCGGGGTGATCTGACCGGTGTAACGGATTTGCACTGACTCAACCCGCAACCCCAGTGCCGTGTGGACTCAAAAACAACACCTGGCCGGCCCGCCGAGCATAGGTCACTCATTCATTGTTGCTTTTAGGGTAGTCATACTACAGTAGGTCAGTCATACTATATCGGTGCGGACGACCCTTGGCGCGCTGCTGTACTGCAGCTCCGCTGAGGTCATGACGCACCGGGGACATCAGCAAGAGCCAACCCGCTGGATGCCACCGTACGGCACTCGCTTCATCTGCAACGAAATAGATCCTGCATGAGCTCGTAACGGCCAGACGCATCTGTCACCGCCCGGCACGCACCGGGTGAGCGACTTCGCAACAACATAGGGGGAAGCACATGAATTCTGCATCGCGCTCGAGCATTCAGATGTTTGGGGCCTACTGCGGCCTCGCATACATGGTCAGTCTTCTCCTTGGTTGGTGGATCATCGCAGGCTTCCTGCCGCCGCCTTCGCCATCGACCAGCCTCGATGCGGTCGCGGCCTTGTTCCAGCAGGACTACACGCGCATCCGCATCGGCATGGTCATCGTCATGTGGGCGGCGCTGATCTTCATCCCGTTCGCAGCCGTGGTGAGCTACTTCCTGTCGCGCGTCGAAGGTGGCTTCGGTGTGTTGTCGGGTTCCGCGTTGCTCGGCGGAGCGGGCAACATGGTGCTGACGTTCTATCCGGCCATCTGGTGGTTGGTGGCTGCGTATCGTCCAGATCGCCCGCCTGAGATCACCTACGTCTTCAATGACATGGCCTGGCTGCAATTCATAGGGGGCGTGTCCATGTACGACGCGTTGCCCCTGTCCATCGCGGTCGCTGCGTTCTGCGACAAGAGCCCGAATCCGATCTTTCCGAAGTGGCTCGGCTACTTCAACCTGCTGGTCGTCGTGCTCCTCCTGCCCGACCAGCTGCTGTTCTTCTTCCACGCCGGGCCGTTCTCGTGGGCCGGTCTGTTCGGTTTGTGGCTACCTCTCAGCGTGTTCGGCGCCTGGTTCATCGTGAACTTCGCTGTGCTGCGCGGCGTGATTCTGCGCGAGCGCGGCGCGGCATCCGAATCGCGCATTCCGGTCAATGCCAACAACGCAGGCACCCTGCGCGCCTGACTGGCTGCTCAGTTCCGTCGAGTTCGAAAAGGGAAGCGGGGCGTGTCTCGCAAAGTTCTCTCACAACTACAACGAGCGCGCTCCCCGCGGGCGCTCTAATTACGAGGATCAGCACATGAAAGAAACAAGGTGGTCATTCCGTTCTCGTGCCCTGGGCGGAGCGGTGGTTTGCTTGCTCTCGACGCCAGTGCTCGCGCAAGGCAACGAGCCGCAGCCGACGAATCGCCTCGAAGAAATCGTGGTCACCGCGCAGCGCAAAGCCGAACGCCTGCAGGACGTGCCGATCGCAGTCAACGTGGTTGCGGGTGATACCTTCGCTGAGAAAGGTTTGTCGGCTGCTTATGATCTGCCGACCGTAGTGCCGGGACTGTCATACGTGACGACGGGCGGTGCCGGCACACCGTACCTGCGTGGCGTCGGTTCGAATGCCGGCAATCCCAACGATGAGCCGTCCGTCGCCACGTACGTCGACGGCGTGTACATCGCCTCGTCCTACGCCAACAAGATGAACCTCAACAACCTCGAGCGCGTCGAGGTGCTGAAAGGTCCGCAAGGCACGCTGTTCGGACGCAACGCAACGGGCGGCGTCATTCAGCTCGTGACACGCGATCCGAAACATGAGTTGGGCGCCGAAGGCTCCGTCGGCTATGGCAACTACGACACGATGTCGGGCGGTTTCTATCTGACGGGCGGGCTCACGGATTCGCTGGCCATCGACTTCGCCGCCCAAGGCGACAAGCAGGACAAGGGCTGGGGCGATCTGGTGACGATCGACAAGGAAACGCAGAAGTACATGAGCTACTCGCTGCGTTCGAAAGTGCTCTTCGAGCCCACGGACGCTGCGACGTTCCGACTGGCTGTGGACTATCAGAAGCTCGACGCCGACGTGGCGTACACGCTCCCTCAGGGCGTGCGGGGTATCGATGGCACTCTGCCGCCTCCGGACAAGTACGACTCGGCTGCCAACATCGTTCTCAATGGAATCGGAGAGCCGGGAACGGAAGTGCGCCAGACCGGCGTCTCCTTGCGCGCTGACTTTGACATGAGCTTTGCGCAGCTGGTGAGCATCTCCGCTTACCGCAACTCTCGCGGCGAGTATCACGCTGAAGCCGATGCCACCGCGCTGCAGGTTGTCGATGCCAAGCTTCCCATCGAGACCGACATGTACTCGCAAGAGTTTCAGTTGATCTCGCCGAACGATTCGACCGTCGATTGGGTAACGGGCTTGTATCTCTATCAGAACAAGGCGGGCTACGTTGACGCCGTGTTCGAAGGACTCGCGTTCGATCCGAATCCGAACGATGCCGTGCCGGTCTTCGGCCAGTTCGCGATCCAGGGTAAGCAGAAGACGGAATCGTGGTCCGGGTACGCCCAAGGAAGCATGGAAGTGCTGCCAAAGACGAAACTGACGCTCGGCGGGCGCTATACCGATGAAGACCAGAAGTTCGTCGACCTCGAATTCTTCGGCTTCCCTGCGCCGGGACCGGACAAGCGCGGGTTCGAGAAGTGGACCTGGCGTGCTGCACTGGACTACGCGTTCACGCCCGA
>JBEVDW010000193.1:0-2859 GCA_040513115.1 Steroidobacteraceae bacterium | reverse complement strand
TTGATGCAGTCCACGCGCGAAGCACGCGCACCGCTTCTCAAAGCGTATCCAGAGTATCTGGACGCCGCCTTCGAAACCGTGCAGCAGATTCACGGCACGATGGACAAGTACGTGAGCAATGGCCTCGGCATCGATGCCGACGCCGTGCGGCGCCTGCAGTCTCATCTGCTCGAAGCCTAGCAGGCTGTTGAAAAACAACCTGCTGGTGGCCACGGGCGTGCTGAGCGCCCGCTTCCAACTTCAAGCCGCCGAGCGTCGATCGGACGCCGGCTTCACTCGCAGGTTCAGCTTGGACAGCGTGCGGAACGCGTACCCACCGCTGTAATCGAGTGGGTGATCCAACACCTCAACATCGAAGCGCTCGAACATCGCCGGGAAGAATTCCGCCAACTGCAGCTTCGCCAGGAAATGGCCCACGCAGTGATGGATGCCACGGCCGAACACGAGGTTCTCCTTGATCTCGCGCGACAAGTCGAGCGTGTCGGGATCCTTGAACACACGCGGATCGCGGTGCGCAGCAGCCTGCCACAAATAGACGACATCGCCCTTGCGAATATTGGCGCCATGCCACGCGAAGTCGCCCAAGGCGACACGCGTCTGACTCGCCGACATCGCCACGAAGCGCGACAGTTCCTCCACCGTCTGCGCCTTACGCTCGGGATGCTGCAGCATGTAGCGCACTTGATCCGGATGCTCCGCCAGAGCCGCGACACCCATCGCCATGGTCGAGGCCGTGCTCTCGTGACCTGCCAGCAGCGTGTTCACGCAGGTGCCCAACAGCTCGGCATGCGTCAAACCATCGGCCGGTCTGGATGCATCGGCCAGCACGGTGAGGAAGTCAGCCTGCGGTTGCGTCTTGCGCCGCTCGATTTCTTCCATGAAGACCGTGTCCATTTCGCGCATGGCGCGCTCGCCGTCCTCCAACAGCGCAACGCTCGGATTCGGCGTACCGATGGCGGAGACGATGGAGTTGGCCCAGTCGCCGAGGTTGTCGAGCACGTTGTCCGGCATGCCCATGAGCTTCATGATGACGCTGCCGGTGAGCGGCCGCGCGATGGCTTCGATGAATTCGAACCGACCACGCGACTGTGCATCGTCGAGCAATTGCTGCAGGCGCGACTTAACGAACGTCTGCAACTTCTGAATGCTGGCGGCACCGAACGCCGCGTTCATGGGGCGACGCAGTTTGCTGTGATACGGCGGGTCAGTCATGTTCGCAAACGTCGGCGTGCCGCTCGTGAGCAGCGGAATACGCGTCGCCCACTCGTTTTCCGGAATCGCCGCGAACGCCACCTTATCCAGCCGCACGTTGGACAACGGCAGCTTGCCGGAAAAACCTTCGGCGACGTCGGCATACCGCGTGACGAACCAGCCCTTCTGAATGTCGCTCCAGAAGACCGGATAGGCCTCGCGGACGGCGTTCAGATGGGAAATGAACTCGGGGCCCAGCGCCTTGAGATCGGAGAGATCGAAATCCAGAGCGCGGGAAGTCACGTTTGCATTGCTCATGAATCTCTCCGGATGCCGACTACATCCTACGACCGCTGAAAATGAAAACGGCAGCCGCAAAGGTGCTTCGCGGCTGCCGTCGTTGAGCTTTCGATGCGCACTCTCACGCGCATCGACGCCGGATCAAGGATCCTGCGTCGTACCGAGATCGATACCCGCGTTCTTGCGCGACTTTTCCACGGCGTCGATGATGGACGTGCCGATCGTCGTGGGATCCTTGGAGGCCGGTACCGTTGCGCCGTGCTGCCAGTTCTCCGCTACGGTGTAGCCGTTGCCCCAGGTCTCGAACACACGCCCGCTGATCTTCTTGGACTCGGGACTTGCAAGCCACGTTACCAATGCGGCGGTCCAGACCGGATGACGCTTCTCGAGCTGCTCTTCGGTCCAGGTGCTCAAGCCCTCGGTGAGGCGGGTGTTGGCGCGCGGCGCAAGCGCGTTGGCCGTCACACCGATACGGGCCAATTCACGGGCGACGACTACGGTAAAGCTCGCGATGCCCGCCTTCGCCGCAGCGTAATTTGCCTGACCGATGTTGCCGAACAGTCCGGAGTGAGAGGCGGTGTTGATGATGCGACCGTCCACTTTCTTGCCGGCCTTGCTCTGCTCACGCCAATAGACCGCCGCGTGCCGAGTGGGCAGGAACGTGCCCTTCAGGTGCACTGCCATGATGGCGTCCCAGTCATCTTCCGTGATGTTCCACAGCATGCGATCGCGCAGGATGCCGGCGTTGTTCACAACGATGTCGAGACCGCCGAACGTATCGATGGCCTGGCGCACCATTTCTTCGGTCGCCTTCCAGCTCGTCACGTCAGCCGTGTTGACGATGGCCTCGCCGCCCTCTTTCTTGATCAGAGCTGCAACTTCCTGAGCCGGGGAGGCATCGGAGCCCTTTCCGTCCGCCGCCGCGCCCACGTCGTTGATGACGACCTTCGCACCGTGACGCGCCAACATCAGCGCATATTCGCGACCCACACCGCGACCGGCACCGGTCACGATTGCTACTCGGCCTTCGCACAGCTTCATTCGAAAACTCCTGATCTGGTGACTTCCGCTAGGACCCGATGCGCGGCGTTGAATGGTGGCGCGACCGGATGAGAAAAAAAGCGTTCGGACGAAGACTTACAGGGGATTGCTTCGTCGTGGCACGCTGCACAACTGTGTCGCGATAATCTCGTACGGTAGAGTATCAGTCCAACCCGGACGGCCCCGCCGGGCCGGGGCTACCGCAGCAATCGGAAGCAGTCGCGCACCTCGCGGACGAACAATTCAGGCTGCTCGAAGGCACCGAAGTGCCCACCCTTGGGCAGCTCATTCCAGTAGATCAGCTTCTCGTAGCGGCGCTCTGCCCAA
>JBEVDW010000192.1:0-8307 GCA_040513115.1 Steroidobacteraceae bacterium | reverse complement strand
GCACGTTCGTGCGGCCGAGGATGATCATTCCAGCACGTTCCACTCGCACGACGAACTCGTCCGTCTGCGCTGGCCGCAGATTCAATCTCGCGAGCAACTGACAGCCGAGAAAATTCGGTTCACCCGCAATCGCAACGTCCTTGATGAGCACCGGCACGCCGCGCAGCGGTCCTCGCGGCAGCTGCTTGGACGTGGCAAGCGCGAGCGCCTGTTCGTAGCGCTTCTCGATCACGGCATTCAACCGCGGGTTCACTGCATCGATACGGGCGATCGCCGCCTCGACCAACTCGGGCGGTGACATACGGCCGCTTTCCACCAGCCGCGCCTGCCCAATCGCATCCATGCACGCAAGATCGTCAGGCGCCTTGCTTGTGGCAGGCGCGCTCATGCTGCACCTGCGTTTGCGCACAGCAACGGTTCTGCGGCGTCATCTTCATCGTTGCGTGCAACTAGGGCACTCATCTGAATTCCCCTGTCTCGAGGAACCGCCGCCTGAATTTACACGTATACGCTCGTGCTGACGAATGGTCACTCGACTTGCTCATTTTACAAAGGGGGACATGCGATGAGATTCATGCGTGCTTGGCTCATGATGACAATAGTGTGTGCGAGTGCAATAGGGAGCTTGGCGGCGCGCGCAGCCCCCTGGACTCCGGGCCCTGCGATCTACGACGTCGGCGTACAGCAAAACGTTGAAGTCGTGATGGATGATGGCGTCGTGCTTCGCGTCGACGTCAAGTATCCCGTCGACCGCGCGACCGGTCTTGCGGCCCAGGGCCCGTTCCCGTCGCTGTTGACGCAGAACCCGTATGGCAAGAACGGGCCGCTGTCGCTGCTCATGGTCGAAGCGGAGGACTACGTCGTTCAGCATGGCTACATCGCCGTCATCGCCGATGTCCGTGGTCGCGGCGGCTCGACGGGCTACACGGGCTTCTGGGACGCGCGCGAGTCAAAGGATGGTGTTGCACTGGCGCAGTGGGCCTCGCAGCTGCCGAACGCAAACGGCAAGGTTGGACTCTATGGCGGCTCGTACCTGGGCATCACCCAGTTGCTCACATCCGCCGCGGCCGGCCCGAACTCGCCGATCAAGGCAGCCGTTCCGGAAGTCGCAGTCAACAACGCCCCGCTCGACAGCTCTTACGGTGGCATGCCGAATGGCCTGTTCGGCGTGCTGTACATCGCCTTGTTTGGAGGCACAGGTGCGATCGGTGTCGCCGATTACATTGGTTTGACCGAACCCGTGGACTTGGCTACCCGGACCCTGTCGACGATGACTCAATCGCTCACGTACGGTGGAACGCTGCTGAACGATTTCATCACCGGCGGCCCGCTGGCGTACGCGGGGCCGTACTGGGATTCGCGTTCGCCCGGGACTTACATTCAAAACATTCCGCCCAACAACATCGCCACGCTTCTGGTCGGTGGATGGTACGACGTCATGGGCAAGGGTCCGATGATGAACTACGTGGGCCTGCAGAACACGGTGGCCGGCCGCGCGAAGCACCTTGCGATGACGCCCAATCAACCTGTCGACGGTCGCTTTCAGATGGTGGTGGGGCCGTGGACGCACACCGGCATTCCCGCCGATATCCAAGGTCAGTTGCGGCTGCGCTGGTTCGACCGGTGGCTGAAGGGCATCGACAACGGCGTGGAAAAGACGGACAAGCCCATCCACTTCAACATTCTCGGCACGGATCGCTGGGTCGATGCCAGCGTGTGGCCGCTGAAGGAGACGACATCGACCGTGTATTACTTCGGCGAGCGTGGCACTAGCGGCGCGATCTCGCTCAACGACGGCCAGTTGGTCACATCGAAGCCGTCCAATCTCGTCGGTGCCGATTCCATGCTCTGGACGGGCGTCTCGAGTCCGTGCAGTGTAAAACTGAAAATCCAAACGGCGGGCTTCGCGGATCTGACCGGCGTCCCCATCGATCAGTACTGCGGCAGCGGGTCGGACGTCACCACTGAAGTAGGCGCGCTCACTTATACGACCGAACCGTTCGCCTCGCCGAAGGTCATCGCAGGACCCATCGGGGTGACGCTCTACGCCTCCTCCACCACCACGGATGCGGAGTTCGTCGTCAACGTGGAGCGAGTGAAGGCCGATGGAACGCCCGTGTCGATTCAATCGGGTGCGCTGCTCGGCTCATTGCGCGGGCTGGACGCATCGCGCAGTTGGACCGATGCGGCCGGGAACATGATTCAGCCGTTCCATCCATTCCGGCAGGACTCGCATGTGCCGCTGGTGCCGCTCACCGTGAATCGTTTCGAAATCGGTGTGTGGCCCACCGCCTTCCAAGTGAACGCGGGCGAGCGTTTGCGCTTCACCGTGTCGACATCCGATATCCCGTTCGCGCTGCCGACGGTGCCGACCATCGTAAACCTCGTCGGCGGCATCTACAGCGTCCAGCGCAACAGTCTGTACGCCTCGAAGGTGACGGTGCCGATGGCAAATCCAACGGCATTCACACGCGAATGCAGCATCTGCCGCGTGGTGCAGTAAACGTCGAATGAATGGACGCACGCTCACGTTGCATCGTGACGATGCAACGTGAGCCATCCCAGCCGCAGCGTGACAGCGTCCAACGCGTGTCGCATGCTTCAGGTCATCTCGGAGGGTAAAGACACAAGATCGATCCATGCCTGATAGCGACGATTCCGTCCTCGAAGTCGATCTGCTCGTGCTCGGCGCCGGCATGGCTGGCATGAGCGCGGCTGCCTATGCGGCACACCATGGCGCCTCGGTGCTGGTGATGGAGAAAGGCAGACAGATTGGCGGCTCCGCTGTGCTCTCAGGCGGTGGATTCTGGACTGCCACCAGCTATGAAGTCCTGCGCGAGGTGAATCCTCAGGGGGAAGCTCGTCAAGCGCACGTACTCATCGATGGCTACGAAGAGGCGGCTGCCTGGATCCGCTCGCTGGACGTGATGATGACTGCTCGCATGTCGACCAACTACGTGCAGAGCTTCGATTCAGTGGGGTACTCGTTCGACGTCGCTGGATACATCAACGCCTGCAAGGCCTATGTGACGTCGGGCGGCGGTTGGGTCGTGACGAGCACACAGGTCAGCGAGCTCGTGCTGGAGAACGGCGCCGTCATCGGCGCCATCGCGCTCGACGAGAGCGGCGCGATGACGCGCGTGCGCTCGCGCTGGACATTGCTCGCGACGGGTGGATTTCAGAACTCGCCGGGGCTGCGCGCGCGCTACATTGGCCCCCATGCTGCCCACTTCATCGTGCGCTCGAATCCGAACAGTGCGGGCGACGGCCTGAGCCTGGGGCTTGCAGCGGGGGCGGCACTGAGTCCGCACATGGATGGCTGGTATGGACATACGATTCCGACACCGCTCAATCGACCGTTCGAAGAGCGTGATTACCTGCCGCTGGCGCAGTTCTTTCTGAGCCCGCGATCAGTGCTGCTCAATCGTCGGGGTGAGCGCTTCATGGATGAATCGCGCGGCTATTACCTGAATGCTCAAGCGGTCGCCCAGCTTCCCGAGCAACGGGCCTTGCTTGTGTACGACGAGCGTACTCATCAGGAAGATACGCAGATGTTTGGCGTCGATCGGTCTGCGGTGGCCACTGCGGCCGGCGCACACACTGCCCGAGCGAGCACGCTGGCTGAGCTCCAGGAACAGGTCGCAGCCTGGCGTTACGACAATGTCGAAGCGACACTGGCGGAATACAACGCACAGGTGTCGACTGCGAGCCACGCGCTGACACCGCCGCGCTCGAAGCATGCACGGCCATTGATCGCACCCTTGTATGCGATCGAAGTGCAGCCGGCGATCACGTTCACGCACGGCGGCCTGCGCATCGATCCGCAGTCGCGGGTATTGAACGCGCGCAACGAGCCGATTGCGGGATTGCTTGCGGCCGGGGCGGATGCGGGTGGAACGTATCATCAGGCCTACGCGGGCGGCCTTGCGATGGCGTGCGTGTTTGGGCTGCAGGCGGCACGCACGGTGCTGCACTCGATCCATGGCACGAACAACCAACCTGGGGGATGAAGATGCAGAAGCTGCTGGACAACAAGGTGGCGATCGTAACCGGCGCGGCGCGTGGCATCGGCCGCGCATCAGCGCTCACGTTCGCGCGCGAAGGCGCCTGCGTCGTCGTCTCCGACATGGACACCGCCGGCGGCGAGGAAACCGTGCAGCTGATCGAGCGCGCCGGGGGCAAGGCGTTCTTCGTCGCGTGCGACATCGCCTATGAAGACCAGGTCATGCAGCTGATCGACCGCACCTTGTCAATCTTCGGTCGGCTCGACTGCGCGCACAACAATGCCGGCCTCGGTCACGGGCAGATGCCCGTGGCCGACATTCCCACATCCGCATGGGAACGCACAGTCGACGTCGTCTTGAACGGCACCTGGTTCTGCATGAAGCACGAGATTCCCGCCATGCTGCGCACCGGCGGCGGCTCGATCGTGAACGTCTCCTCCGCCGCGGGTATGCAGGCGTGGCCGCTCGTCAGCGGTTACGGCGCAGCGAAGGCTGCCGTGGCACATCTCGGCAAGGTGGCCACCAAGGAATACGCCGCACGTGGCATCCGCGTGAATGCAGTGGCACCCGGACCCATTGCAACCGAAATGGTCGCCGGCGCGATCCGGCAGAATCCTGCGTTGGAACAGCACCTCACCGCCGCGGTGCCCATGGGTCGCCTCGGCACTGCGCAGGAAGTCGCCGAGCTCGTGGTGTGGCTGTGCTCGGATCGCGCGAGCTACATCAGCGGTGCGACGATTCCGATCGATGGTGGACAAGTCGCGTGAACTCGCCGTACGGCCCGCCGCATCCTGCGCACTGACTGCCTCGAGGCCAGAGCCCTCCTCCCTTGTCTCACATATTCTTGAATACCGGCTTGCGCTTCTCGAAGAACGCCTTCGCAGCTTCCTTGTGATCTTCGGTCTGCCCGGTACGCGTCTGATACTGCGCCTCGGCATCGAGCACTTCGAGCAGCGTGGCGTGCTCGGCCAGGTTCAACGTGGCCTTCATGTAGCGCTGGGCAATTCCGGGGCCGTTGGCCAGGCGCGTGGCGAGCGCCCTGGTTTCCGACTGCAGCTCATCCGCAGACACCAGTTTCGTCACGAGGCCCAGACGCTGTGCCTCGTGCGCATCGATGCGATCTCCCAGCAGGTACAGCTCGCGCGCCTTCATGGGTCCCACGAGCTTGGTCAGAAAGTAGGTGCCACCGTAGTCGCCGGAGAAACCGACCTGAATGAAAGCGGTCGAGAACTTTGCGGTGTCTGCGACGACGCGGAAATCGCAGGCGGCGGCAAGTCCGAACCCAGCGCCCGCTGCCGCGCCATTCACGCTGGCGATGGTCGGCTTCGGCATGTCGTGCAGCAGTCGCACGCTCTCCATGCTCTCGCGCAGCCAGTTCACGCGGAACTCAAACGTATCGGACCCTTTTCTCGCGGCACGCTCGGCGTCAGCCGCCATCTGCTCGGGCGTCTTCTGCTGCGACTCGCCCTTACCGCCAGCGACTCCGATGTCTCCACCCGCGCAGAAGCCTTTGCCCGCGCCCGTCAGGACTACGCATCCAACCCGTGCATCGGCGGCCGCATCCGCCAACGCCTCGCGCAACGCGCGCATGAGCGGCGGATGCAAGGCGTTCAGACGCTCCGGCCGGTTGAGAGTGAGTGTCAGGACGCGGTCTTCGAGGTGGGTCAACAGGAATTCGTCGCTCATGATTGTTCTCGCGGGTATGGGTTGCTGCGACCGTGCCGGACGGAAGCGGCCAGAAAGAGTGAAGCTTAGGGAAACGTAACATTGGGAGGCAACTTCCGGCGACGTGAGCGGCAGCTCATGCCGTTGCTGCCACGCGCGGTCGCATGCCTTCGATGTGCGGCAGCACGTGGGCACCAAACCATTCCATGTTGCTCAGGAACGCTCCGAGCGTTGGATCTTTGGCAGGCCCGACGATTGCGAGCGTGAAATACGTGACACCTGCTTCCACGCAAGCACCTGCACCGTCGACGATGCTTTGTGCGCTCGGTGCCTCGGGCATCCATGGTTGCGCTGTGAGGGGCAGGAATACGATCTCGAGCGGCTGGGTACGCCGGACCTCACGCGTGTAGCGCCTCACATACGAGATGCGCTCCCGCAGCTCCGCGATGGAATACAACGCGCGCGAGTGCCGCTGTGCTGCCAGCTCCGGTGGATTCGGGAACGGTATCCAGCCATCGCCGAGCTCGACCGCGCGGCGAATGGCGCGGTTGCTGTTGCCGCCCACCCAAAGCGGTGGATGTGGCCGCTGATGCGGCAGCGGCCACATCAAATTCTCCGTCGCTTCGAAGTGACGGCCCTTGAATCTCAGCGGCTCGCCCGCCCAGGCAGTCTTCAATACCGTGATCGCCTCATCCGTAAGCTCGTTACGTTCATGGAAGTCCACTCCGAGGGCGCGAAACTCTGCCTCGCTATAGCCCGCCCCCACGCCCAACGTGAGCCGTCCGCCTGACAATGCATCGAGGCTGGCAGCGGCATTCGCCGTGAGCAGCGGATTGCGGTAGGGCAACACGAGCAAGTGTGTTTGCAGCCGGAGCCTCGTAGTGGCAGCCGCGACAGCGGTGAGTGCAACGAATGGATCGAGCTGACAGTGACCGCCATACGCCATGCTGGAGACGCCTGGTGCAGGGTGTTCCGAGATTGCACAACCATCGAATCCAATCTGTTCCGCCAGGCGGCCGATCTGCGCCAGCGCACTGAGCGAGCAACGATCCTCATCGCCTTGCAGCCCATCGGTCGGTAGGAAGAAGGAAGCTTTCATGGAGCGCGCCGGCCAGGAGTCCTTGGGTGCGGCAACGTACCCATCGGCTCTCGATCATCCTGCCCGCGCACGAACTCGATGAGACTTTCATCGCCCAGGAAGTTGCGCGCCTTGCGCTTCAGCCACGCCCACGTCACGCGCGTGTGCTCGCTCCAGGGATCGCCATCGCAAACCTCCACTCTCCCTTCCAATTGCATTCCATCGCTGAGGCGGACTCTCACGCACGCAATGCTGGCCAAGATCTGGCCGGTGACAGAGTCCCTGTGCACCTGCAACTCGGCCATCGAGCACACAGGCTCCTCATCGAAGTGAATACGCTCGACGAGCCGCCATAGCCTTTCGTCCGCGATCACCGCTGGCTCGTACCAACGTGGCCCGGGCGGGACGCCGAGCGCGACCAACGCCAGGGTGTATTTCAAATTCAACGCACCGAACATCGGTGCGCGATGATCATCGACGACCCGCTCGGTCTTGCGGATGAACGGCAAAGTGTGCGCTCGCGGATCCAGTGCGACTTCGATCCGGTCGATCGTGTCCGGCTCGATGCGCCGGCCTGCAAGCGCCTGCTTCAGGGCATCGAGCACTGAGTGACCCAGACGAAACGAGGGATATGGCTTCAGCGAGGTCTGCTCGATCCACCAGCGCGGACCGTCGAAGCGCAGGGGTTCGATAGTCGGCTGTTCGGCACCCTGCATGTGGAGAAAACCCGGTCGTGCGCTGAGGAAATCGGCATCGGCGCGATAACCGTTGGATGCCAGGGTCGTCGCGAGCAGCGCGCTGGCGGCAATCGCACCATAGGGCGCGTATTTCATCGAGCTGCGCACGTCGGTCGCCACAGCGAGCGGCAGCGGTTGGGGCGCGAGCCGCAACGCCAATCCCACGGCGTTCGCAATCACGTGCGGATCGTGTGTGTGCAGCGCTGCCGTCGTGAACGTTGCCCCCACGATCGTACTGCCGGCTGCATACGCTCTGGGCTGGGGCCCGACTGCGAGATACACCGCAGCGTTGAGCTCGAAGCCGCGCAAGACCGCGTCGAGCATCGCGCCCCATGTTGCCCTCGAGCGCCTTGCCTCGGCAAGTGCCACAGCCACCTGCAACGCGCCGAAATGACCACCATTGAGAAACGTGTCGTCCGCATCGATCGCGTTCATCGTCTCGGCATTGAGCATGGCGGCGACGCCCGTGGGCGCACGCAGCGAAGTTCCAAGCACCTCAACATCGCCCGCGGCATCGAGCGCGGCGCTGCGCATCATCCGCGCACGCTCCAGCGAAGCCCCTGCATACGCGCATATGAGAGAGTCGCACACGAGCATGCGTGCGCACTCGAGGGCGGCTATGGAAGCCGGCTTGGCTGTCAATTCGGCGAGCAGTCTGCTCATTCCAGCGCTTCGTGTGCGCGACGCAACGTGCTCATGGCCTCTTCGAACGGATTGTTCGGCACACGACGCAGCAACACCTGCCCTGCGAGGCAAGCAAGCTCCAGTTCTCGTTGCTCCGTGGCGCTCAGATCACTCATCTTGCCTCCCGCAATCTCCGGAT
>JBEVDW010000191.1:0-5774 GCA_040513115.1 Steroidobacteraceae bacterium | reverse complement strand
GCTGGGCCATCGCGCCGCGCAAGCCCGCGCACGAAGTGGCTTTTCGCAATCGCTGGGGCGAGCCGCTCGAGAGCACGGTGGAAAAGCCGCTGTGGCCGTGATGTCCGCTTTCACTTCATTACCCTTACTCGCTGGCAGGACCGAGCTCGTGATGAGGTCGATAGGCATTGCTGCGGAGACGATCCACCTCACGCGTGTGCCGCCCGAGCGCCTCGTACCAGGCGGCCCGGCAGATGCGGCGTTTCTTCGTCGTAGCGGCGCACGACAGCTCCGCTGACGATGGTCGCGATATAGCCGTTCACATCCTGCACGAGGCGCTTGCCTCCGGCGGGCAAGTCGGCCGTCATGCGCGGCGCATGCAGTCTGAGCTTGCGATGATCGATCACGTTGATATCGGCCTTATAGCCCGGCTTGATCAAGCCGCGATCGAACAGTTTGCACGAGTTTTCGCAAGCACCAGGGCCGCCCTCCAAGCCGCTACTCGCGCTAGAGGGTGCGATACAGCCGTTACCCGCCTGCAGCTTTGCTTTCCAGCAGGCCGACATCCATCTGCTTGTTCATTTCCATCAACATGCGTGCAGAGACGACACCGCTGATTTCCTTGCCGGGACGATGTCCTCCTTTGCCGGCGATCGGGCGGACATCTATGTGCGCGGCAGCCTTGCGCAACGCACCGACCGTAGCCTGCTCGCGCGCAATGTGCTCGAAGGGATCGAAGCGGAAGTACCGCATCGCGTTCTCGTGCGTGATGAGCTTGATCTCGTTATCTGGCAAATCCTTGAGGCTCGGCCACACGCGCTCGGGCGACACCGGCCATGTCGAGTCGGCGTGTGGATAGTCGCACTCCCACGTGATCATCTCGATGCCGATGTCGTGACGGCACTTCACACCCACGGGATCCTCGGTGAAACAGAGCAGGAAATGCCGCCGGATGATGTCGCTCGGCTTCTTGTCGCCAAAGTCCTGGCCCGTCCAGAAACGGTGGAATTCATAGACGAAGTCCGCACGCTCCTTGAAGAAGGGCATCCAGCCCATGTAGCCCTCGGACAAGGCGAACTTCAACGTCGGATACTTGCGCAGCACGGGCGAGAACAGCAGGTCCGCGGCGCAATCCGCCAGGGTGATGTTCATCGTGGTGATCGCCACATCCGCCGGAGAATCGAGCGATGGGAACCGGAAGCCGCCGCCGGTGCCGATGTGAATGCAGATGACCAGGTCTTCCTCGACGCAGGCCTCGAAGACGCGATCCCAGTGGCCTGTATGGATGCTCGGCAAGCCCAGCGCCGCCGCATTTTCCGGGAAGGTCACAGCGCGCGCACCCTTGCGCGCGGCACGTCTGATTTCTTTGACGGCGGCATCGATATCCCACAAGGGGAAGAACGCGACCGGGATGAAGCGTCCGGGATACGCGGCGCACCAGTCATCGATGTGCCAATCGTTGTAAGCCTGGATCAGCGCTTCCATCAGCTGCTTGTCCTGGCCCTTCAAGAAGACCTCGCCGCAAAAGCCGGTGAGCGTAGCGAAGCACAGCGAAGACAACACGCCATTGGCGCTCATGTCCTCCACGCGGGCATGCACGTCATAACAGCCCTTGCGCAGCTGCGAGTAATTGGCCGGTTCGAGGTGGCGCTCCTCACGCGACCGTCCCGCGACGGCGGCTGCGCCCACCGTCCCCAGCTGCTTGCCTTCGAAAATCCAACGCTCTTCGCCATTTGCGAGCGTGATCACTTTCGGTGCCTGGTCGCGATACTTGGCCGCCACGTGCCGGGTGAACAGATCAGGCGGCTCGATGAGGTGATCATCGACGCTGATCAGGATCATGTCTTCCATCTTCATCTTGGGAGTGCCTCGTTATGCGGCATCGTTGGTCTTCGTTTCGACCAGCCCGAAGTCGAGCCGCTGTGCGAGCTCGACCATGTCAGCTGAGGTCAGGTGCTTGCGGCCCAGATCGAGCTTGGGCTTGTAGCCGCCGATGCCTGCCTTGGGCGTGACGTCCACGTGCTTGGCCTGGGCGCGCAGCGCGCCGACGGTCGCGTCCTTGCGTGCAATGTGCTTGAACGGATCGAAGTTAAAGAACCGCATCGCATTCTCGTGCGTGATCATGTTGATCTCGCTTTCCGGCAGATCCTTGATGCTGGGCCACAGGCGCTCCGGGGAAACCGGCCACGTGCTGTCGGCATGCGGATAGTCGCACTCCCACGTCATCATCTCGACACCGATATCGTGGCGCGCCTTCACGCCGGCGTTGTCCTCAGTGAAGCAGAGCAGGAAATGCTTGCGGATGAGATCCGACGGCTTCTTGTCGCCGAAATCCGCGCCGGTCCAGAAGCGATGCATCTCGTAAACGTAGTCGCAGCGCTCTTTGAAGAAGGGCACCCACCCCAGGTAGCCTTCCGACAGCGCGATCTTGAGATCCGGGAACTTGATCAGCAGGTCGGAAAACACGAGGTCGGCCATGCAGTCGGCCAGCGTGATGTTCATCGTGCACATCGGCACGTCGGCACGCGATTGCATGGATGGCGAGCGGAAGCCGCCGCCGGTGCCGATGTGAGTGCAGATCGCGAGATTCTCATCGACACAGGTCTTGAACAGCGGATCCCAGAAACCTTCATGGATGGTCGGGATCTTCAATGCTGCAGGATTCTCAGGAAAACAAATGGCCTTGGCGCCTTTGCGCGCTACACGCCGGGCTTCTTCAGCGGCTGCTTGAGCGTCCCACAACGGGATCAAACCGATTGGGATGAAACGCCCCGGAGCGCTGGCGCACCAGTCGTCGACGTGCCAGTCGTTGTAGCTCTTCAACAGGGTGAGCATCAGATCCTTGTCCTTGCTCTTCAGGAACAGCTCGCCGGCAAATCCCGTCATCGTGCCGAAGCACAACGAGGTGAGCACACCATTGGCGCTCATGTCATCGATGCGTGCGTTCGGCTCATAGCAGCCTGCGCGCATGTGCGTGAAGTTCGCGGGCTCGAGACAGCGCTCCTCGCGCGAACGGCCCGCTACTGCGGATGAGCCGACGGTGGCGAGCAGCTTGTTGTCGAAGCTCCAACGTTCTTCGCCGTTCTTGTTGGTGATCACGCGCGGCGCACGATCGCGGTACTTCTCCGGCACGTGTTTCTCGAACAAATCCCGCGGCTCGATGAGATGATCATCGACACTGATCAGGATCATGTCTTCCATACGCATGGCAAACCCCCGCTCGAATCGTTTGGCGTAATGCTCAGCTCTCGACCGAGCCTTCGAACAACATCGGCAGCTGTTTCATCACGTCCGCCGCAGTCACGACCTTGTTCTCGGTCACGGGCGGAACGCCGCCGACGTTCTTGAGCGGCGACAGGTCGACGTGCTTGGCCTGGGCGCGCAATGCACCGACCGTTGCCTTCTCCTTGCCGCCCATCTTGCCGACCGGATCAAAGCGCAGGGCCTTGATCGCATTCTGGTACGTGATCATGTCGATCTCTTTGGGGGAGCATTTCGCCTTTGCGAAGTCCTCCCACAGCTGTTCGGGCGAGCCCGGCCACGTGATGTCGGCGTGCGGATAGTCGCATTCGTAGGTGATGATCTCGATGCCGACCTGATTACGGACTTCCAGGGCGAACTCGTCTTCGATGAAGCACGCGTAGAAGCGCTCGCGGAAGAACTCGCTCGGCAGCTTGCCGCCGAAGCTCTGGCGCGTCCATGGCCCGTGATTCTTGTACACGAGGTCGGCGCGTTCGAGCATGTAGGGAATCCAGCCCACGCCACCCTCCGAGAGCACGATGCGGAGATCCGGGAACTTGCGCAGCGTTTGCGACCAGAGCCACTCCGATGCGGTGGAATAGGCGGACAGGCCGACCTTGGTGAGGAACGCATCGATCGGCGATTCCATGGAAATGTGATCCGAGCCGCCGCCCGTGCCGATGTGGAAGCAGAGCACCACGCCTTCATCCACCACCGTCTTCCACAGCGGATACCAGTAGGTGTCGTGAATCGTGGGCAGCTTGAGCAGCTCAGGCAGGCCCGGAAAGCTCAGGCAAGTGACGCCGTTCTTCGCGGCGCGACGCACTTCCTCGACGGCCAGATTCACATCCCACAGCGGCACCTGGATCATCGGGATGAAGCGGCCCGGATGAGCCTGGCACCAATCTTCGAGATACCAGTCGTTGTAAGCCTGCAGACACGCGTAGGCCGCCTGTTTGTCGGTCGCGCGCATCCACATTTCGCCCGCCATGCCGGTGACCGAGCCGAAGCACAACGCGCTCGCGATGCCGTTGACGTTCATGTCGTCGACGCGGGACTTCGGATCCCAGCAGCCCTTGCGGATCTGATCGTACGTGCTCGGCTCGAATCCGAGTTCCTCGCGGGGACGCCCGGCAACCGCGTTGAGCGCGAAGTTGGGGTATACGAACTTCTCGTACTGCCACACGTCGGCCCCTTCCTTGGTCTTGCGGATACGAGGCGCCTTATCCCGCCACTTGGCCGGCACGAAGCGTTCGAACAGATCGGGCGGTTCTACGATGTGATCATCGACGCTAATGATGATCATGTCTTCGAGCTTCATGGGAACTCCGGTGGGGGGCTCTGCGCCGTCGTCGGACAAACGGCAGGGCTATAATCTAGGACACTGAATTCTGCGGTAGGCTCATTCCGTGTGTCAAACTGAGCGCGCCGCACGACGCGTATGGATTGAGCGCTGCACCATGCGAGCCCGGCTCGCAACATTGACGCTCGCAAACAAGCCGATTGCGATCGGCGTCGGGAGTTCGAATGTACCGTTTCGTAGTGGGGACCGGCCGTTGCGGCTCTACGCTGCTGTCCAGGATGCTGGGCTGCCATCCCAGCGTGCTTTCGTTTTCGGAGTTCTTCTCGACGCTCGACCGTGCTGCGGTATTTGCGGCGGGTGAGTTCGACGGGATGCAGCTGGCTGAGTTTCTGGCCCGGACCAATCTGTTGAACGACCTCGTGACAGCGCGGGAGTGGTGCTACGCGGAGGGGGCCACGCACAAGTACGGCCGTGAGGTTCCCGAGGCCGCTAAACGTGGCACGAACGTGCCCGCGCTGCAGATCGCACTGGCGCAATTCGTCGCCGATCCGGCGCCGCTCTACGACGAGTTGATCGCATACCTGCGAACCCTACCGCGCCAGGGATTGAAGGATCACTACATCCAACTGTTCGACTGGCTGACGCAGCGGCTGGGCAAACAGGTATGGATCGAACGCTCGGGTGTGTCGATCGAGTTCCTGGGACAGCTGCGCGAGTGGTATCCACAGGCGCGCTTCCTCCACATCCACCGCGACGGTCCGACGACGGCCCTGTCGATCCGCGCGTTCCGCCACTTCGTGCTGTACGCGTCCTTTTTCTTCGATCCGCCGACGGCAGAGGAGATGGCGCAGGCGGTACGCGGGCCCATCGATCCCGCAACCGATCCGATCGTCCGACGGATGACCAAGGACGTGCCGAGCGTCGCCGATTTCGGTCACTACTGGAGCTGGCAGATCGCCTGCGGTTACCGCGATGCAATCGGCCTGGGGCCGGATCAGTTTCTCGAGATCCGTTATGAAGATCTGATGGGTCGCACGCACGAGACCTTGCGGCAGATTGCCGCCTTCTTCGAGTTGCCTGCTGATGCCGACTGGATCGACCTAGCTGCCCAGCAAGTCGATCCGGAGATTGCGGGAGGCAAGATGAGTGATCTGAGCGCCACGGAGCAACGAGAACTGGAGCTTGCTTGCCTCGCAGGGCAGGTGTTGCTGCGTCGTGTGCCGAACAATCCGTTCGAAGAGGCCATGAGCAC
>JBEVDW010000190.1:0-11428 GCA_040513115.1 Steroidobacteraceae bacterium | reverse complement strand
GCGCAGGGCCTGCGGTCGAACGCATTCGCAAGCGCTTTCCGGAGTACGTGCATGCACGGACGTTGATTCCCTATTCGTGGACCTATGCCTATCTGCGTTGGTTTCACGGCCCTTCCAAAGCGATCCTCGCGCCGACTGAAGTCGTCGTGAAGGATCTCGAAAAGTGGGGTTTCAAGAACGTGCGCTTGTGGTCGCGCGGCGTGGATCATCAGATCTTCTATCCACGGAAGGTCAACAAGCTGCAAACGACGCCGCCCATCTATCTGTATGTGGGCAGAGTCGCCGTGGAGAAAAACGTCGAGGCGTTCTTGGAGTTGGATCTGCCGGGATCTAAATGGGTCGCCGGCGCAGGGCCTGCGGTCGAACGCATTCGCAAGCGCTTTCCGGAAGTGAACTACCTCGGCGTGCTCACTCAGCATGAGTTGGCGGATGTGTATGCCTCCGCCGATGTGTTCGTCTTTCCAAGCAAAACCGATACGTTTGGCCTGGTGCTGCTCGAAGCGCTGGCCTGCGGTCTGCCGGTGGCTGCCTATCCCGTCACCGGACCGCTGGATGTGCTGGGTGATTCACAGGCCGGCGCGATGCACGAGGATCTGCGCACCGCTTGTTTGAATGCGCTCAAACTGAAGCGTGAGGATGCAGTGGAACATGCTAAGAAGTTCTCGTGGCGCGCAGCCACTGAGCAGTTCTTGAGCTACCTGTATCCGCGCAGTCGGGTGGCGGAAGCCAGCGAGGCAGTCAGGGTCAGAGGCTAGGGACTGTCCCGTCTTCTCAAAAGGGACTGATCGCACCCCAGACCGCGCTCCCGACAATCACCGCCGGAATCACCCATCGACTGTTCGTCGCGAACAAGACCAGCAGCACGAGCGTAAACAACACCGCCGCCTCCACGTCCGTTACCGCACTACGCACGATGCCGATCGCCGTCGCCGCGATCAGTCCCACCACAGCTGCCATCACGCCATCGAGAACCACGCGCACGCGCGGTGTGCTCAGCAGACGTTCGAAGAACTGATGACCGACGAGCGTGAACGCGAATGCGGGAACGAAGACGCCCGCGGTGATCAGCAGCGCACCGGCCAGCCCACCGCCGACGTAGCCGACGAACGTTGCGAAAATGATCAGCGGTGCCGGCAGCAGCCCGGAGAGCGCGACGCCGTCGAGGAACTGTGCGTTGCTCATCCATGCATGGGCCGACAACACCGCATCGTGTTGCAGCAGTGGAATGGCCGTGTACGCGCCGCCGAAGGTCAACAGTCCCGCTTTGAGTCCCGCAGCGAGCAGCACAATGCCAGACGGTTGCGGCAATCCTCGATTCGCTGCCGCGTGCGTAAGCATCGAATCGACGGATCCGAGCGCCAGCGTGGCGGCCGCGCTCGTCACTGCAATCACGATGAGCCAGTTCTTGCCCAACGCATGCCGTCCGATGCGAAACACGGCCCTGACGATCAACGCTGCGACCGCCACCTGCATCGCACCGAAGATCGGTGCCACGGCGACGCTTTGCAAACCGAATCGCAGATAAGCCCAGGACAGCAGCAGCACGAGCAGCAAGCCTGGCAGCATGAATCCCACACCAGCGAGCAAGCCGCCCAAGCGTCCGCGCGCCAACATGCCGAAGTAGACGCACAGCTCGTGCGCTTCAGGACCTGGCAGCACCTGGTAGACCGCAAGCACGCGATTGAACTGCTCGCGGGAAATCCAGTGCTCCTCCTCCACCAGTTCCTGCCGGATCATGCCGATCTGTGCGACGGGGCCGCCCCATGCCAGACAGCCGAATCGCAGGAAGCGCAAGAAGAGCCTGCCAAGTGGTTCGTGCGGGACGAGGGGTTCGCTCTGCGAGGTGGGTGCTGTGAGGAGTTCGCTATTCATCGACTCGGCGTCATCGGTCGCTCGCTCATGCGAGCTGCGTACGCTGAGCGATGGAACCGGGAAGAGTCAATGGCAAGAGAACCTCGATCGGTTCTGTCTCTCGAGATGAGGACAATGCGGGATGGGAGCTCGGTGGCACTGGCGAGTGCCCACGCCCTGGCGCGCCATTTCCTCCGGTCCTCCCCCGCTATTGCAAGGGAGGGAATCGGACCATCAAGGATCAATCAACACTTACTGGATCACCCGCTGTCCGTAGCCGCTCTCACGCGCAGCGAGCCATTCGCGGCGCTGATCCGCAACGACTCTCTTGGCGTCCGGCAACAGCGCAACAACGTCCGACCGCTTCACCACGCGCGCGCCTCGGAAGCCCTTCTCGATCTGCACATCCGCGGGCAAGCCTTCCCATCGAACCGTCACCACGCCTTCCTGCAATCCGCCGGTGTCGACCCAGTTGTGTACACCAGGATCCTGCGCGGACAGCACATACGTAATCGTGCCATCGTCGTTCCGTTGCGCCTGCAGGCTGTTGAGACTGCCGCTGCGCTTCCAGTAGTTCACTGAGCGCTGCCACGGATCACCCACGACGAAACCCACATACTTCGCGCCCACCGTATCGAGCGTGATGACGAGCGCTTCATCCGGCTTGATGCTGAAGCGGTTCAGCGCCAGTCCGCTGCCCTTGAGTCCCCATTCCATCGGCCGCAGCCTTGGTTGCAGCTGATTTGCGGGTCGATCCCAGGGCCATTCGAAGAACTGCACAGCGATCTCCGTGAGCGCACCGATTGTCTTGCTCGCGTCACTGACGAGCTGCTCATGGCTACGCTGCGGCACTCGATCGCCACCCAGCCGTTCGATGCTCAATTCGTTGGGCAGCTGGGAGGACCAATCGATGAGCGTGTCGCGAATGAGCAAGCTCGTTGTGCCGGGCGGAAGCTGCAGATGATTCCGGCGTCCGTTCGCAGGCGTGGCATCGGCAGTCACCGTGAATGTGCCATCGGCTGCCACATCGATGTTCGCCGATGACAGCGCGACGACCGGCTTGCCGAACACAGCGGGCGGTTGCAGTGCCTCGAAGCTGAACTCAGGCAAGGAAGGCTTCTCGCTACGACGGCCATGGATCACGTAGCGATAGCGCGAATCCACCGCGGCAAAGCGATAGATGCGGTCCGGGCGGTCACCGGAGCGACTGCTCGGGACCTCCAAGCCATCGATCTCATACCCTGGCGCCTCGGTCCAGATCATTTTCGGATCGGCCGGGTCTGCGGCAGCCGCGCGCAGGCCGATGAATACTGCCTCGTCGACGGCGGACTCGAGCTGCGCGCGACCGTCCGGCGCGGTGTATGGCTTCAGCGCTTGCCAGCGCTTCAGCATCGCATTGCGAGCCGCCTTCACGGCAGGCTCATCGCGCAGAGACACAGCAACGCGATCGACTTCTCTCTGTTGGGCCGTCAGCAGCGGCGCTTCAATGGTCGCAGCGGTGGCCTGGATCGCAGCCAGCGCCGCCGCGGCAATGGCGAACGTGATGAATCGGATCTTGGTTTGCATGATTGATGAACCTGTTGCTTACGGTCGATAAAAGACAGGCGATGTCCAGGCACGTTCCTGAATCTCAGCGGGCACGCTCGTGGGCAGCGGCAACTTGTTCTTCACGGCCAGCAGCGTCGTCCATCGTGGCGTGGGTATCTCGAGCACGCGCGCGTAGTACACCGCCGCCTGCTGTGCATCGAACTGCGGGTCCTGCCATTCACCGACGAGCTCGACCGCGCCGATGTCGTTCGTGTACGTCGCGGTGTCCGTCTTGACCGTCGAGCCAACGCTCGGCAGCTTGCCGCTCGCGTCGAGCTTGCGATTGCCGGACCAGGCGATATCGACTACCTGCTCCTTCTGAGCATCGCCCGCCAGCCAGACCTTCACGATCTGAATGCGATCGAGATTGGCACCGTCCGGATCCTTCACGGCATGCGCGATGAAGCGCGGAGAGCCGCCTTTTCCTCCTGCGCTGGATCCCAGCAGATCGGCACCCATGGGCACGCCGCCCGCGTACGCACGCTTCACCCAATCGCGTTGCTTGGTGATTCCGGGTGCGTAGTTGAAGCCCGAAAAGAAGCGCACGCGCGGCCGCGTGCCGGACGTGGCGAAGGTTTCGCGGCGATACAGCGCGTCGAAGATCGCTTCACGCGTATTCGATTCGGCCCAAACACCGGCAAGGCCGCCCGTGCTCACTTTCACGCCGCGCAGGGTCGTCGAGTCCTGCAGCAACTTCTTCACGTCGAGCGCAGGGTCCGCGATGGACGGCGTGTCGTTCTCGCTGCTGCGCGAAAGACCTGTGTGATAGTCGCTGGAACCGATGAGGCCGAACTGGAATGGATTGGCGCCCGTGCGCTTCTCGATTTCCAGACCACGCGCGTACGCCTGACGCACATAGCTGCCGTTGATGCTGCTCGGGCGTTGCAGCGTGAGCAGGTTCTCGATCAGCTCGAAGCTCGCGAACTCATCGTTGGGCGACAACTCCGGACGCGTCTCGCTCGTACCTTTGTGCTGCGTGATTTCCGCCAGGCGTTCGATGCTCGCACGTGTTTCCGCGTACTCGCGCGTGATCGGGCTGTGATTCGAGTTGGCATACGACCACATGAGTCCATCGCTCACGTTCGCGTTGTGCGGAATGGCGAGCGCCTGAATGCCCTGCGCGCGTTGATGCTCGATGTAGCGCCACAAGTCTTCGGGATTGGCGGAATCGAGCGAGGAGAACGGCACTTGCGGATACTTCGGTCCGCGGAAGATCACGTTGCGATGCAGGTTCGCGCCGTTGGGCATGGCGGACCATTCGTACGCGACGAACGTCGTGAAGCGTCCGGGTTGATAGAACTTCTCCGCCGCATCGATCTGTCGCTGCCAGTTCGACTTGAGGAAGCCTTCCTGCAGCAGATCAGCCTCCGGCGGCACGCCGCTGCCGAACGCGCCTGAGTACTTGTAGAGCAATCCCCAGCGCTGCTCCAGCGTCAGGCCGGGAAGTACCTTGCCGAGCTTGGTGTTGCCGAGCGGACCGTTGGGTTCCGCAGCCAGCCGCATTTGACCGAGGTACTCCGAATGATCCGCGACGCCGAGGAAGTCCAACGGTTGTCCGCGACTCACTGTGCGCCCGTCATGCTCGATCTCTTCCCCGCGCGCAAAGCGATACGCATCTTCGGGGAAAATGCGCGTGCCGAACAGGAACGCATCGAACGACATGCCGGTGTGCAGGTGCAGCTCACCGAAATACGCATTCTTCAGCGGATTGGTCGCGACCTTCGGCGCGTTGCTCTGCGCCGAGGCGCAGGCCATCCAGGTGCTCGCCAGTGCAATGGCCAGTCCGAGCGACGATCGTGTTCTTGTCATCTTGATGCAGCTCCGTGAGTCATTGGTTTTCAAAGGAAGGCGTGAATACGTTCGATCAGCCAGAACGAGGCCAGCGAGCCGATCGCATACGGCGGCAACCAGTCGAGGCGGCGTGTGAGATGAGGTGCCGAGCGGAGCAGTGCGCGCGATGCCAGCAACAGCGCCGCGATGAAAGTCAGCTGCCCGACTTCGATGCCGATATTGAAGAGCAGCAGGGCCGTGGGAATCGCGTGCGCCGGCAGGCCGACTTCGCTCAACGCACCGGCGAATCCGAGCCCATGCAGCAGGCCGAAACAGAACGCGATGGCCCACGGGGCACGCTGAGCGAGGCTCGTGCGCCCTTGGCGCGCATGAAGGATCTCGACAGCGACATAGACGATGCTCAACGCAATCACCGCTTCCACCGGCGCCGCGGGAACATTCACGTAACCCAATGCGGCGGCTCCGAGTGAAATGCTGTGCGCGAAGGTGAATCCCGTGATCGTCTTGATCAGCTTCCGTGTATTGCCCACGAGCAGCATCAACCCGAACACGTAGAGCAAGTGATCGATGCCGCTCCAGATATGCGTGAAACCGAGCTCGAGGTACTCACGCACGGGCGGCGCGACTTTCTGGGCATTCGGAATGGTGAAGCTCGGCGCCGTGGGCTTGAGCAGTTGCGTGAGCTCAGTCCCGTCGGCATACGCGACGCGCACGAGGACATCGGTGATGGTGCGCTCGAGCCCCTCGACTTTTATCTGCGCCCCTGCCAGTGCCGCGTGCGGCGGGACGATGCTCCACTCACGCTCATAGAACGAATCCGTGTGAAGGCTGTGCTGTGGCGCCCGATCGAGCCATCCCGTCGATATCTTCGGTACGAGCGGGGTCCCATAGGCGCCGGCAACCGGCTGCCTCCAGACGATGCGGATCGCGTCAGCGCCTTCGGTCACCTCCAGGTAACCCGGCCGGACTTCGTGACCATGAACGGGAGAGGCCACGCAAATGAGCAGCCACAGCGCGCGATGCAGCCAGCGACTCATTGCGCTGGCTCGGCGCGACGAACGATCTCATAGCGGGAACGCAGCGTCTCGATCTGCCTGCGGTTCGCTGCCGCAGCGGCTTCCTCCAGATAGGCGGCGTGCACTTCGGCGCTCACGCTAAGGAACGGCGGGATCGTCTGCGGCTGATGTCCGAGCGGCTTCACGAGGTGCCACCCGTATCCGGATCGAACGGGCTGCGACCACTCGTGCACGCGCGTGTCGAACACTGCATGCACGACGGGCGTGTCACCGAAGACCTGCCTCGCATCGGCAGGCGTCCAGTCTTGTCCATCGAGCTGCAGTGGAAACGCATCGCCGGCGTCGGTCGCGCTGATCGTGCCGTTCGTCAATTGCTCGCGAGCTCGGCGGGCATTGGCTTCCGCTGCGGACCAACCCGCATGCTCCGGACTGAAGTACACCTGCTCGAAGCTGACGGTTGCCGGAGCCGCGAAGCGTTGTGCATGCCGCTCGAAGTACTCCCGCAGATCGGCTTCGCTGGGCGACGCCGGCACGGTGAGGTCACGCTGCAGGAACTGCACCTTCTGGATCAAGCGACGGCGCACGATCTCATCGTCCTGATCCAGACCCATGCGCAGGGCCTCGCGGTACATCACTTCATCGTCGACGTAGTTCTCCACCAGCCGCTGCAACTGCTCCGGCGTCGGCGCCGTGCCGTTCTGAACTCTCTGCAGCTGGATGATCCGTTGCTCCAGTGTCCCGTCGACGACGATCTGACGTTGCGCATCCGACTGCGCCTGTTCTATCAGGTGAGCGCCGATGAATATGAGCGCGCCGAGCGCGAGGAAGTGAGCGAGGGGCTCACGTTTCAGTCGCTGCCAGAGGTGACGCACACGCCAGCGAGCGCGCGGCAGGTCTGCGGATACATGAGCCGAAACCGATGCCATGACGAGAGACACACCTGCTGCTGCGACCGACGGGTCGCCTGGCGCGGAACTCTAGTGGCCGCAAGGTCACGCTGTCGGTCGTGCGCGAGTAACGATGAGGTGACAGATATCCGTCGGGCGCATCGCTTCGATGCGGATGGAATCGCATACGAAGGCGCAATTCGACATTCGCAGCATGCTCAGCCCGGTGACAATGGCATGAGCACATGAGCAAACCTAAGGTCGCAACCTGTACCTCAAGCTAAGTTGCCTGCAGCCGCAGTAACCTGCACGAACACAGTGACGCGCAACCCCCCCATCGCGCCCCGCACGAGATCGATGGTGCCGCCATAGATCTCCATCATGTCTGCGACGATCGACAAGCCGATGCCGCTGCCCTCCACCTGGGTATCGAAGCGCTGACCGCGATCGACGGCGCGCCTGGCGGAATCGGCATCGAGACCCGGCCCATCGTCCTCCACTTCGAAACAGAACCCTTGCGCGTCACGGTGCGCACGGATCACGAGACGTGAGCGCGCCCACTTGAAGGCGTTCTCGATAAGATTACCGGCGAGCTCCTCGAAGTCTTCCGTATCCAGGGGCGCAAGCACTCCGTCCTGCAGCTCGATGCTCACGTGCAGATTCCTCGCTGTGTGTACGCGCTGCATCCCCTTCACGATCGCTGCGATGATCGGCGCCACCGCGGTTCTCACCTCGCGCCCAGGACCTGCGGTAGCTGCCCGCGTCAGATATCGCCCCACGATGCGCTCCATGGCGGCGATCTGACGCTGACCGGACTCCACGTGACCCGATTCGACATCCGCCCTGAGAATCGCGAGGGGTGTCTTCAAAGCATGAGCAAGATCTGCGGCACTCGTACGGGCACGTTCGAGAATGCGGCGATTGTGTGAGATGAGTGTATTGATCTGCGCGACGAGCGTGTCGAGTTCGCGCGTACCCGTGCTGTTGAGCGCATCGATCGCCCCTGTGCGCACCGACTCTATATCCGCCACCACGCGCTGTAAGGGACGCAGTCCCACGGACGTCTGCAGTACGACTGCCACCAGGAGGCCTGCCCCAAGGGTAGACAGCGCCAGCACCAGCAGAACGTTGAAGCGGCGCGTTTCCGCGGTGATCGCAGCTGCGTCCGCGGTGACGATGAACGTCAACGGGCGCGCCGAACTAGGTAAACGTACCGTCTGCGCGGCGAGCCGCAACTTGCGCCCGGCGCTGTCGACAGCAGCGCGAAATACGGCTCCGCCGTCCTGCGGCGGTGTCGGCGCGACCAGATTCATATCCCACAGTGAACGCGAGCGCAGTCGAACGTGCTGCGCGTCCAGCACGAGCCAATACCAACCCGAGTACACACGCTCGTACTCTGGCTCCTGCAACGGACGCTGCAGCGTTGGATTGCCATTCGCATCCAGTTCCGCATTGGCAATCAGCGTGAGGAGCGTGGATTGCAAGCGCGCATCGAACGTGCGCGCCACAGCCGCACGAAAGGATTGCGCCAGTGCCCAACCCCCGATGAGCGTGCCGATGAGAACCCAGACGAGCGCGGCAGCAACGAGCCGCCCGCGTAAAGTCTTAAGAGGCAGACCGCGCATCGCTCAGGAGAAAGCCCTGGCCACGCACTGTCGTGAGGAGCTCCGGCGGAATCTTCTTGCGGATACGGCCGATGAGAACATCGAGAACATTGGAATCGCGGTCGAAGTCACGATCGTACACGTGCTCGATCAGTTCGGTCCGACTCACGACGCGTCCGGCGTGGTGAATGAGAAACGACAGAATGCGGTATTCCTGCGCCGTCAAACTGACGGTCTCGTCGTCGCATTCAAAGCGTGCGGCATTCACATCGAGCCGTAGCGGTCCACATTCGAGTATTGGTGACGCGTGTCCCGCGCTGCGCCGTATCAGCGCTTTCAACCGGACGACGAGCTCGTCGTACTCGAATGGTTTCGTCAGGTAATCGTCAGCTCCCGCGTTGAATCCCGCGAGCTTCTCGTGCCAGCGCGCCCGTGCGGTGAGTATCAGAACGGGGGTTTTGATATCTGCCGCACGCCAGCGCTCGAGTACGGAAACGCCGTCCAATTGCGGCAGGCCGATATCGAGCACGATGGCATCGTATGGCTCGCTCTCGCCGAGGAAGTGCGCATCGACGCCATCCTGCGCACAGTCGACCGCGAACCCCGCGCCCTGCAGCGTCGCGCTGATACGCTCGGCAAGCTTCGCCTCATCCTCCGCCACGAGCACGCGCATCAATCGTCCTCGCGTTCTACCTTGAGCCGTTGAGCGGTGCGGCCGTCGTACTGCACCTCGATGACATCTCCATTGGCCTGCAGGATCTCGAATTCATAGATGTATCGACCCTTTTCGCGTTCGAGCTCCACTTCCAGCACGCTGCCTGGAAACTCGTGCCCCACAATGACCAGAATTCGCGACAGCGGTAGAAGTTCACCGCGCTCGACGGCCGCCCGCGCGGCTTCATGATCCTCCTCCGCAAACGCGGCGAGAGAGCAGCAGAGCATGAATGGAATGAGCAGCCTGAGCATGACGGAAGGTTACCGCGCCGGCCTCTAAACACTTCATGAACGGGTCGCTCACGAAGCATTAAAACCAGGGTACGCACACTGGCTCCCGAGCATTCAAGCTCTGAATCAACTCGAGGAGACATCTCATGAACAAGACGTTTGCTGCTCTGATTGCAGCCACGGTCGTTACCGGCTCATCGGTCGTGCTGGCGCAGACGACCCAACCTACAGCCCCGGCGGAGCTTACGATCCAGCAAGTAATCGACAAGCTCGAGACCGCAGGCTACACCGCAATTGGCGACGTCGAGAAGGATGATGGGCATTGGGAGGCCGAAGCCACCAACAAGGCGGCGCAACGCGTGGAAGTGGAACTGGACTCGAGCACCGGTGCTGTCGTGCGCGAGGAGCCTGACAACGACAAGGACTGAACGTGTGAGTTGGCGCCCGGCCCGTCGGTCGGGCGCCACGATTTACATCTTCCTCAGGGGCGCTCGTTTCGTCCAATCAACAACCCTTCGCGACGACGTGCCCGCGCAACGCCTCGAGCAATGCATCGCGACCTGGAGGCGCATCGAACTTGAGTCGCGGTTCGACAGCGAACACCTGGAACACATATCGGTGCGGGCCGTGGCCCGGCGGCGGATCTGGCGGCAGATACGTCCGCGTCAAATGAGAATTGCGGCCGGTGGTGGGGATGTGGCTGTCCTTGTTCTCATCGCGTAATGCGCCCTCCGGCAGCAGCGCATCCGTCGCCGGCAAATCCCACACGAGCGCATGCACGACCGGATGCGGTGTGGGGCTATCGGCATCTTCGACCAGCAACACGACGGCGGCCGCAGTTCTTGGAACGCCGCGCCACTCCAACGGCGGCGACACCCGGCACTGTCGCGCTTCACGTCAACTTGGACAGAACAGCTGAGCTAAGAAGGGAGACTGTCACTGCTTAGGCGGCCGCGGTAAATCGCTGCAGGTTAGTCGTCTTACGATGCGCACGGGCCGCAGCGATTCGCCGCGCACGCTCGTCTCGAACTTGATCCTGTTGCCCACGATGCCAGATCGCCGGTGCCATGTAACCCAAGGCGGCGTGTAAGCGCTCCTCGTTGTAATGGTGCATGAGCTTGGCGATGATCGGCTCGGCTTGCAGATAGTTGTTGCCGTAGTCGTTGTCGCTCTCGTCACGCAGGGTGCCGTTGAGGCGTTCGACAATGCCATTGGACTCGGGATGCCGCGGCTTGGTCTTGATGTCGATCAGGTTGTGCGCCTTGATGACCGCGGCGACATCGCGATTGACGAACTCGCTGCCGTGATCGTGAACGACCCGCGGTTTGGCGCCACTCACCGCTTCCAGCGCCGCCTGCAGTTCGATCGCCACTGATCTGCCATCGAGGCTCATCAGCAGCTTGTGGTGCACGACATGCACACCCAGGGCGGCCAGGGTGCGATACACCGCCACCCTGAGCGCTTCTTCGTTTGCACGACGATCTGCACCACCGCCGCCTTGGTGTGCGCGGGCACACGAGATAAATCCTCCAACCTCAGATCTTTTTTTTCAGCTCCAGGTTCTCTGCCGTGATCTCCGCGATCACGGCGCGCATCCGCTCGATCTCCGCCTTGTGCCGTGCCTCGGCATCGTCCTTACGCGGCGTGCGCTGAGCATCGCGCTTGAGCGCCACCGCCGAGCCGCCCTGGCCCACTGCGCCTACAGCACCGAGGGTTACAAACCGTGACGCCGGCAGACCTCGCTCAC
>JBEVDW010000189.1:0-5002 GCA_040513115.1 Steroidobacteraceae bacterium | reverse complement strand
GAGGGCCGACATCCATGTCGGCCACAGTCCTGGAAGAAACTTCTGGCGTGAGTCCCTCGACTGACTGGGGTGGCCCGCAGAATTTAAGAACCGAAGATTGTCTGGATTTGTCGTTAACGAGCAGTCGCAACGCCGATGTCTTTTGTCCACCTCCGCCTGCACACCGAATACTCGCTGGTCGACAGCGTTGTGCGCATTCAAAGCGAGGGCGGGGCGCCGGGATTAATGGATGCGGTGGCGAAGGCGCGCATGCCGGCGGTTGCGCTCACGGATCAGAGCAATCTGTTCGCGATGGTGAAGTTCTATCGCGCGGCTCAGTCCAGCGGCATCAAGCCGATCATCGGCGTCGATTTGTGGATGAAAGAAACCGGCGAGCGCGCTGAGCCTTCGCGGCTGACGCTGCTGTGTCAGAACGACGCCGGGTATCGCAATCTCACGCGGCTCGTCACGCGCTCGTATCTCGATGGCCAGCAGAAGGGCGTCGCGTGCGTCGATCGCGCGTGGTTGTCGCCTCCGGCCCTGCAGGGACTGATCGCGCTGTCGGGTGCGCGCGAAGGCGATATTGGTCGCGCCTTGCTCGCGCAAAAGGAAAGCGATGCCAGCACGGCGCTCGACTACTGGCGGTCGCTGTTCGGCGATCGCTTCTATCTCGAATTGCAGCGGACCCTTCGGCCGCAGGAAGAGCTCTACATCCGGGCGGCGCTGCAACTGGCGATCGCCCGCGGCGTGCCTGTCGTCGCCACGAATGATGTGCGCTTCATCCGGCGCGAAGATTTCGAGGCACACGAGGCGCGTGTCTGCATTCACGAGGGCCTGCTGCTGGAGGACTCGAAGCGGCCGCGTCCCTACAGCGATCAGCAGTACCTGAAGACGTCCGCACAGATGAGCGATCTCTTCAGCGACATTCCGGAAGCCGTTGAGAACACGATCGAAATTGCGCGCCGTTGCAGCCTCGAGCTGAAGCTCGGCAAGTCCGTTCTGCCGCCGTATCCGGTGCCGGAAGAGATCACGACCGAGGAGTTTCTGCAGCGCGAGTCGCGCTCAGGGTTGGAGCGACGCCTGGTTCAGCTCGCCGCGACGCCGGTGGAAGGACGCGAAATTACCCGCGAGGAGTACGAGACGCGACTGGAAATCGAGCTGGGCGTCATTTGCCAGATGGGCTTCGCCGGCTACTTCCTCATCGTCGCCGACTTCATCCGCTGGGCACGCGAGAACGGGGTGCCGGTGGGGCCAGGCCGCGGCTCGGGCGCCGGCTCGCTCGTAGCCTATGTGCTCGGTATCACCGACCTCGACCCGTTGCGCTACGACCTGCTGTTCGAGCGCTTCCTGAACCCCGAACGCGTCTCGATGCCGGACTTCGACGTGGACTTCTGCATGGATGGCCGCGATCGCGTCATCGACTACGTGGCGCACCGCTACGGTCGCGAACGCGTCTCGCAGATCATCACGTACGGCACGATGGCGGCGAAGGCTGTGGTGCGCGATGTCGCGCGTGTCTTCGGCATGAGCTACGGCTTTGCCGATTCCATTGCCAAGCTCATCCCATTCGAGCTGGGCATCACGCTCAAGGACGCGCTCGAGAAGGAAGAGGAGCTGCGTCGGCGCTACCAGAACGAGGAGGAGACGAAAGCCGTCATCGACATGGCGATGTCGCTCGAAGGTCTCGTGCGCAACGCCGGTATGCACGCGGGTGGCGTCGTGATCGCGCCGTCCGTGCTGACCGATTTCGCGCCGCTGTATTGCGACGATTCCGGCGGTGGTCTCGTGACGCAGTTCGACAAAGACGACGTCGAAGCGGCGGGCCTGGTGAAGTTCGACTTCCTCGGTCTGCGCACGCTCACCATCATCGATTGGACCCTGAAGACTCTCAACGCGCAGCGTGCCGAGCGCGGAGAGGAACCGCTCGACATCAACTCACTGCCGATGAATGACACCGCGGCGTACGAGCTCCTGAAGCGCTGCGAGACCACCGCGGTCTTCCAGCTGGAATCGCGCGGCATGAAGGATCTCGTACGGCGGCTGCAGCCCGACCGCTTCGAGGACATCGTCGCGCTCGTCGCCTTGTTCCGCCCCGGCCCGTTGCAGTCGGGCATGGTCGATGACTTCATCGACCGCAAGCACGATCGTACCGGCCAGCCGGTCGACTACCTGCATCCCGATCTGCAGCCGGTGCTGGCGCCGACGTATGGCGTCATCCTGTACCAAGAGCAGGTGATGCAGATTGCCCAGGTGCTGGCTGGCTACTCGCTGGGTGGCGCCGATCTCCTGCGTCGTGCGATGGGCAAGAAGAAGCCCGAGGAGATGGCGCAGCAGCGATCCATCTTCGTCGAAGGCTCGACGAAGCGCGGTGTCGCCGAAGCGACGGCCGCACACATCTTCGACCTGATGGAGAAGTTTGCCGGCTACGGCTTCAACAAGTCGCATTCGGCTGCATACGCGCTGCTCTCATATCAAACGGCGTGGTTGAAGGCACATCACCCGGAGGCGTTCATGGCTGCGGTGCTGTCCTCCGACATGGACAAGACCGACAAGATCGTGACGTTGATCGATGAGACGCGGCGCATGGAACTCACCGTCGAGACGCCCGACGTGAACAGCTCCGAGTACATGTTCACGGTGTCGGGCAAGCGTCGTATCCGCTACGGCCTGGGCGCAATCAAGGGCGTTGGGCAGAACGTCGTCGAGATGATCGTCAACGAGCGGCGCGCCAATGGCCCGTTCCAAACGCTCGCTGATCTGTGCCGCCGCAGCGATCTCAATCGTCTCAATCGCCGCGTGCTCGAAGCATTGATCCGTTCCGGTGCCGCGGACGCGCTCGGCGCGAATCGAGCGACACTCATGCATTCATTGCCGGCCGCTCTGCAACTGGCGGATCAAAGCATCCGGGCGCGAGCGGTGGGGCAGAACGACATGTTCGGTCTGGTGAGCGCCGGCCCTGCCGAAGTTTCGAGCGTGCCCTCCGAAGTGCTTCCGGAGTGGAGCCGCCGCGTGCGGCTCGACGGCGAACGCGAGACGTTGGGCCTGTATCTCACCGGCCATCCGTTCGAAGAGTTCGAGCAGGAAGTCAAACCGGCCATCAGCGGGCGTATTGCAGATCTCACCGGCGATCGTCCCGTGACTACGGGGGAAAACGGCTTTCGGTTTCAAGGTAAGCCCGCAACGATCGCCGGCATGGTGTTCGACATGGGCAAGCGCGGCAGCCGCATCATCTTCACGCTCGATGACCGCAGCGGCCGCATCGAAGCGTCGATGTTCGAGGATGTCTATCAGCAGTACCGCAACGTGCTCGCGAAGAATGCCATCGTCGTCGTGGAGGGCTCGATCCGCTTCGATGAGTTCATCGAAGGCTGGCGCCTCACCGCGAAGCGCGTGCTCGACATCGAACAGGCGCGCGAACAGCACGGGCGGCGATTGCTTCTGCGCTGGCCGCAACAGCCCGAACGCAATCTCGTCCGCACACTGGAGCAGACGTTGAAGCCCTTCCGCGGCGGCCGCTGCGCCGTCGCGATCCGCTATCGCAGCTCGGATGCGCGCGCCGATGTCATGCTATCGGACGAATGGTGCGTCAAGCCAACGCGCGAGCTGACGGAACGGCTCGCACGATTGTTTGGCAACGACGGCGTGCGATTGCTGTATGCGCCGCGATTCGATGCCTGAGATTTCATCCTGCCCGAGTGGCCTTCGGTCCCACGCCGCGAGCATGGGCGCTCCGACTTCGAGGCGGCGCAAGACACGCAAAAGCTGAACGATCCGCAGCGCAAGCCTCGCGGCCATCGCGCATCAGATCGAGGTGTGCTTGTGGATCGATGAAGATCTTCGCTGTACGTTGACACGACCGCAGTATCAGCAGCGACGGCTGAGCATGTCACTCAAGTGTACGCATGCACGGCACCAGCATCGCGTGTCGACTATGCGTCGCAGCACGCTGCCAGCTTGCGTCCAGGTGACACAAGCGCATACGCACTTCACGATGCTGTCTTCCACTACCCAACCGCGTAGTGTCGGTCCGCGTATGCTGATGCCTGGCAGCGAGCAACCACTCGTGGGCGGTGTTGCAAGTCACCGCTCGATGGTTCGCGTGCTCATTGTGGACAATCGAGACGCGAGTGATGGGTTGCTACGTACCTTGCTTGCAGATCAAGGTTGCGTCATCAAGGAAGCTAGCGACATCGCCGCCGCGTTGGCGGCAGCACGAGACGATCCTCCCGATGTCGTCATTTCGTGTGTCGAGGGCATAGAACAAGATGCGCTGTTGTTTCGCTGGCATAGCGATGTCCGTTTGCAGAGCATCCCGGTCGTCATCTATGGCGAGCGTTGTTCGTTGGCGGCAGCACCGGAGCCAGGCTTGTTGACAGCGAGTGCTGTCATTCCCACCACGGCGGATGCGCAGTCCATTTTGACCTGTCTGCGGCGGGTGCTCGCACAATCTGCGCACAGGGACGCAGCGCCGCCGCCCACTGCAACGCCGGTCCAAGGTGATGCGGACTTCGAGCTGCGCGCGAGCGAGTCGCGTCTACGCCTCGCCACGGAGGCCGCGAACATCGGTTTGTGGGATTGGGAGCTGGGAAACGACAAGCTGTTCTTGTCGCCCATCTATAAGCGTCAAATCGGGTACGAGGACCATGAGCTGGCCAATCGCTTCGAGGAATGGCACAGCCGCGTCCATCCCGATGATGTCGAACGCACATTGAAGGCCTTTGCCGACTACGTCGCGGCGCCCCGCGCAAACCTCGAAATAGAGTTTCGCTTCCGTCACAAGGATGGCTCGTATCGCTGGATTCTTGCCAGGGCAGCCATGATCACGGACGCGGAGGGACGGTTGGTGCGGATGCTGGGCGCGCATGTCGACATCACGGAGAGGAAGCAAGCGGAAGAAGCCTTGCGCAACAGCGAGGCGAAGTTCCAAGCGGCCTTCAACATGAGTCCTGCGGCATTGCTGATCATCAGTCCCGACGGTGTCTATGTGGATGCCAATCAGGCGTACCGGAAACTCTCCGGCTAC
>JBEVDW010000188.1:0-9340 GCA_040513115.1 Steroidobacteraceae bacterium | reverse complement strand
GTCGAGTGGATGATCCTCCACCTCGACAGCGAGACGCTTGTCCTTCGGGTTCAGCGATGGGCCACGCGTCACCGCCCAGGACTTGAACACACCATCAAGCTCCAGGCGCAAATCGAAATGCAGGCGACGCGCGGCGTGCTTCTGAATGACGAAGCGCAAGCGCGAAGCCCGCTTGACCGGCAGCTTGCCGCTCGGCTCTGCTGTCCTGGAGAAGTCGCGTTTTGCCCGATACACGGATAACTTTCCGGCCATCTCTCCTCTTGCCTTTGCGCTGCCTTCCGAGGGCAACGTTCGCATGCGCAACCTCGTTCCTCACTGCCCCTTCTGGGAATGCCCACAGAACCAGTACGGGAACGTCAGGCCTCGTCTCATCGTTTCTGCCGAGTGAATCGCCTATGAGTAGGCGGGGCACTACACTCGGGCCGAACTCGCTGGACAGGAGCACGACGTGACTCATCAGGGCAGCTGTCATTGCGGACGCGTTGCGTTCGAAGTGGACGGCGACATCGCGGAGGTGAACGAGTGCAACTGCAGCCATTGCAGTCGCAAGGGTTATCTTTTGTGGTTCGCGCCGCGCGAGCGCTTGCGGCTTAAAACCTCTGCGTCAGATCTGGCGACCTACACATTCAACAAGCACGTGATCCAGCATCATTTCTGTCCCACGTGCGGCTGCGCACCATTTGCCTCGGGTACTGATCCGAAGGGCAATGCGATTGCAGCAGTGAACGTTCGCTGCCTGCCGGATCTCGATCGCTCGCAGGTCAAAATCAAACCAGTCGACGGGCGCAGCTTTTGAATCTCCATCCACAACTCAAGCTGCGACACGCCTCACGGATTGCACTGTGGGCAGGGGTATGGTTCATCGCCATGCAGGCGCACGCTGCACCACTCGACGTCTACGCTGAACGAGCCGCCCGTGAGCTCGATCCGCGCGCGCAGGCTGCAATCGCGCAAATGCCGCAGGACGAACGACGACTGCTCGCCATTCGCGGCTACCTGAAGAGTGGCACGCAATTCGGCGATCGCTGGAGCTGGACCCAAGCACAGATTGAGCAGTATCAGCACTCGCGCGAGCGCGCGCTCGCACTGGCGGACCTGGATCGAATCCGCGGCCGCTTCGCCGAGATGAATCCGGGCTACACGCTGCAGGTGAATACGGAGGTTCGTAGCCTCGACATTCAGATTCAGCGCTGGAACACGAACCCCGGCGTGGGCACAACAGCTGCGGCGTTGGAGCGCGCCGCGACACGCGAGCTGAATTCATCAGAATACGCCGCTGAGCCGACTGCCACGAACGTCGAGCGCTTCAGACATTTCTTACAGACATGGCAGCCAACCCCTGCAGCACCGCTCGCTGTACCCGGTCTCTCGCGCCACGGTCAGGCACGCGCATTCGACTTTCACATCCTGCGTGGCGATCGCATCGTGGCGAGCACGGATATGAGCGTCGTCAAATCCGTCTGGGACGGACAAGGTTGGGCTGAGAAGCTCAAAGCAGCGGTTGCAGCGGGTAGCGATCGCTTCCAGGGGCCGCTCGCGGCGCCCTACGAGCCATGGCATTACGAATATTCGAACGACGCGACACTCGCGGATTCTCAGCCAGTTCAACGCGAGCGCGCACCTGCGCGGGAGAGTGGAAGTTGAAGCCGATCTCCGTGCAGACAATCGCCGGCACGCGCTACACGCTGGGTCAACTGGGTCAGCTCGCTGCCGCCTGGTGGCGCTCGAGCGAAAAGAGCAAAGCCCGCAATCTCGCGCTGGGCTTGGGCGCGCTGACGCTCGCTCAGGTGGTTCTCGCGATCTGGCTGAACTATTGGAACCGCGCTTTGTTCGATGCGCTGGACGCGCGTCTGATGTCGGAGCTGTTACGGCAAGTGGGCGTGTTCGCGCTCCTTTTCGCGCTGACCATGGTGATCACCGGATTGCATCTGCATGTGAAACGACGGCTGCAGGTGGGCTGGCGCCAATGGCTGACGCAGGAGCTGATCGGCAACTGGATGACCAAAGGTCAGCACTACCAGCTGCTCTACACGCCCGGTGAACACGACAATCCCGACGGCCGTATCGCGGAGGACATCCGCATTGCCACCGAAACGGCGGTGGCACTCGGACATACGTTGCTGTTCTCGATCGTCATCCTCGGCACGTTCATCGACATCCTGTGGAGTGTTTCGGGCTCTGCGATCCTGCCCGGTACCTCGGTGGCCGTACCCGGCTATCTCGTCGTGCTGGCTTTCTTGTATGCGGGCATAGGCGCCGTGCTCGGCGGTGTGCTCGGCCGACCGCTGATCAAGTCGACGAATCGATTGCAGACCGCCGAAGCCAACTTTCGCTTCGGGCTTGCGAAAGCGCGTGAGAACTCCGAGGCCATTGCACTGCTGCACGGTGAGGAAAGCGAACGGCGTCACTCGGGACGTCAGTTGGAGGACGTGGCGCTGGGATGGAATCGGCAAACGGTCGCCTATCTCTGGATCGTTTCGTTCTCGACTGGCTATGGCACGTTGCTACCTCTGTTTCCGATCCTCGTTGCAGCACCCCAGTACATCGCCGGTGCCATGACGCTGGGCGTGTTGATGCAGGCGGCACAAGCATTTCAGAGGCTCACGGGCGCCTTGTCGTGGCCGATCGATAGTCTGGGTGATATCGCGAAGTGCCGCGCATCGGCCGATCGTGTGCTGTCGCTGTATCTGGATCTGAAACGCTTGGAAACGAGTGCAGCCACGCCGGACGAGCATCGCATCGACGTCACGCAATCCAAGACCCCAGCCATTTCGATTCGAGATCTCTCGATCTCGAGTCCCGATGGCCAGTTGCTGCTGCAGCATTTCAACGCCGAGATCCATCGCGGCGAGCGCGTGCTCATTACCGGGGATTCAACGCTGGCAAATGCGCTGTTCAGGATCTTCGCAGGTCTGTGGTCCTGGGGTCGCGGAGAAGTGGCGTTACCGCCAACGGAGCGTATGGAGTTCCTGCCTCAGCGGCCTTTCCTGCCCGGAGGTACGCTGCGCGACGCGCTGAGCTACCCGCGAATGTCCGACGAGTTCAAGCCACGCGAGTTCCACGCCGCGCTCGAGCGCGCCGGCGCCGGCGCACTCGTGCCGCGTCTGGACGAAACGGGAGCGTGGGATCGTCTGCTCACCGTGCGCATGCAGCAGCGCGCGGCGTTCGCGCGCATGTTCCTGCATCGGCCGGAGTGGGTCTTCATCGAGGAGGCACCCGACGTTCTCAACAAGGAAGAGGAAGGCGCGTTCATGGACGCCCTGCATCGTGAGCTGCCACACGCCACGGTCGTGACCGTCTGCGTCCATTCCGGAGTGGAACGGCACCACACGCGCAAGCTCGTGCTCACGCGGGTGACCCCCGAGCCGCAGTTGCGGGAAGCGAATCGCTAACGCTTGATCAGCGCGTCGATCTGGGGCGTTCCGAGAAATCCGACGGCATCCACCCGCGCTCGACGCAGTCACGGAAGCACCACGCCGGCGTGGTGTCGGTCCTGTAGCTCCAGAAGAACCAGCCGAGATACTTCTCGAACGTGGCGAGCTGCCCTGCTGCATACCCGCGAAACGCAACGCTTTCCTGGAACGCGTCCATGTTCTCGAGGGCGTGATTGAACGGTCCTTCGGCCCACAGCGATACGACTTTCCAATCGAGGCCCAAACTCCATTCGCCCGTGTACACCGGCAGCCGCAGCTCGTTGATGATGGCATCCGCTTCCTCTTTCCATTCGCCGGCGGATTTGATGATGTGGCCGTAGATGTCCATGTCGATGTCGTGCCGTTCGAAACACTGGTAGCGGTGAATGTCGAACACGACGTTCTTGAACTCGGGCGGCTGCATGAAGCCGAGGAACTCGCGGAACGAGCGGAAGCCGTCGTGAATGACGACGGAGATGTGCTCCCCGCAGTGACGGCGAATGCGCTCGTAAGCGAGGGTATAGAAGTTCTTGAGATAGTCGGTGGGCACGTCCCAGCGCGGCTCGTTGAGCACTTCGATCGCGTGCAACTGCGGGTTCTGCTGGTAGCGTTCCGCGAGTCGCTCCAAGACTACGAGGGTGTATTCAAGATATTCGGGACGTGTGTGCCACTCGCAGACATCCTTGATGCCGCCATTGTCGAAGCCGTTCTGACAGCCCGGCGCTGCGTGCAGATCCAGCACCACACGCAAGCCGAATTCTTCGGCCCATGCAAATGCACGATCGAGGATCTCGATGCCGCCGACGACGAAGGGATGCTGATTGCTGCCGTACTTGGGGTGGTATGGATAGCCAGGGCCGAAGATCCAATGACCGACGGGAATTCGGACGGCGTTGATTCCGACCTTTGCCAGCCAGGCGAAGTCATCGCGAGTGATGAACGTGTTCCAGTGCTGGCGCAGACGGGACTCGGCACGGTCGCCGAGCTCAGCGACCCAGGTCGTTTCGTCCGTCGCTTCCAATCCTTCGAACACGCGGGGTGACATCCACTTTTCCAACACCAGCCATCCGCCCAGGTTCACACCACGCAACTTCATCGAGCTCATGTCGTCTCCAGTGGTTGCTGCGACTAATTCTTGGGTGACTCGACCCTGACCAGCGTCCGCACATAGTCGAGTCGCGGCACAGGATCCTGCATTTCCAGACAGCGCTGCTTGTCATCCAGCGACAGCGGCAGAATTTCCACACAGCGGTTGCTCACCCACGAAGCATCATCGAGCTGCAGCTCGATGCCGTCGTACAGCGGCGTGAGTTGCGGCAATGCATGCTCCACAAGGATGGCAAGGTACTGAGCGTCGGCGGGTACCGCTTGCTTAGGCTCCGCGGGCAGCCACTCGATGTCGGCGATATTCAGCCCATCGGGTTGTTGACGCGTCGCTTCGATTCGGAAGCAACGCTCACCCACGGCGCTGATGCCCAGCAGGCCATCCTTGAGCTGTTCGAAGTCGACGATGCGGGCCGTCGTGCCGATGCTCGCCGTTTGCGCGGAGCCTCCGACTTCGGACCCGGACAGGAGGCGAGCCACGCCGAAGACCGTCCCTTCGCGCATGCAGCGGCCGATCATGTCGAGATACCGCGCCTCGAAGATGCGCAGCTTCAGCGGCCCGCCGGGAAACAGCACGAGCTGCAGCGGAAAGAGCGGGATGGTCTCGGGCATGGCGCGATAGTAGAGGTCGGCTACGCCAATGCAAAGCTACTGCGCGCGGGAGGCACGAACGGCAAACTCGCGAATGCGGCTGGTCGCTGCGTCCAGCGTTGCATCCTGCTTGGCGAAGCAGAAGCGCAGCCACGTGCTGTGCGGCGGCTGTGCGTAGAAGGGCGAGATCGGGATAGCTGCTACGCCTGCCTCGCGGATCAGCTTATCGGCAAGCTCATCGTCGGACAGCGAGCTCACCGCGCTGAAGTCGACCAGCTGGAAGTACGTACCTTGCGACGGCCGGATGCGCAATGGCGTTCCCTGCAGCGCGCGGATGAAGCGGTCGCGCTTGGCTTGGTAATAAGCAGCAAGCTCCGGGTAGTGCCCTGGCGCACGCGTCAGGAATTCTGCGATCGCGAGCTGTAATGGCGTGGCGATCGTAAAGGTATTGAACTGATGAACGCGGCGCAGCTCGCGCGTCAATTCGGCAGTTGCGATTGCATAGCCTACGCGCCAGCCTGTGGCGTGAAAGGGCTTGCCGAACGAGAACACGCTCAGCGTTCGATCACGTAGTGCCGGCCGCGAACAGAGACTCGTGTGCTTGCCGCCATCGAACACCATGTGCTCGTATACCTCATCGGCAAGGACGAGCATGTCCGTGTGCTCGACCAGGCGCTCAAGCGATTCGAGGTCGCTGGCGGTGAACACGCGCCCCAATGGATTGTGTGGCGTGTTGATGATGAGCAGCCGCGTTCGCGCGCTGACCTTCGAGCGCACCTGGTCCCAATCGATGTGGAACTCGGGCGGTGCAAGCGGAATATGCAGCGGCCTGCCTCCCGCGAGCAGCACGGCCGGCGCGTAGGAGTCATAGCTGGGATCGAACAATATGACTTCGTCTTCGCGATGCACGAGCGCCAGGATGGCGGAAAACAGCGCTTCGGTGGCACCCAGTGTAATCGTGATCTCGTTGGCTGGATCGAACCGCGCCGTGTGCTGCTGCTCGAACAACGCCGCAATCCTCTCGCGCAGCGCGAGCACACCGGGCATCGGCGCATATTGATGGCTGCCGCGAGCCGCATATTCCGCGAGCAGTTCCTTCAGCAACTCAGGCGGATCGTAGTCGGGAAAACCTTGCGCGAGATTGATCGCGCCCAGCTCCTGAGCACGCTGCGTGATGACCGTGAAAATGGTCGTTCCGATGTGCGGCAGCTTCGAAGTGACGCGAGGCATGGGGGCGATCTTAGCGGAAGTGCCTGCGCGAGAGGACGCCACTGCGGTTATGCTGCGCGCCCCGAACGGACGGAGACTCGACAATGCGACGACTGATCCAGATCGCGCTTGCAAGTTTATTGACTACTCATTTCGCACTCGGCGCGGAGCTCAAAACGGAGGAGCAGAAAACCCTCTATGCCATGGGCCTGGCGCTGAGCCAGAACCTCACGAGCTTCGAGCTCACACCCGCCGAGCTGGCGCTGGTGCAGCAGGGTCTCACCGACGGTGCCCTCGAGAAGCAGCCACAAGTCGATGTGCAGAAATATCTGCAGCGCATCCAGCAACTGCAACAGACGCGCTCGCAATCGGCGGGCGTACGCGAAAAGCAGGCGGGCGATACTTACCTTGCGAAAGCTGCCCAGGTCAAAGGCGCAACCAAAACGGCATCGGGCCTGATCATTCAGACCATCAGACCGGGCACCGGCCCCTCACCCAAGGCCACCGATCAAGTGAAGGTGCATTACCACGGCACGCTGATCAACGGCAAAGTGTTCGACAGCTCCGTACAACGCAACGAGCCCGCGACCTTTCCTCTCAACGGCGTGATTCCGTGCTGGACCGAAGGTCTGCAGCTGATGAAGGTCGGTGGGAAGAGTCGTTTGATCTGTCCGGCGAAACTCGCGTACGGGGATCAGGGCTCGCCGCCGATCAAGCCGGGGTCGACGTTGATATTCGATGTGGAATTGCTGGAGATAGTTAAGTAGCGGGCAGTGGATGGGGGGGCAGCCTCACCCTCCCGCCACCGCCATCTGCGCATCCCGCTGCCGGCGCCGCTCCTGTCGCGTCATCGTGACGCCCGCAATGATGACGAACACAGTGACGATCGCAACCATGATCGTCGCGAGCGCGTTGATCTGCGGAGTGATGCCACGACGGACCGTGGAGAAGATCAACATCGGCAGCGTGTTGGTGGTGGGACCCGATGTGAAGCTCGCGATGACGAGATCATCCAGTGACAAGGTGAAGGCGAGTAGCCAGCCGGAAATCATGGCGGGCGCGATGATCGGTAGCGTCACGGTCATAAACACCTTGGCGGGACGTGCGCCCAGGTCCATCGCGGCTTCCTCCAGCGCATCGTCCATGCTCGATAACCGCGACTGCACGACGACGGTGACGTAGGACAGCGTCAACGTGATGTGTCCGATCGTGATCGTCGTGAAGCCGCGGTTGTCCGGTACGAAGGGCAACGGCGCTAGCGCAACGAACAGCAGCAGCAGCGACAAGCCGGTGATGACCTCCGGCATGACGAGCGGCGCCGTCACCATGCCGGAGAACAGTGTCCGCGTGCGGAACTTGCCGAAGCGTGCCAGCACGAGACCTGCGAGCGTGCCGATGATCACGGCGCCTGTGGCGGTGACGGCTGCAATGCGCAAGCTGAGCCACGCCGCATCCAACATCGCGTGGTTGTTGATCAGCGCGCCATACCATTTCACCGAGAACCCGCCCCACACGGTGACGAGGCGCGACTCGTTGAAGGAGAAGATGATCATCGACAGGATCGGGACGTACAGGAAGGCGAACCCGAACACGAGCGCCGACAGGACGAAGATCGAGCGATTGTTCATCGTCGTGCCATCCCTGCCGTCTCCTGGGTTTGATAGCGTTGGAAGATCATGATGGGCGCGACGAGCACGATGAGCAGGGCGATGGCCACGGCGCTCGCCACCGGCCAATTCCTATTGAGGAAGTACTCATCCCATAGCACGCGACCGATCATCAACGAGTCCGTGCCGCCGAGCAGGCGCGGGATCACGAACTCGCCCACGGCGGGAATGAAGACGAGCATCGAGCCTGCGATGACTCCAGGAATGGACAACGGCAGCGTGATGTTCAGAAACGCCCTGTACGGTTTGCTTCCCAAATCCACCGCCGCTTCGATCAATGTCTGGTCGTGTTTTTCGAGATTGGAATACAGCGGCAGGATCATGAATGGCAGGTACGAGTACACGATGCCCACATACATCGCGAAATCCGTCTGCAGCATGACGATGGGCTCGTCGATGATCCCCAGCCCCATGAGCATGTTGTTGATCACGCCTTGATTGCCGAGCAATCCGATCCACGCGTAGACGCGCAACAGAAACGACGTCCAGAACGGCAGGATGACCAGCAGCAGGAGGATGTTGCGCCAGCTCGTGTCGGAACGCGCAATGCCGTACGCCATGGGGTACCCGAGCAACAGACACAGCACGGTCGAGATACTGGCGACCTTCAACGAGCTCAGGAACGCATCGACGTAGAGCGCGTCGTTGAGCAGAAAAAGATAGTTGCCGAGATTGATCTTGATCTGCAGAAACTGCCCGTTGACCCATTCCATCAGTGCCGTATACGGCGGCGATCCGAGCCAGCGCGTTTCCGCGAAGCTGATCTTCAGTACGATGACGAACGGAACAAGGAAGAATAGCAGCAGCCAGATCCAGGGGGTCGCGATGACGAGCGTCCTGCCCGTCAGGCCTGCCCGTCGGAGCACACCGCTGGACCACCGATACGGCGTCGACCTGAGCACGGTCGCCAAAACCAGGTCCAGGCCGCTCATGATGCGATCGCCAAGGGTGATATAGCTCGGCTGCGGCATTCGCGGTCAACTCGCTATTCAGTCACCACGACTGCACTCTCGGCGATCCAGCTGATCCACACGCGCTCGTCCCAGGTCATCCGGTCATCCGCATGCCGCTGCGTGTTCGGTTGCGTGATGCGCACCGTCTTACCCGAGTCGAGCTGCACGAGATAGATCGACATGTCGCCCATGTAAGCGATCTCTTTGACTACGCCCTGAGCTTTGTTGTATTCGGACTGCGGCTCCTCGCGCGTGAGGATCATCTTCTCGGGCCGTATCGCCGCCCACACCAGCGCGCTGGGAGCAGCGCTCACGCCGTGGCCAACGTAGATGCGACCGCCGAGCTCGCGCGAATCGATGACCACATACGCCGGCTCATCCTCGATGATGAGCCCTTCGAACG
>JBEVDW010000187.1:0-5599 GCA_040513115.1 Steroidobacteraceae bacterium | reverse complement strand
ATGACCGAACATCTTGGCGGTCAGATTAGTCGGAAACGAACGCACCGTGACGTTGTAATTCTGCACCGCTGCGATGTACCGATTGCGCGCCACCGCTATCCGATTCTCGGTGCCGGCCAGCTCCGCGCGCAGGTCCGCGTAGCCCTGGATGGATTGCAGCTCCGGATAGCGCTCCACGACAACGAGCAGCCGCGACAGCGCCGAGGACAACTGCCCCTGGGCCTGCTGCCACTGCTGGAACTGTTCGGGGTTATTGATCAGATCCGGCGTGGCTTGAATCGACGTCGCGCGGGCACGCGCATTTACGACGGATTCGAGGATGTCCTTTTCGGCCTGCACCGCACCCTTCACGGTGTTCACCAGGTTGGGGATCAAATCCGAGCGGCGCTGATACTGATTCAGCACCTCGGACCATGCCGACTTCACCTGCTCATCCTGCGTTTGCAGCTGGTTATAGCCGCAGCCTGTGAGCAGTGAGAGAACCGTCAACAAGACACTCAAACGCCAGATGCGCATAGCGAGCCCCTTTTGTTGTTCGAGCGAAAGAAGGCGCGGCGGAGGATAGCGGTTCCGGGAAATGGGGACATTCCTCATTAGTGAAATCAAAGTGAAATGAGGAATGTCCCCATTTCCATTTCCCAGAGGGCGGTGGTGTGGCGGTTGTCGGTGCGGTGGCTACTTCCTGCGGGCTCCGCAGGGGAGGGGGGTCGGGGCCAAACGCCTCCTCACCAAATCTTCACCCGCTTCTCCGGCGCCACATACAGCTTGTCCGTCGGCTTCACATCGAACGCTGCATAAAACTGCGGCAGGTTCGAGACCACGCCGTTGGCGCGGTACTCGCTTGGGCTGTGCGTGTCCGTGAGCAGTCGCTTGCGCATTTCATCGTCGCGATACTTGCGCGACCAGCTCTGCGCCCAGCCGAGGAAGAAGCGCTGATCTCCGGTGTAACCATCGAGAATGGGTGCGGGTTTGCCTGCGAGCGACAGTTGATACGCTCGGTAAGCCATCGCCACGCCAGCGACGTCAGCAATGTTCTCGCCAAGCGTGAGCTCGCCGTTCACGTGCATGCCGTCGATCGGGCTGTAACCCGAGTACTGTTGCACGAGCGCCTGCGCGCGACGTTGAAATTCGGCGTCGTCGCTGGGCGTCCACCAGTCGGCGAGGTTGCCGCGCCCATCGTAGCGACGACCCTGATCGTCGAACCCATGGCTGATCTCATGGCCGATGACGGATCCGATCGAGCCGTAGTTCACCGCATCGTCGGCATTCACGTCGAAGAACGGCGGCTGAAGGATAGCGACAGGAAAAACGATCTCGTTCGCTGGCGGGTAGTAGTACGCGTTCACGGTCTGCGGCGTCATCAACCACTCTGTGCGATCGATCGGTCCTGGCAGCTTGGCGATGTTGCGATCCAACGTGACCGCGGTGGCACGCATCGCGTTGCCGATCAAGTCGTCAGCACGCACTTCGAGCTTCGACCAGTCCTGCCACTTGTCTGGATAGCCGATCTTGGTGGTGAAGCTGGCCAGCTTCGCGTGCGCGCGCTGCTTGGTTTCAGGCGTCATCCACTCGAGCTGATCGATGCCCTCGCCGTAGGCCTGAAGCAGATTGCGCACGAGCTCATCGATGCGCCGCTTCGCCTCCGGGCTGAAGTGTTGCTCGACGTACATGCGGCCGACGAGCTCGCCGATCGAGCCTTCGACGGCTTTCACACCGCGACGCCAGCGTGGCGGCAGCTCGTTCACGCCGGACACGGTGCGTTCATGCAAGTCGAAGCTGAGATCGACGAAGCGCTGCGGGAGATACGGCGCGAAATCATCCAGCAGCTTGAAACGAAAGTACTCGCACCAGTGGGCGATCGGTACGTCGCGCAGCGACTGGCTCACTTGGGCGATGTAACCTGGCTGCGCAATGACGAGCGCATCGACCGCAGGTACACCCGCGCCAGCGAGAAACGCTGACCAATCGATGGCGGGCGCCAACGCCGCTGCCTCTTTCAGCGTGTGCCGGTTGTAAGTCTTCTCGGCATCGCGATTCTGCACGCGCGTCCACGAGGCGCGCGCAAACCGGGTTTCCAGCGCGAGGATGTGCTCGGCGTTCTGCGCCGCCTCGCGCACACCCGCGGCCGTCAGCAGCTGTTCGATGTACCGGCGATACTTCTGGCGCACGGACTGCATGCGCGCGTCAGCGGATAGATAGTAGTCACGATCAGGCAGGCTCAGACCGTTCTGGAACAGATAGCTCGCATAGCGCGTGGAATTCTTCTCGTCGATGCCCACCGCATAGGCAATCGGTTGCGCGAAGCCGACACGTTGCGCATAGCCGATGTAACGCGACACGTCTTCGGTGGTGCGCAACTGCTCGATGCGCGCGAGCTCAGCCTGCAGGGGCGCGAAACCTTGCGCTTCGATGCGCTCGTCATGCATGAAGCTCGCATAGAAATCGCCGGCTTTCTGCTCGTTCGACCCTGGAACGCGCTGTGCGTTGTTCGCAGCGGCCTCCAGCAGCTCTCTGACGTCAGCCTCCGCTTCGTCCTGAAGCATCGTGAAGGTGCCGTAGTTGGAGCGATCGGCAGGAATCGGTGTGGAATCCAGCCAATGACCATTCACGTAGCGGTACAGATCGTCTTGCGGGCGCACGGAACGATCGAGATTGCCGAGCAGGACACCCGAGCCCAGCGCTTGTGTCTTGGCGACCCCGACTTCGTTCTGCTCAGACGAGCTGCTCGTCTCAGTCGTCTCGCAACCACCCAGTACACAACCACACAGCAACAACGGCAGCGCCGAACGAAACCTCATCGCATACCTCGAGAAATACGTGTCGCGTTGTATACAGCGCCGGCGGCGCTGCATCACGTCAGGGATAACCGACTCGCAAATAGAGCGGCCACACGACTGACCGTCGCGCCTCTGTCGAGTTCCACCGCGGCGTGAGGCGTGAGCGCAAGTCAGGCAATGGATCAGCGCGACGAGCCGACCGATAACGCTGCACGGCAGACCAGGTTTCGATGTACGCCAGATACTCATCGAGCGTCCATGCATGCGTCATCGAGAGTTGAGGTGCGGGAATTTCTGCGAGCGCGAACGGCAGCGTTCGATATTCTTCCTCGAGGTAGCGACGCTCGGGTGGCCAATACTGACCGACGACGTCCTTGTAGAACCACTGCACGACTGCGTCGATCGCGGGTTCCACTCGCGCAAGCCCATAACCGCACAGCACGAGTGCGCCGTCGGGCTTCAGCACACGACGGACTTCCGGATAGAAGCGCACGAAGTCTAACCAGTGCGCCGCTTGTGCAACGGCGAACACATCTGCAACACCCGCGCGTAGTGCCTGGCGTTCTGCCGTGCAGGCGAGCAGCAAGATGTTGCTGCGTGCGGGTGATTGTCGGATCTGCTGCACACTCGCGTCGTTTCCGATCACCTGTGCATAATGCTGCGCAAGCCCGGCACTTGCCTGACCGTTGCCGCACGCACAATCAATTGCGAGCTCGTGCGTGGGCGTCAGCGAGGCGATGTAGGCAAATAGCTCGTCTGGATAATCAGGACGGGCGTGCCGATAGGCAGCGGCGTGTCCGGAGAAATGATCCTTGAAGGCCATGGCTGCGATCCGCCTCCATGCTCACGGCAGCTGCGCGAGGAAGTCATCGATGGCAGCCACGCTTTCAGGCTCATTCAACAATGGCGCATGGCCGCGATTGGGTACTTCCACATAGCGCAGATCGGGCTTCTCACGCCGCATGTTCGCTACGGTCGCAGGCGACAGCACGTCGGAATGCGCCCCGCGCAAGAGCAAAGTGGGAATACGCCTGAGTGCCGCGAAGGCCATCCACATCGCGAATGCGGCGTTGGACGGCATCATGCGCACGGCATCACCGACGCGCGGATCCATCTGCAGTCTCGGCACACCCTGCGCGTCTTCGCTGTAACAGGCGCGAGTGAACGCGAGCCATTCCTCCGGCGAGAGTCCCGGCAGCGCGCGCCCGTAGGTCGAGCGCATCTGTGCCGTCGCCTCCTCCCAGGTGCGCACGGGCGGCAGCGTGCCCACGTAATCGCGAACGCGAGCAACGCCCGGACCCGCCAGCTCGGGCCCGACGTCGTTGAGCACCACGCCGGTGAGCACTTGGGGGTGCATCGCCGCGATCAACATGCTGATGATCCCGCCCAGGGAGGTGCCAATGACGACCACGCGTTTGATGCGCAGCGCGTTGAGCAGCGCGAGCATGTCATCGACGTACACCGCCGGGTTGTAGCGCATCCACAGCGGATCGAACTCGGAGCGGCCGCGGCCGCGCTGATCGGGCGTGATCACGCGACGGCTGGGCGACAACCGCTCGGCCAGCGAGAGGAAGTCTCCGCTATTGCGCGTGAGCCCTGCGAGACACAGCACGGGAACGCGGGCTGCGTTACCCGGATAGTCGCGATAGAACAGGCGCAAGCCGTCGCGAGAACGAATGGTGCCTTCCTGTGCTGAGGTCATCACGGGCTCTTCAGGCGAGGGACCGGTCAAGGATAGCCGCGCAGGAATCGCGGGCAAAAAAAACCCGAGCTTTTGGCTCGGGTCAGAGAAGCGGACTCATGAAGGGATATGGGTCCGCTAGGGGGAACTCGCTCGCGCGCTACGCACTCCTCAGTGCAGGCGAGACCACTGCAACACCTTGATGTCGCGGGCCTCACATTCGAAATTCTTGGCCAGTACCGTGGCAGCCTCGCGCATGTCGTTCTTGGGCATCGCGCGATTGACCTCCACGACACCGCGGAACTCGCTCATTCCCTCCGGCGAGCGTTCCTGCAGTAGAAAGTGCGTGTAGTACTTGACGGCCATGGCACGCAGCCTAGAGATGCGGCGCCAGGGCTACCGTGAAGGCTTTCTCAAAATTATGGTGCGTGGCGGCATTCAGGCGATACCGTAGCCCCCCATCCGGGACCTCGGTCGAGATACAGGCAGCAAATGACGCAAAGAACAGACGATGCGACCGAAGACTGAACAGAATGAAGCGCAACGCAGCGCGGTAAGGGCCTCGAAGTTCATCACGCCCGTTGGGGCACAGCGCCTGCGCGAGGAGCTCAATCACCTGTGGCGCGTCAAGCGGCCGCAGGTAACGCAGGCCGTCTCGGAGGCCGCCGCCATGGGCGATCGCTCCGAGAACGCCGAGTACATCTACGGCAAGCGCCAGCTACGCGAGATCGATCGTCGAGTGCGGTTTCTGCGTCTACGGCTCGATGGCATGGTGGTCGTGAACCAGCCGCCGTCGGATCGTTCACGCGTGTTTTTCGGCGCATGGGTGAAGGTGGAAGATGACGCCGGCCGCGAGTTCGAATACCGCATCGTCGGGCCGGATGAGTTCGGCGCAGAACCGGGCTACATCAGCATGGACTCGCCGCTCGCGCGGGCGCTCATGAGAACGGGGCTGGATGATGAGGTGATCGTGGAAGTGCCGGGAGGCACGAAGCGGTACTGCGTCGTCGGCGTGAGGTACGAGGCAGCAGGGCCAACAGGCGTGCTAGTCAGCAGGGGAATATTGCAGCAAGGGTGTTAGCACCCCGGCCCGAGGCAACCAAGCCACGGTGGGGCCGTCCCCCCCCCACCCACCAAAACC
>JBEVDW010000186.1:0-7756 GCA_040513115.1 Steroidobacteraceae bacterium | reverse complement strand
GTTCTGCAGACCAATCGATCAAGGCCCGTCCGGCGCGACATTGGGCCGCAGTAAGAATTGTGGGCAAACTCGACATGGATGATTCTCCATCAGGGACTGCACCGAGAATATTCACTCGGACTTCGCCATCAGGCACGACAAAAGCATTTGCAGCATTGATCTTGCCGGATGGCGCGATCCGCGCAGCCGCCGCGAGCACGGTCGCCGACTGCTCGGAAAGATCTACAGGCGCCAACACACGCCGATACGTGTCCATACTCGGGCGTTTGACGATGAGAATCGGCAAATTCGCCTTGCTCACCATGCGCTCAGCCGTTGTGCCCAGCAACAGATCGCGCACAGGATTGGTACCGCGTACGCCGAGCACGAGAAGGTCCGCGGCATTGGCTGCCTCGAATATCTCCTTTCGCGGAGCTCCCACTTTGACCGACGTGAGGACCTTCTTCGTTGGGGGAAGCGCCAAACTGAGCCGCGCGAGATGGTCCGTCGCATCGCGGACGAGTCGCGCCTCAAAGTCGGCAGGTACACCATGCAGCCCAGCTGCGGCCTCCAGCGCGCGCCGGCTCACAACATGTAGGAGAGTGAGTGACGCTCCCTGCTCGGCAGCAACGCGCGCCGCGCGCGCCACGGCCCGATCCGCATCGGCAGAGAAATCGGTCGCCGCAAGGACTTTTTCGATGGCTTTCATGAGCCGACGAATCCGCAGCTGGTGTGGCTGAGCTTACGATCGTTCAACCAATCATGTCGCGCTTTCCTCAGCCTCATGATATGGCGAGATTCACCTAGTCCTGGCTGAGTTCCCTGAGATACCAAACCGTCGCACGCCCGCGAGCCACAGGTGCCCGGTAGCTCGAGAGCTGTGGCCAGCGACGACTGCTTCAGAATCCGATCTTGGGCCGCAGGCGACAAGTTGTGAACATCGAGAGGTCGCTATTATTCCTGTGCCAAAAGTCGCCACGGTCAACTGGGCAACATAGTTGATCCGACGCTGGCACTATCGGCTGCCTGAACAACACCTTCGATCCGCAGGCGACGTAGCCCGCCAGGCATGCGCCACTCGACCTCATCTCCTTCTCGATAGCCGAGCAGCGCAGTCCCGAGAGGTGCCAATATGGAAATACGGCGTGCGTTCACGTCAGCTTCGGCCGGGGTCACCAGAACGAACTCCTGCTGTTGTCCGCTCTCCAGATCCAGCACGCGCACCGCTGCGTGCAGCGTGACAACCTTAGCGGACATCTGACTCGGCTCGACCACGAGTGCGCGATCGAGCTCAAGCCGCAGCTCGTGGACATGCTCCTGGTCATGATGCGTTGTGCTGCGAGCACTGAGCAGAGCCCGCAACATGCGAGCATTCGGTTCAGTAATCACAATGGGACGCTCACGATTCATCATCAACTCCTTGAGAGTCCGCCTTGAAGCGGATCTCAAACGCGGCGACGCGTTGCACACACTACAGATCAACAATTTTCAAGCGCTATCGTGCAGGCGAACAGCACTTGTAGCAATTCGAATTATTCGATGTCTCATTTCGTAAATATGAAACGTTCCGGCATCGAGGCGGTATCGTCGGTGCTCCCGGTTATTGGTCAAAGGGAATCAGACCAGCGCGCACGTCGATCACCATGTGCTACTGCCTGTTCTTCACGTTTTCGATGGAAATCGAGTGCAACGAGAAAGTGAGCGCCACCTTCTGCAGGCGTCTTAACGGCCTAGCCATGATCTCCGGTGCTGGTAGGACGCGACGCCGACAGGCTCGCAGTTCATCTCTGGATCAGCCGGTGTTTTCGGCGGCAGGCCCTCCGCCATTGCGCGCTCTATTTCTGTATAGCGCCGCCTGGACGAGCGTTATCGAGGTTACCGGTGCACTCATGAATACGAACAATGCAATCAGCAACTCATGAAAGGTTGGTTTACCGACCAGTGCGCTAGACGTAAGCATCGAAGCAATCAGAACGGTGCCGGCGCCCACTGTGTTGGTCAGGGAAGGGCCGTGCATGCGGGAGAAGAAATCGCCCAATCGCAACAGCCCGAGCGATCCCACGAGAGTTGCCACGCCACCAAGCACCACTAGCACGGTGCCGGGGATAGTGACCCAGAGCGGCAGCGAGTGTGCATTCATGGCTCGATGACCTCACCGCGCAACAGGAACTTCGCGAACGCGACCGTGCTAACGAAGCCGAACAGCGCGATCAGCAGGGCCATATCGAAGTAGGCCGTGGAGCGGGAGCGAATACCGAGAAGCAACAGCATCAGCATGCCGTTCATGTACAGCGAATCAAATGCGAGAACGCGATCCTGTGCGGCCGGTCCGATGAAAACCCGGATAGCGGCGTTCATCATCGCCAACGCCACGCAGGCCTGTGCAAACCAGACGGCATAGTCGAATGCGGCGTTCATTCGAAGATCCTCATCAACGGTTGCTCGTAGCGCTGTTTGAACAAGCGGATCCACTCCTGCTCATCTTTGAGATCCAGCACATGCAGCGTGAGCATGCGTCCAGTGGGAGACACCCCTGCCCAGGAGGTGCCGGGCGTCGATGTCACGATAACCGCCAGAATGGTGAGCCCATGCGGATCTGTTAGCTCCAACGGTATGTCGAGGAACCCGCTGCGAATCTGCCGATCGCGCACCAGCCCCAGCACGATTGCAACGACGGCGACATTGGACTGCAGAATGTCGACGAGCACCGTTGCCGCAAGCGGCAGAGCAAGGTACAGCCGGCGTAGGCGGGGGCGAACCGGGCGAAGCTGAGCAATCGCAAGCATGAGCGATACGGATAGCAGCGCACCTAAAGCGGCCTGGGCAATGCTCAGTTCATCGCTCAGCAATAACCAAACCCCGAAGAGCACCAGGGTTAGAAGAGGTGGCATATGTGATTCCTCATGGAGACCCCCGCTGCACGCCGTTCACGACGCGGATGTAGACCTGCGGTGAATGCAGCGACTGCCCGGCTGATTCGAGGTAGGTCATCACCGGCCCGACACCTCCGGTGAGGGCCAAGCACAGAATGATGAGGAACGCTGCGGGACCGGCTTCGATGATTCGCAGTCTTGGGGTGGTCCGTCCCCTCACCGACCAGAACAGGCGCGCGCCGACTCGAGTGAGCGCGATCATGGCAGCGACACCCGTAACGAGGACGGCCGCGCAGAATGCCCACGTGTACCAACTCGTCCCAGTGCCCGGCGTCTGCCCGATAGCTGTACGCATCAAAGCAAATTTTGCCAAGAAGCCGGACAAAGGAGGCAGGCCCGCGATGAGCAGCACGCAGCACACAAAAGTCAGGCCCAGAAAAGCCATTGCTGCCGGAATAGCGATGCCAACTTCATCCCGCGGCGAGAGCGGATCCCTCTGTGGGATGTCGAAACCGACATAGAGGTCGTCGGGCAGCGGACCGAGGTCAGCAGCTTCGCGCACGCGCAGTGTCCGTGTCCGTTGCACCAAGCCGTTGACCATGAAGAAGGCACCGGTAGCGAGAACGGAGCTCGCCAGGTACAGCAGGACCGGCGCCGTGAGCGCATCGATACGCAAGCCAAGGGCCATGAACAGGAGGCCCGTGGAAGCCACGACATATAGGCTCACGATTCGCCCCAGCTGATGCGAGCCCAGCATGCCGATAACCGCGTATGCAATCGTCGCGGCGCCGCCATAGAACAAACCGACGTCGATGAAAGAAGTTTGCTCACTGCCTGCAGCGAGCAGTGTTCCAACGCGCAGCACCGCGTACACACCCACCTTAGTCATAAGAGAGAAAACCGCTCCGATCGGCGAGCTTGCCGCTGTATAGGTGGAGGGCAACCAAAAGTTGAGCGGCCACGCCCCTGCCTTGATCAGAAAGGCGACGCCGAGGATCGCCGCACCCGACTCGAAGAGTGCGCGATCTCCCGGTGCGAGCACGGCGATTCGGCCTGCAAGATCGGCCATGTTCAGTGTGCCCGTCATGCCGTAAATCATTGCGACGCCGATCAAGAACAGAAACGATGCCAGGAGATTCACCGCAACGTAGTGCAAGCTCGCCTTCACGCGCCCGACGCCCGAGCCGTGCAGGAGCAGCCCGTAGGAGGACGCAAGCAGGATCTCGAAGAATACGAACAGGTTGAACAAGTCCCCGGTCAGGAACGCGCCATTCAAGCCCATCAGCAGAAACTGGAACAGCGAATGGAACGCCGGTGCGACCCGGTCCCAATAGGCCAGTGAGTACACCAGAGCGGCAAGCCCAACCATCGAGGTCAGTACCAGCATGAAGGCCGCCAAACGATCGACAACCAGCACGATGCCGAATGGCGCAGGCCACGAGCCAATGGCGTATACGCCGACTCCTTCTGTCCACATGTGCGGCATGGAATCGGTCGTGAGATACAACAGCGTGAGTGCCGCACTCGCCTGCACCAGCACCGATCCGAGTGCGCATGCGACGCGGGCGACACGATGCTCCGTGAGAAACAGCTGCAGGGCGCCAATCAGCAGCGGAGCGAGGATCGGGACGATCAGCAGATGCTGCAACCGGCCGATCATGCATCCGGCTCCTTGCCGTCGACGTGATCCGTTCCCGTCAAGCCACGAGCCGCGAGCAACAGCACTAGGAACAGCGCAGTGGTAGCAAAGCTAATGACGATGGCAGTCAGAACGAGAGCCTGAGGCACCGGATCGGCGTAGGCCGACGGATCAACGGACTGATCGCCGATAATGGGTGGCCGATCGGTAACCAGGCGCCCCATCGAAAAAATGAACAGATTGACACCGTACGAGATCAGCGCGAGGCCCATGATCACCTGGAAGGTACGCGGCCGCAGGATCAACCATGTGCCAGAGCCCGTGAGCACGCCGATGGCGAGGGCGACGATGAGCTCCATCAGTGTTCCGCCTCCTGCGTCGAGATGACCGGGATCTCTTCCTGTTCATCGGGTGACAACACCTTTCGAGGCCGCCGCAATGATTGGTGTGCGATCGCGATCAGCATGAGCACCGTCGCTCCCACGACGACCATGTATACGCCGACATCGAACAACAACACGCTCGACAGATGCAATGTGCCCAGCAGCGGAAGTGTGCCGTGCCATTCGATGCTCGTAAGAAACTGCGCTCTGAAGAACCATGCAGAGATGCCCGCTGCGCCGGCGGCGAGTTGTCCCGCGGCGATCCAGTACTGCGGATGAATGCGCAGCCGCGATTCCACCCACAGCACTCCACTGGTCATGTACTGCACGATGATGCCGGTCGCCATCACCAGGCCACCCACGAATCCCCCGCCCGGCGCGTTGTGACCGCGTAGCAGGAAGTACACGGAGATCATCCCGGCGACCGGCAAGAGCATCCGCCCGATCGCTGCGGGGATACGCAAGTAGTCCTCAGGCAATCCGTCTCCAGATGTCAGCGCCTCTCGCGCAGCATCTTCGCGCTGCGCGCGGGGAACACTGCGACTCTCTGGCGCGGGGCGAAACCGGCGCAGCAGCGCATAAATGGTAAGCGCGACCGCGCCAAGCACCGTGATTTCGCCGAGGGTGTCGAAGCCACGAAAGTCGACGAGGATCACGTTCACGACGTTGTGACCACCACCCTCTGGCAGCGCTCGGTCGAGAAAGAACGGGGCGAGCACCTCTACGGCCGGCCGCGTGATGATTGCAAACACCAGAGCGGCCATTCCGGCTCCAACCGCAACGGCCATCATGAGGTCTCGTGCGCGACGAGCGCGCGCCTTCGGCGACTTGCGTTGCAGCTCGTTGATCTGGACCCGTCGAGGCATCCACCGCAGTCCAAGCAGGAGCAGCACCGTTGTGACGACTTCGACTCCGATCTGCGTCAAAGCCAGATCCGGCGCCGAGAACCAGGCGAATGTCAGACAGGTCGCCAAACCCGCCACGCCAACCATGATCAGCGCCGCAAGCCGGTGATACTTCGCCTGGGCGGCTGCGCCCACAGCGCAGGCCCCGCCGACCAGCCAGAGAGCTGCAAAGACTGCATCAAAGTGCATCGGCACTCGACGGCCTTCCGTCACCGTCTGCCCGAGAAGGGGCACCAGCGCGCTTGCGAATGCCACCACTACGATCAGGAGCAGTTGCGCTTGCAGACGGCGCGATGAGATCAGGCTCATCAGACGCTCGCTGGTGCGAGCCATCAGCACCATGAGCGTGTCGAAAGCCCGCTTGCCATCGACCGGTGGACGCCACTGCGTAGCGGCCAGCGCTCGCGCCTTGTGCCGAAGCAGCCACCGATACATCAGTCCGCCACCCCCCAACGCAAGCACGCTCATGAAGACCGGCGTCGTGAAGCCGTGCCAGAGCTTCAGGCTGAACTCGGGCGTCTGCGCGCCGAGGATGGATCTCACCGCGAGGTCCAGAGAAGGTCCGATGGTCTGCTCCGGAAGCACGCCGACCAGCAAGCATGCGAGCACCAGAAGAGCGCTCGGCGCCAACATGCCGCGCGTCGGCTCGTGCGGCACTCGTGGCAGATCGCCGGCACGCGGTCCGAAGAACACGCTATGAACGAATCGCGCCGAGTACGCAACGCTGAACATGCTCGCAACTGTGGCAGCAGCGGGCAATCCGATCCGCGTGAGCATCCCCTGCCCGGCAAAGATCGTCTCGGCGAAGAACATCTCCTTGGACAGAAAGCCGTTCAGCAACGGCACACCTGCCATCGCTGCGCACGCAACCAGTGCAACCGTCGCGGTCACGGGCATTGCGCCGGACAGACCGCTCAAACGCCGCATATCGCGCGTGCCAGTCTCGTGATCCACGATTCCCGCGGCCATGAAGAGCGAAGCCTTGAAGGTCGCGTGATTCATCATGTGGAAAACAGCAGCGACCAGGGCGAGTGGGCTGTTCATGCCCAGCAGCAGCGTGATGAGTCCCAGATGGCTGATAGTCGAGTATGCGAGCACTCCCTTGAGGTCACGCTGAAAGAGCGCCGCAGCGGCTCCAAGCAGCAGCGAGCACAACCCTACTGTGCAAAGAATCCAGAACCATTGAGAAGTGCCGGCCAGCACCGGCCAGAGGCGTGCGAGCAAGAACACGCCGGCCTTCACCATCGTCGCCGAGTGCAGGTAAGCCGACACGGGAGTGGGCGCCTCCATTGCGTTCGGCAGCCAGAAATGAAACGGAAATTGGGCGCTCTTGGTGAGTGCTCCGAGCAGAATGAGCGTCAGCAGAATCGGGTAGTGCTCGTGCGCTCGGATCGTTGCGCCCGCGAGCAACACGTGATCGAGGTCATAGCTTCCCGCAATGCTTCCCAGCCACACGATACCGAGCAGCAGGCACATGCCACCCGTCGCCGTCACTATGAGCGCCATCCGCGCACCGCGCCGCGCCTCGGCGCGGTGATACCAGTAGGCGATCAACACAAAATATGTGAGGCTGGTGTGCTCCCAAAAAACGACCAGCTGGATCAGGTTGCCCGAGAGCACAGTGCCCAGCATCGCCCCCATGAACGCCATCAGGAAGGAGAAGAAACGCGGCACTGGGTCCTGAGGCGACATGTAGTAGCGCGCGTAAAGGACGACCAGCACGCCCATCAACGAGACGAGAAACGCGAACAGCCACGCATAACCATCCATGCGCAGGTAGATCTCCAGCCCAAGCTGAGGAGCCCAGGCTAGACGCTCGCGCAGCACAACATCTGCAGCGCTTACGTCCCAGTACAGGCTGACGATCAGTGCAGTACAAGCAACCGTCACGAGGCCGCTCAGCCAGCTGGCTGCAGCTCGAGCCTTCGCGGGACGAAACGCTGCGAGCCGCGCGCCCACGAATGGAATCAGGACAAT
>JBEVDW010000185.1:0-22962 GCA_040513115.1 Steroidobacteraceae bacterium | reverse complement strand
GCTGATCCTGCCAACGGCACGACGATGACGTGGGAAGTGATGCTGCCGAATCCGCCGCCGGAGACAGCGACGTACAAGACGGACCCGCGACGCGATACAGCTCATTGGCGCATGAACCAATGGAATCGCGTGGTGCCGGAGATGGCGGCCATGCACGACTGGTCGGGTTACCAGCCGACCGAGAACATCCACCTGCAATGCATGAGCTTCCAGTCCCCGGTGTGGCTCAACATCCTGGGACAGGTGCCGAGCTACAACGTCTACATGCATGGCAAGAGTCTCGTGCCGGCCTTCGAGTACGAGAAGCGTGCGTTGAAGTATTTGCAGTGGCGCAATCCACGGCAGCAGTGGGTGCTGAAGACACCGGTGTATCTGGACATGATGCCGCCGACACTGGAGGTCTATCCGGATGCCCGCTTCGTGTGGATTCACCGCGATCCGGTGCAGGCGCTGTCGTCTGCCGTGGCCGTTGCCGGCACGTTGAACCTCATCCGCAGCGACCGCGCCTACATCGGCAGTGAGATAGACGGCTTCCTGGGCAATCTCGAAGCCTATGCCAGCGCGGAAGCCTCCGCGGTCACCCTCAATCGCGTCATCGAGTGGCTGGAAGCTGGCATCGTGCCGCGCAACCAGCTCTGTAATGTGCACTACCGCGATTTCATGCGCGATCCGGTCGGGGTGGTTCGATCCATCTACGAGTTCTACGGCATCCCGGCGGAGCAGAGTCGCTACGATGCGATGCAGAGACATATCGATGCGGAGCGCAGCAAACCGCGCGAACGCCATGCCTACGACGTCGGCACCCAGCAGGACGTGTCCGCAGAGCGTGCGATCTACAAGCCGTATCAAGACTATTTCAACGTCCCTTCGGAAAGCTGAGGTCATAGCACCCGCGTGCAAGAACTGCACGCTTGCTAGGAGCGCGGCAATCATCTAAGTACACTCCCCAGCGTCGGTCTGACCTAAAACACGATTGCTGTGGGGGTTCTTAGCTTGAGTGGCGAAGTCTCATACCGGCACGATTTCGACGTGGGCCGCGAACAGAAGCCCACCGTTCCCGATCCTGCCGCGCCCTTTATGGACCATCTCGCCGTCCGCGCGCGCGGACAACGCTGGCTCACTCAGCGGATCAAACGATCGAGAATCCTCGCCGCCACGCGCATGTGCATGGCACAGACGGGTGCCGACGGCGTGCAGCTACGTCCCATTGCCGCCCACTGCGGCCTGTCGGTGCAATCGATCTACAACATCGTCGGTGGCCGCGCGCAGGTGTTGTACGACTCCTCCGAGGACTGGGTCGAGTTCCTCGCGGCCGATGCCCGCAAGGAACATGCGGGCGCTCTCGACTCGTGTCTCCTGTTCGGCATCGTCGAGAAGTTCTGGGCCACGCCGCTGCGGTGGCCGGACTACGTCACGCAAGCGGCAGCGACCTCCGCCACCCCGGTCCAGCCGTTGAACGAGGCGTTCGTCCTGGCAGCGACCAAGGTCTTGTACGAAGAAATCGTGCAGCTACGCCATCGCGGCCTGTTGCGCGCGTCGGTCGACCCGCGCAGCCTGGCGCATCAACTCACACTCGTCGTACACGCACTCATCTGCAGTTGGACGGTCGATCGCTACGACGTGAAGCAATATCGCAACGAGCTCATCAACGGACCTGCGCTGATGATGCTGGGTGCCGTGTGTGGCGATGAACGGACGCGCCTGGAGAACTGCATCGACCGCCGCCTGCGCTGACGCACAAATACGTTGGAACGCGGCGATCGTCGTTTCCAATCTTTGCTGCCGTCGGCAACGTAGGACTGTGCAAACCACGATAGCCTCTTGAGACTGTGGCGTGATCGGCGGCCCGAAGTGGAATCCCAGCTCAACACCTATCGGCGCGAATGCCCCTTCTGCGAAGCGACCTGCAGCCTGGTCATCGAAGCCGATGCCGCGCGCGGCGTGCTCGGCCGCATCAAAGGCGATGACGCAAGCCCACTCAGTCGCGGCTTCGTCTGTGCCAAATCGCAAGGCTTGCGTGGATTGCGCGATGATCCGGACCGCCTGCGCCGCCCACTGCTGAAGAGCGGCGGGTCGTTCAAGGAGATCGAGTGGGATGAGGCGTTGGATCGCGCGGCCGCTGGATTGCGGCGTGTGGTCGATGCCGGCGGCGCCGATGCCCTCGCCTTCTACATCGGCAATCCCGCAGGTCACAACGTCGGCCTCATGATGGGGCTGTTCGCCATGTTGGCGACGGTGGGCTCGAAGAACATCTACTCCGCCTGCTCCGTCGACATCATGCCGCGCTTTCTCGCCAACATCTTCATGTATGGCAATCGCGGCGTCTTTCCGATTCCGCATATCGACAGGACGGATCACCTGTTGATCATCGGTGCCAATCCCGCGGCATCCAACGGCGGCACGATGACGGTGCCCGATTTTCCGCGGCGCGTAGCAGCGCTGCAGAAGCGCGGTGGACAGTTGACGGTGATCGATCCTCGCAGAACGGAAACGGCTGCGCTGGCCGACAACCACTACCCCATTCGACCGGGTGCGGACGCGCTCTTCCTGCTCGCCTTCATCCATGTGCTCTTCGGCGAGGGACGGGTGAAGCTCGGCCATTTGCGCGCGCGCGTGGATGGGCTCGAAGCGCTGCAACAGATCGTCGAACGGTATGCGCCAGAGCGTGTAACGGAAGCCGTTGGCATCAGCGCCAGCGACATTCGTGCCGTCGCTCGCGCCTTTGCCGATGCGCCATCCGCGGTGGCCCATGGTCGTGTCGGCACCTGTTGCCAACAGTTCGGCTCGCTCACGAGCTGGTTGATCGATTGCATCAACATCCTGACGGGCAATCTCGACCGGGAAGGCGGCTGCGTGTTTCCACCGCCGGTGGTACCGAGCATCTTCTCGCTCGCACCCTATGTCGGCGAACAAGCTCCCTACGACCGCTATCGCTCGCGCGTGTCCGGTGCACCCGAAGTCGGCGGTGAGCTGCCCTGCCACGTGCTCCCCGAAGAGATCATGACGCCGGGACCGGGACAAGTGCGCGGGCTTGTGACCTTCGCCGGCAATCCGGTGATGTCGAACGCGAATGCCAGACTGGTGCGCCGCGCGCTCGGCGATCTCGAGTTCATGGTCAGCATCGATTTCTATCTCAACGAATCGACGCGCTTCGCCGATCTCATCCTGCCGCCGGTCGATCCGCTCAGCCGCAGCGACTTCACCTTCGCCTACGCACCGCAGATCATCGGCAGCTATGCGCAGGTCTCTGAGCGCGTCTTTCCGCCGGCGCCGGGTGAACTCGAAGATCTCGACATCCTGATGGAGCTGATGGCTCGCTACTCCGGGCAACAGCGCGCGGCGTTCGAAACAAGCTTTGCACGGACGTTCCTGTCGCACTTCGCGATGGGCTTGAAGCGCTGGCCCAAGGACCAGTCCGTCGAGCAGGTGCTGGCAACATATGCGTCGGATGCGCCGCTCAAGGACACGCTGTTCGATGTACTGGTCCGGGTAGGTGCGTGCGGTGATGGCTTCGGTGCGCATCCCGACGGTCTGACGCTCGAGAAGCTGCAGAGCAGACCGGAGGGTGTGATGCTCGATCTGCCCTACAAGGATCAGCTCCAGCACGTGCTCGAAACACCGGGCAAGCGGCTCAACCTCACTCCGCCAGTGTTCGTTGCGGATCTACCCCGGCTGGATGCGGCATTCGACAACGGCACGCTCACCGCGCCTGGACTGCGCCTGATCGGCCGCCGTCACATCCGCTCGAACAACTCCTGGATGCATAACCTCGATGCGCTCGTGAAGGGACCGGCGCGCTGTGTCCTGCTGATCCATCCAGACGATGCTCGACGATATGGCATCCGGGATGGCGGGAAGGTCGAGGTACGCTCGCGTGTGGGCGCCGTCGTGATTCCAGCGCAACTCGAAGAAGGGATGATGCGCGGCGTCGTCTGCCTGCCGCACGGCTGGGGTCACGATGATCCGCACGCTCGTCTCAGCCGCGCAGCGCAATCGCCAGGTGCCAACTTCAACGTGCTCACCAATCACCTGGAGTTCGACGTCCCGAGCGGCAACAGTGTTCTGACCGGTATCGACGTCGAGGTCGTGCCGCTGCTCGAATCCGTTCCTGCCTGAGCTGGATAGGCCAATGACAACGACAGCTGCCCCACTCACACCGAAGCCGCCGCACGTGCCGGCGGACCGCGTCGTCGACTTCGATTTCTACAACCTGCCCGAAGCCGCAGACCTGCACCATGCCTGGAAATCCCTCAAGGCTCAGACCGCGGCCGGCATCGTATGGACGCCGCGTAATGCCGGCCACTGGGTTCTGCTCGATCCGGATCTGCTGGAGCCCATCTTCCAGGACTACGCAACGTTCTCGAATCGCGTCCTCTTCGTGCCGAAGGAAGCCGGCATGCAGTACAAGTTCGTGCCCAACGTCGCGGATCCACCGCAGCATCATGCCTATCGCGCGCTGCTCAACATGGTGATGTCGCCGAAGGCATTGGCTGGCATGGAAGCCCGCATCCGCGCCGAAGCGATTCGCCTCATCGAAGAAGTCCGCTCCAAGGGCGAGTGCGAGTTCATCGATGCGTATTCGCGCCGTCTGCCCGTGCACATCTTTCTGGACATGTGCGATCTGCCGCGCGCAGATGGTCCGCGCCTGAAGTTTCTCGTCGAGCAGTTCACGCGGCCCACGGGATCGATGACGATCGATGAAGCGACGCAAGGACTGTACGGCTACCTCCAGCCGTTCGTGGATGCGCGCCGCGGCGGCACCGGCAAGGACATGATCAGCCAGCTGGTCAACGGCACATTCGAGGGCCGTCAGCTGAGCAACGAGGAATGCCTGTCGCTCTCGGCTCAAGTGCTCATGGGCGGGCTCGACACGGTCGCGAACTTCCTCGGCTTCATCATGCAGTTCCTGGCGTGCAACCCAGCTCAGCGCCGCACGCTCGCGGAACACAAGGAATTGATGCGACCTGCGGTCGAGGAATTCCTGCGCCGCTTTCCGGTGGCCACTTCCGCGCGGTTGACCACGCGCGATACCGAGGTCGACGGCGTGCTGGTGCGCGAAGGTGAAGTGGTCGTCATGCCCAACCTGTTCTACGGCCTCGATGAGCGCATGCACGCCGATCCGATGAAGGTTGATTTCAACCGTGCCTCGAAGCGGCACATGGCCTTTGCGACGGGCCGCCACAGCTGTCCGGGCTATTTCCTCGCTCAGACCGAAACGCGCGTGACGCTGGAGGAATGGATGAGCCGCATCCCCGACTTCGAGCTGAAGCCGGATGCGAATGTGCGCTATCTCGGCGGCGTAGTGGCGACGGTGACGGAAGTGCCTCTCACCTGGCGCGTGTAACGAGCGGTGTCAGGCTGGCGCATCCGGATACGGCGTCATCATGATGCTCGTACCGCCGTCCATCGGAATGCTCGCGCCGGTGATGTAAGCGCCTGCATCGCTTGCCAGCAGTTGCACGATGCCGTGCAAATCCTCCACTTCGCCCAGCCGTCCCACGGCGGTCATGCGCACGAAACCATTGACCAACTCGTCGGCCTGATCGCCCATGCCGCCCTTGCGCATGTCCGCCACGATGCCGCGCAAAATGGAAGTCCAGTGAACACCGATGATGAGGTTGTTGACGGTAATGCCCTCGCGACCCAGATCGCCCGCGATCGAACGCGCGAAGCCGTTGAGGCCGCTCTTCGTCGCTGAATAAATGATGTTGCCCTGGTGAGGCGCATACAAGTGCGATGCCGTGGACGAGCTGAAGAGGATTCGTCCCCACTTCTGCTTGCGCATGTGCGGCAGGAACGCTTGCGTCAACGTGATGTTCGTCACGAGGTTCAGCTGCAAGGCGGCGTCGATGTTTTCGAGGGTAATCTGAGCGACATGCTCCGCGTGCACTGCTCCGGCATTGCCAACGAAGATGTCGACCCCGTTGAATGCCTTGATAGCGTGCGCGGCGAATTCATCGACACTCTTGCGGTCGTAGAGATCCGCGGCACACCAGCTGATGGCATCCCGGCTGCCGAGCGCTGTGGAAAGCTGATCCGCGGCCTCCTTGAGTAGCGACTCGCGCCGGCCTGAAATCATGACCTTCGCGCCCGACTGCGCGAGCGCATAAGCCATCGCATAGCCGAGTCCGGTCGAGCCGCCGGTTACGACGGCCTTGCGGCCGGTGAGATCGAATGTGGGTACCGCCATATCCTGCTTCCGCTGTCTCCGACCTCGCAAAGGCTAGCTGCATTGCCGAATAGCTGCAGGGGAATCTTTTGAATTGGTCGGGTCGGACGTGCGGATTTCGTTGGTTTTCCTAGACCTCGCTCGGTACGTCGAAGTACCGCTGATAACGGTCGTAGGCCTCGCGTGCCCGGGCGATGTCCTCGGCCGACATCGACACCTTGTGCGAGGGACGCGCATCGCGGGGATTGTCGGCCAGGTACTGGGCCATCCCTCGCCGGCCAACATCGCTCAAGCGCAAGCCGAAGTGACGATAGAGGGCTTCCAGCGTTGCCATCGGGTCACGCACCAGATCGCGATAGAGCATGTGAAAGATCCGCTCTCGCGGGACCACGCCCGACTCGATCTGATCGATGACGCGATTGAAGCGCGCCGCGGACAGGAAGGGATTCGAGATCCACTCCAGAGAACCGCCCTTGAACACGTGATCGCAGCCGGTCCACTGCAACGTGCCGATCGCGCTGATACCGGATGCCAGTGCCTTCACCGGATCCCGATGCGGCCACACGAAGCACGCGTCCGGATAGATACGCAGCAGCGGCTCGAGCCGATCGAGATGCGGTATCTCCTTCAACACCCAGTGCTCGCGCGGATTCCTCCATTGCAGCAGCTTCAACACGCGCTCGTGGTAGCGCAGCACCAGCATCGGATCGCACGACGCCATGTAGGCGTCGTACGAGCGAACCTGCGCAAAGCACCCAAACCACGAGGGCGACATGAAATTGATCGAGAGGATCTCGCAATCCTCTATCGGCACGGTGCCGCCGAATTCGTGCACGGCCGTCATCGAGGGCGTGACGCGATTCCATTGCTTGATCAACGCGTCAGCCTTCGCGATGCGCGGGTCCGTCTTGTAGGTGGCCTGCTCCGGCGGGGGACACGGAAACATCGCTTCCCACTGGGACAGGCCGGCGCTGTCGGGATTGGCAGCCAGCACGTTCTGCAGAAACGAAGTGCCCGAGCGTCCCTGCCCGATGATGATGATGGGCTCGACGATCTTTTCTTGTTCGATCTCAGGATGGCGCTTGTAGGTGTCCTCGATTCGCAGCCGCGCCTCCAGCAATAGCAGCAGCTCCGAGCGCATGCGCAGCCGGCCCATCAAGTTCAGCTCGGCCTCCTCGTCGAGCGCCTTCAGCAACACTCGAAACGGTTCGCGCCAATCCTCCGCACCGAAGTCGGTGAGACCGCACGCCGCCGTGGCGGATGCGATCAACGAGCGTTCGTCCAGCGGCACGACGCCGCTGATGTCCATGCAGGCACCCTCTTCGTTCACTCGCGTAACCCATTCGGGCCGCGGCGGGGGCTGCCAGCTCGGACTCGAGCGGTTGGCGTCGACTGGGGTAGCGGATCCGACGTCTTGCGCTTTCTTGTTCATGATCGATACGGACGTTGTTTGCTGCGATTGCCTTTCTTAGTATGCGTCTACTATGTAGTCTCATCAAACGTGGCAGCACACGAAATTCTTCACCTCGGTGACACGCTGCTGCGTTGCGAAATGAGCTCGCCTGCCGCTCACCCATCGGAGTCCGAGAAATGAACGACCTGAAAAACAAAGGGGCTGTAGTCCTCGGCGCATCGGCCGAGAGCGGCACGGGGTGGGCCATCGCGCGGGCACTGGCGGAGGCCGGAGCGAAGGTCGTCGTCGCTGCGCGCAGCTTCGATCGCTTGAAGGCGCTCGCGGAAAAGATCGGTGCATTGCCAGTGGCCTGCGATGCCGGCTCCGAAGCCGATGTCGCCGCGCTGGCGCGCACGGCCAAGGAGCGCTTTGGAAAAGTCGACATTGCCGTGAACTCGGCGGGACTGCCCGTCGTGAGTTTCATCTCCGAAGTCACGCAGCAGCAGCTCGATGATGGCGTGCGCGTCAACTACTTCGCCAACGTGTACTTCACGAAGTACATGGCTGAAGCGATTGGCCGTGACGGCTCGATCATTCTGATCTCCTCGATGAGCACGACCCATCCCGTCATACCGCATTTCGCCTATGCCTGTGCCAAGTCGGCCACCGATTGCCTCGTGCGCTATGGCGCCATCGAATACGGGCCGCGCAACATCCGTGTGAACTCCATTCTGCCGGGATCGATTCGCTCGGATCTTTCCGCCGAGGCATACAAGGTGCCGGGGTTCGAAGATGCGTTCAAACGGGAGATCCCGCTCAGACGCGTGGGTGAGCCCGACGATTTTGCCAATGCCGTGCTGTGGCTCGCGGGCCCCGCCTACGTCACCGGTCTCAACCTGCAGGTCAACGGCGGTAATCACCTGACGCGCTTCCCGCAGCCGGAGGACCTCAACTCGATCGTCGAGGCGTACAAAACGGGCAAGCCGCTCTACGATCGCGGCTGAGCTCGTGACCGGCGCAATCATGCGGGACGACTACTTCCTCTCGGCGACGAACCCGCTGGCAACAGCGGACCAGAAAGAGGTCGAAGCGCGCGCACTGCGCATTCTCTCGATGCCCGCGATTCAAGCCGGACGACAGCGGGCCGAAGCGCGTATCCGCACCATCGTCGGCAACGAAGGCACGACCGAAGGCTGGAACCAGTTTCCCGCATTCATGGAGGAATGGACTTTCTCGTACGTCGTGAAGGCCATCATCGGCGACCCCAACCATCCGCGCATCGCGCAGATCTTCACGTTGCCCCATGCATGGTTCGGCATGCACGTGCCCGGTTCACGCGCAGGAGGAGGCCCCGGACCCGACCAGGCTTATCAGTTGATGCCGATCGACTACGGCTCGCACTATGAGCTCATCGGCCAACGGCGCGAGCCACGCACCTCGTACGTCGCGTACACGCTGATCGGCAACGCCGCATTGACGATGGCGCTGGTGAATCTGGAAGGCAGCGACGTGCAGGTGGATGCCGACGGCCGTTATCGCATCACCATCGGTCCGGAGCCGGCGAACGGTCGACCGAATCACCTGCAGACCCGGCCCGGCACGCGTTATCTGTTCATTCGCGACTGCCGCAACGACTGGACTGAAGCACCGGATGCCCGTCGCCTGCGACGGCTGGATCCGCCGAGCTCAGCGCCGTGGAGCGATGAGCAGATGGCCGAGTTCGCGGCGGAGATGATGGTTGACGATGTGCCGGGGATGTATTGGTGGATACGCGTCTTTCGCAATATCCCGACCAACACGATGAGCGCGCCGTTCGGTTCCGGCGCCGTGGGGGGACTGCAATCGCAAATGATCTCATTCGGTCGCGTCGTGCTCGCGGACGATGAAGCCTTCGTCGTCACTGTCGCCGATGCCAACGCTGCATTCCGCGACATGGTGCTGCATGACTTTTGGTTCAACACGATCGGCGACTTCTCGAGCCACACGAGCACGCTGACCGCGGCGCAGAGTGCTGCGAATGCGGATGCCACGGCAACGTACGTGATCTCTGTCCGCGATCCCGGTGTGCACAACTGGCTCGATCCGACAGGACTGCATGAAGTGTTCGTCGCTCATCGGTGGCAGGGTCTGCCCGCGCGACGGGATGAAGGTATCAAAGCGCCCGCGGCTCAATACGAGCTGATCAAGCTGCAAGAGCTGCACGGAAGATTTCCTGGCCTGCGGCGGGTCTCGCCCGCGGAGCGCCACCGACAGCTGCAGGAACGTCGTGCCAACCACGACTTGCGATTCGTAGACCGCTGAGCAGGTTGGGTTGAATGACAGTATGAATACTCCACCATTTCGGACGCTTGCAGATCTCCCGCGCTATCACGCCGCGCTGCGCCCGCAGGAGCATGCATTCGAGTTCGGTTCTCGCTTGACGACCTATGCCGACCTCGATCGCTCCACATCGCGCGTGGCGAATGGGCTGCTTGCGCTCGAGCCCGCGGCGCAAACGCGCGTCGCAGTGCTGGCGAAGAACTCCGATCGTTTTTTCGAGCTGACGTTCGGCATCTTCAAAGCGGGCAAGGCGCTGTGCGCCTTGAACTGGCGGCTGGCCGTACGAGAGCTCGTGGCGGTGCTGCAGGATTGTGATGCAAGCCTGCTGTTCGTCGAGCAAGAGTTCGCTCCCATGCTCGACGAGATCCGGCGCGACGCGCCACAGCTGCGACACGTCTTCATGCTCGATGACGATAGCGCCGCGAACGCATACACCACGTGGCGCGACAGTCAGTCGGACAAAGACCCGCTGCTGGCCGTCGATTCCGAAGACGTCTGCTGGCAGCTGTACACGAGCGGCACGACCGGCCATCCCAAAGGCGTGCAAATCACTCACCGCTGCATGATGCAGATGCGCAAGCTCGATGCGAGCGTGGGAACGGATTGGGCCTATCCGGGTGCTCGCGCACGCACGCTCATCGCCATGCCGAACTTCCATCTCGCAGGCACGGGCTGGGCGCTGATGTTCCTGCATCAGGGCGCCACCTGCGTGATCCAGCCGCAAGTCGACGTCAAACGTCTGTTGCAGGCGATCAGCGAGCAACGCATCACGCACTTCTTCACCGTGCCTGCGGTGCTGCAGATGATGGTCGAAGATCCGGAGTGCAAAGACGCGGACTTCCGTAGTCTCGAAGTCGTGTACTACGGCGCCTCCCCGATTGCACCAACCTTGCTGCGTAAAGCGATGCAGACTTTCGGCGCCTTGTTCGTGCAGATCTATGGCATGAGCGAAACGAATGGCTATGTCACGTGCCTCTCCCCCGCCGATCACGACCCTGACCGGCCTGAGCTGCTCAAATCTTGTGGCAAGGCGTATCCGGGCGTAGAGATCAAAGTCATGGATAGTCACGGTCGTGAACAGCCCAAGGGTGCGGTCGGTGAGATCTGCGTTCGCACGCCGTGCATCATGAAGGGCTATTGGAAGCTCCCGGAGCTCGACGTCCAAAGCAAGCACGGCGAGTTTTATCGTACGGGCGACGCCGGCTATCTCGACGAGCACGGCTACTACTTCCTGGTCGATCGCGTGAAGGACATGATCGTGTCCGGCGCGGAGAACGTTTATCCCATCGAGATCGAGCGTGCACTGCTCGAGCACCCGCTGGTCGCCGATGTCGCAGTGATCGGCGTGCCCGATCCGCGCTGGGGCGAAGCCGTGAAGGCCATTGTCGTGCGGCGACAGGAATCCGTGACAGCCGCCGAGTTGATTGCCTTCGCGCGCGAGCGTATCGCGGCATACAAGGTGCCCAAGTCCGTCGATTTCGTTGCTACCCTGCCCCGCACGCCGGCCGGGAAGATTCTGAAACGCCAGCTACGCGAGCCGTACTGGCGCGACACCGGCCGCAACGTGGGCTAGACCTGATGCGGCGGAGACCGTACTACCGTTGAGGACAGCAGCATGACCACCGACGACGGCCATTCATTCGACTACAAGGCGGGGTGGGTGATCGAGCCGGAACAGCCGCCGGCATCGAGCGCGGCAAAGGTGCCCTATGAGGATTTCGGTGCAGCGCCGCTGAATCCGCGGCGCTACTTCGATCCCGCGTTCGCTCGTCTGGAGGAAGAGCGACTGTGGCCGAAGGTGTGGACGATGGCCGGGTTCGTGTCGGACATTCCGCAGGTTGGCGACTACTTCAAATACGATCTCGGGCGCGAATCGTTCATCATCGTGCGCACCGCGCCCGATGTGATCAAGGCTTACTACAACGTCTGTGCGCATCGCGGCAATGCGTTGATCAAAACCGACTTCGGCAATCTCACGCGATTCTTCTGCGGCTTCCATGGTTGGCAGTTCGATCTGGACGGCAACAACATCCAGATCACGGACCGCGAGATGTTCCGAGCGGAGACGTTCCAGCGTGGAACCCATCTGACGTCCGTGCGCTGCGAAATCGCATGCGGCATGGTGTTCATCAACATGGATCCGCAGGCCCAATCGCTTGCCGAGTTCCTCGGCCCGCTCGTCACGCACTTGAAGTCCTATCGCATCGAAGACATGCACGTCGTCGCCGACGCGGAAACGATCTGGGACGGCAACTGGAAGACGGGACTCGATGCGTTCAACGAGGCGTATCACGCCTACTTCGTGCATCCCATGGCACGCGGCTCGTTCGACGACTACCACACTCAGATCGACACGTACCCCAACGGCATGAACCGCCGCATCGGCATGATCGGCGCGCCGAGCCCGCGTCATCCACAGCAAGGACTCAATCCCGATCTGCAGTACCTGCTCACGGAGGTCGGCTTGAATCCTGCGGAGTTCGATCCGAACCGCGGTGATGTGCGCAAGGCCATCCAGCAGGCCAAACGCAAGCTCGCGGCGAAGAAGGGTCTCGACTGGAGCTGCTTCACCGATGGCCAGCTCACGGATGACTGGAACTACTCCATGTTTCCGAACACGACGTTGAACATCCATGTCGAAGGTCTGCTGTTTCAGCGCTTCCGGCCGCACCCGACCGATCCCGAGAAGTTCATCTACGACAACATGGTGTTGGTGCATCCCACGGACAACGCGGCATCGATACCGGCATATATGGGTGTTCCACCCGATTCCGATGTCAGCGGCAAGACGCGTCCCGCCAGAAAATATGTACCGCCAGGCGAGCTGGGCATGGGACCCGTCGTCGACGAAGACGGTAAGAACATGTTCTTCGTGCAACGCGGTCTGCGGTCACGGGGTTTCCGCGGCATGTTGCTGGGTGAGCCCGAGCGCTGCATCCGTCAGTTCCACGCCGAGCTCGACCGCTACCTCTACGGCGCGAACAAACCTGCGGACGCGTTGTAATCAGCCGCGCTTGGCCCGTTTGCGAGGCGCTTTGCGCTTCGTGCTCTTCTTTGCGGTCGCAGGTTTCGCCGTCTTTTGCGCGCGGCGCTCCGCCAGCGAAATCGGCTTCGCGCCTTCCACGTTCGTCACGACAGCATTCTTGGACAGGCTCTTCTTGAGCACTGCCATCAGATCGATGATCTTGGCGCCGCCCGCTTCGGCGTCGGCCTCGTCTGCCTTTTCCAGTGCTCTCGTATGGATCACGCTGTCGCCGTCGTTCTGCTTCTCCTGCACCAATCGCTGCAGCGCTGCGGCGTCTTCGTCCTTGAGCTCGGACACGTCGAGCGACTTCCGCGTCAGCTCGTCGATGGCTTTGGCATATTGATTCACCTTCGCGGCCGGGACTTTGGCTCGCTTCGGTAATCCGATCGCGTCCGGCGAGCGGATCTCATCCGCGTAGCGCAACGTATCGGCACGCAGCACACCGTTGTCGGGAACGATCGCGACCAGATATTCATGCCCGCGCATCACGAAGCTGCCGATACCGACCTTACCCGTTCGCTCCATTGTCTCGGTCAATAAGTGATAGGCCTTCGCGGACTTGCCCGCGGGCGCCAGGTAGTACGGCCGCTGGAAGTACACGGGCGGAATCTGCTCGAGCGGCACGAAACTCTTGAGGTCGATGTCGCCGGACATTTCCGGCGCGACGGACTCGAACTCCTCATCGGTAATCACGACAATCTCGCCAGAATTGGTCTGGTAACCCCGCACCAGTTCTTCTGTGTCGAGCTTCTTGTCCTCTTTCGAGCAGTGATACTGCCGGCCCAGCGGATGGCCCTCTTCGTCCACGAGCTTCATCGCGGTCTGCCGCGGGCGCACGGCGGTGAGCAGATCGACGGGAATGCTCACGAGCCCGAACGTAATCGTTCCCGACCACAGCGGGCGCACGGTTGCTTGAGGTGCTTCCGTTTGCGGTTCCACCCGCGAACTGCGCTTACGGCTAGGCAACTTTCTTCTCCCGTGCGGCCGCGATGCTGGCTCTCAGGTTATCGGCGAGACTGCCTTGAGCCGCCCTCTTCTTGCGCGGCGGCGCCTTGATCTTCTCGCCACGCGCCTTCGCCTCGATCAGCTCGCACAGACGCTTGCGATATTGGTTCTGCCACTGTTGCGGATCGAAGTCCGCGGCGATGGACGAGACGAGTTGCTCGGCGAGCTTCAGCTCGTTCGTTTGGGGCGCTACGGACTTGGCGGGCTCGATGCCCGAGAACGCAAGCACTTGATCCGCGCGTCGCAGCGTCGACATCGTCAGATAGCCATCCAGCGCGGTCAGCGCACCAACATAACGCTTCTTGCGCATCACCCAATGGGTGATGCCGATGACGTTCTTGCGCTCCAGCGCTGCGGCCAGTGCGAAGTAACCGTCTTCGTCCGTGTCGGGGCCGATGTAGTAGGGACGCTCAAACCATTGATCGTTCAGCACGGAATGAGGCACGAAGCGGCAGATGTGAATGTCGCGCGAGTCGGGCGGAACGAGCTTCTCGAGATCCTCGGGTTCAAGAATCACCGCAGTGTCGCGACTGACGGCGAACGCCTTGCGTATCTCGGCTTTGGGAACATCCTCGCCGGTGTCCTTGCGCACGATGTGCTGCTCCACCGGCGCACGGTCCTTCTTGTGCAGCATGTGGAAGTGAATGGAGCGGTCCTCCACCGCCGAGTACATCTTCACGCCCACCGGATGCTTGCCCAGGGTGATCGTTCCTTTCCACATCGCTCTACTAGCCATGCGAGCGGTCCCGTACCTGATCGGCAGTCGGCACACACCCGGGACAGAGGTAGAGCACTTCCGTGTGGCGGACCTTGCAGTGAGGACACATCGGACCGTCGCAATCGATGCACCTGACCTCGACTTCCACGGCGTAGAACTGTCCGCAGTGCGGACATTCTTCCTCACCCTCGGTCAACCACCATGGCAACGCGGCAGCGCCGATCGTCGCTTTCGATCTCACCTTCGGCATGTGTACCCCGCAAATGATGGTCGGACGATGGCCGGCATGCAGCCCGCATCCAGCTGTGAGGAGAACGACGCCGGGTAATTCTCTGTTCCACTCCGGATACGGGCGGGACGGCCAGGCTCGTAACCGGTTACCAGGAATGCAGCGCCATCCAACCACCGGCTGGCGCTGCTGGCTGTCATCTCACTGCAGCGGCTCCAGCGCCGTGCCGCGCTCGCACCAGCCCAGCCCTACCTCGCCGTTGCACTTCACGCGGATCGCCTCATCGAACATGAAGGCGTGAGAGCCACGGCCGCGACCAGCCGATGGATTGAAGGGCGCGGTCATGTGCAGCGCGTTGGTTGCGAGGACGTCGACGTCGATCTTCATCTCGCCCAACTCGCTCTTCAGCCGCAGGACGTGCGATTTCCCTGCATCGTTCGGGCCTCCCAGCACCTCCACCTGCTCGATCGTCGCCGGATAGAACTTCTGTTCATGGACGACGGTCGCCAGCGATAGCGCTGCGCCTTCGACACCGTACATCCTGAAGTAGTAACTCTGGAACGCGCGGCCGCTGGGAAACGCGCCGTTGATCCAACAATGATTGCGGAACTTCGAAATCTCACGCCCACCCCGGCTGTGGTCGCGGCAGGCATAGGCATCGCGTACCGGAATCTCCTTGCCATCGACCGTGATCGAGCCATTCGCGCGCCCGATCTGTTCGATGTGCATGGCTCCGGCGATGCCCGTACTGTCCGTGTTGTGCCCAGCGTGCATGTCCCACATCGGATGCGTGGCTTCGAACGTGAGTACAAGGTTCAGCCGGCTCGTCTTGCCGTTGCTGAAGCCCGTGGTCATCAGCTCCTGCAGTGTGTGCGGCCAGACCGGTCCGTCGAACGTCCACTTCACGGTGTGATCAGGCTCGACGATTTCGTATCGCGAGAGCCCTGCGCTGACGACATTGCCGCGCGTATTACGGCCAAAATTGCGAGCCACGACGACGCGCCCGTCCGGCAACGTCAATGTCAGGTTCTCGCGCCACACGGAAGTGTCCAGATACCACGTCCCGATGCTGTAGAGCGCCGACGTGCGACTGACAGGGTCATTGAAAACCAGCGCGAAGTTTTCGCTCCAGAATGGAGTGGTCGGCCGCTGCTCGAGCGGCGATTCTTGGGCGAGTGTAGTCATGGGTGATACTTTCGGTGTCAGGTGGATCAGGAGACAGCCGCGAACGTCAACGTCACGTCTGCGGTGGTGGTGACTTCGCCGGATGCCTCCTTGGCCCACAACTCCAATCGCGCCTGCGGCTCGCTGGCCGCCGATTCGATGCGCGCGACCCGCCCACCGCAGGACACGGGTCCCGGCAAATGCGGTCGGTGATAGCGCACTTTGAACGCCGTGATCTCTGCCGTCTCTGGTGGAATCCAGCGACGCACGGCTTCGCACATGATCGCGAAGGTGAGCCACCCATGGACGATGACTCCCGGAAAACCGGCGGCGACCATGTACGTGTGATCCCAATGCTGGGGCGAATAGTCGTCCGATGCACCTGCATATTTCACGAGATCGGCTGGACTGATCTCGCGTTCGAAGGGCGGGACCTCAGTGCCCTCGCGCATTGCTGTGATGGAGCTCGGCATCTGCAGCGTTCCTCATCGATCTCAGAAGCTGACGGACACGACACGCACCTCCGCGATGCGCTCGCCGTCCTGCCCGTCGAGAATCAGGTCCGCGCTTTGAAAGACGAGCGGACCACTGCGCCCCGCCTTCAGCACGGCATCGACATAGCGCGCATAGGCGGTGATCACATCTCCAGCGCGGATGGGACGATGCAACTGTGCGGAATCGTCGGAGTGCAGCGTTCGTGTCAGCGGCGCTGTCGGCGCATAGATGTCCGGAATGTGACCCGTGATGAACGTGGAGACGTAAGTCGGCGGCGCAACGATGCCACCGAAACGCGAGTTGCGAGCGTGGCGCTCGTCGAAATGCAGCGGACTCGTCGCGCCAATGGAGTGCGCAAACTTGGCAATGGCGCCTTTCTCGACTTCCGTCACCGTAGGTGCCGTCTGCAGCCCGATACGAGCGCGCAGGCTGGCCATCAAGGTGTCCGCATCGAACGATGTGATCGGGGTGCCTGAGGCTGATGCTGTCATGGCGAGATTCCTGGCTACGAACCGTCAGCGTCCAACCAGATCCAAACCGTCGAGCCCGTAGCCCTTCACTCCCACCGCATGACCGAACAGGTCGAACTGACTGTGCTCGGCGTGGGCCGGTGTCGCGCGTACGTTGCTGCCGAGCTCCATGAGCCATCTGGACGGCGTGCCGACGTAAAAGCTGAGTGCATGATCGTTGGCGTGCTTGCCCAGATGCATACCGATGTCCACGCCGTTGCGTTGAACCAGATCATGCGCCAGCCCGACGTCGTTGAGATCGTCGTATTCGATCATCACATGATGCAAGCGCTTCTGCATGGGCCCGAGATCGAACTGCAGCGTGTGCTGCCGCTCGTTGCAATGCATGAAGATCGGCTTCGCGATGAAGCCGTTCGGCAGCTTGAGCTTGTACTCGGGTCCACCCGTGAAGCCGAGCAATTTGTAGAACTCGTACGCAGCGCGGCCGTTCTGCTCGCGTAATGCCACGTGGCCGAGACCGCCGGAACCCGTCTTGAAGCGACCATGCATGGGACGACCCGGATGCCATGGGCGATGAGCATCGACCTGCGGTCCCCAGAACACTTCCACGGGAATGCCGCCGGGCGAATGCATCTTCAACAGACCCATGACACAGCGCTCGTCTTCCTCCGCGGGCGATCCGATGGCGAAGTCGTAACGCGCGTGACGCAGTCGGTCAGCGAGCGCAATGAGCGATTCCTCATCCGACACCCTGAACCCGACATAGGCGAGATCATCTGCCCGGCCTTCGTGCAGGGCGATGCGGTGGTGCCAGTAATCCATACGCAGATACGCGCCGCCCCGCTCCGCCGCTACATATTGAAAGCCGACGATCTGGGTGGCAAACCGTTGCCAAGCCGACAGATCGGACACTTCCAGACCCAGATAACCCAGCTCGACTACCGACATCCATATCTCCCACGGTCGCGGAAGCGATAGCGCACAGGCAGGCGCTCGAGCCGAGTGACGATACTCGACGCGATCGATGGCGTCGGGCCCGCGATTTCGAGGTGCTCGAACTGCTCGAACAGGACTTCCAGGAAACACCGCAACTCGAGCCGCGCGAGATGCAATCCCACGCATGTATGTGGACCGCTGCCGAACGCGAGATGTCGATTCGGCGAGCGCTCTATCCGAAACTCGTTCGGATGCGGGAACGCCTCGTCATCGCGATTGCCTGAAGAAAAGTACAACACGGCCGTTTCGCCCCGGCGGATCAACTGACCCCGAAGAACATAGTCTTCCCGCGCCGTACGAGCGAACTGAATCGTCGGCGTCACCCAACGCAGGATCTCCTCGACCGCACCCGTCATCCGGGAGCTGTCGGCCTGCAGCAGCCGCAACTGATCGGGATTCTCGAGCAGTGCCTTGACGCCACCTGTGATTGCCGATGAGGTCGTGTCGTGCCCGGCGGTCGCAGCGATGAAGAAGTACGCGAGCAGCTCACGGTCCTCCAGCGGCTTGCCGTCCAGTCGAGCCTGCACCAGATACGTCGACAGATCGTTCTGAGGCTGCTTGCGTCGTTCCTCCGCAATGGCCTTGAAGTAGCTCAGGACCATTTCGAAGCCCGTCGTGGCGTCGGAGCCGGGCTCGGGCACTTTGAAGGTGAACGCGCTTTCCGCCAGCCGCAAAATGATCTCGTCGTCCCGTTGCGGCAGGCCGAGCAACGCGCAGATCGCGCGCAAGGGAAACCAGAATGCGAGGTCCTGCGCTAGGTCGATCTCCCCCTCAGGTCCCTTGCTGCGCAGATCGAAGAAGAACTGCTCGCAGATCGCGCGGATCTCCTTCAGCCGCTCGGCCAGCGCCTTGGGCTGAAACCAGGATGCGAGCAAGCTGCGATACCGCATGTGATCGGGTGCATCCATCTGCACCATCATTTTCAGCAATCCATTGATGGAGCCGTACTTGGCATTCATGTAATCCTCGAACGCGGCCGGCATGATCACGAAGCGCGGCTCGTTCAGGAAGATGTCGCTGTGCTTCTCGACCTCGACGATGTCCTGATACTTCGTGATGGCCCAGAACGGTCGATAACCGGTCGGCTCGCAGTAGTAGACGGGGCATTCCTTCCGGAGCATTTGCCAATCCGCATGCGGATGACCCGCGCGAAAGCGTTCGGGCACCATGAGATTGTCATCGTCGACGAGCTTACGGATCGCATTCATGCGGTGGTGTCACGAGCGCTGCCGGATGTTCGACTTGTACAGACGGGTGCTCACATCAGCCGGTAGCTGAAGCACGCAGCTCGGGGTTACGCTAGCTACAACGACGGCGCTTGTAACCTGACGGGCGATTGAGGGGGGCGACATGGCAACGACTCTGATGCAAGGCAAGGTGGCAGTGATCCTGGGTGCCAGCGCCGAAGGCGGTATCGGGTGGACCACGGCCGAATCCATGGCGCGCGAGGGGGCAAAAGTCGTCGTCGCGGCCCGGAGCCTCGACAAATTGCAGCAGCTTGCCAAAAAAACCGGGGGACTCGCGGTGCAATGCGATGCCACCAAACGCTCCGACATCGTCGCGTTGGCTGACACCGTGAAGAAGCAGTTCGGTAAGGCCGATGCCGCGCTGTATTCTCCCAGCGGCGTGTGGTTCTCCACGCTGGAAACCACGGACGAAGGTTCGCTGCGCGAAGCGATGGAGCTGCACTTCTTCGGTGGCTTCTTCTTCGTGCAGGAGATGCGGCGCGCGATCGATCGCAACGGCGCAATCACGCTGATCTCGTCCGTCACGTCCACCAATACGCAGGACGGCGTCGTCTCGTACTCCTGCGCCAAGGGCGCACTCCAGAACCTGACGCGCTATGCAGCAAAGGAATTCGCGCCCTACGCCATTCGCGTCAACTGCGTCTTCCCCGGGCTGACCGAAACACCGATGGTGGCCGGCGCGACGACGAATCCGGCGCTGCGCAAAGTGTTCGAGCGTGAGATTCCGTTGGGCCGTCTCGGCAAGGCCGGCGACATCGCCGAGTACATCACCTTCCTCTCATCCGATCGCGCAAATTACATCACCGGCGCATTCACGCCGATCGATGGCGGCAATTTCATGACACGGCTGCCGCGCTTCGACGAAATGCCATCGATGGAAGAACAGCAAGCCGCGATGCCGCAGGACAAGGGTCACTGAAGCACCTGTGCCTGCGAGCGGACGACACACTCCATTCATTACAAGCGAAGAGCAAACACACAGTGAAGATTGCCGTCATCGGGGCCGGACTCTCCGGCCTGACCGCCGCGTTGCGCATGCAACAAGCAGGACATCAAGTACAAGTCATCGAGACCAACGCGCACGCGGGCGGCCGGTGCAAGGCAGTGCATCGGGATGGCTTCATCATCGATACCTGTCCCGAGCTCGCGGCGACGAGCTATCGCCGCTGGATTGCACTCATCAAGGAGGTCGGCCTGGGCAACGACCTCGTGAACGCGCCCACCGTCGTGAGCGTGCTCCAGCACGGGCGCTTGATCGACATCGACATGGGGAAGATGAGCTCCCTCGCCTTTAGTCCCGTGCTGTCGTGGGGGGCGAAAGCGCGCTTCCTGCGCGGTGTCATCGGAATGCGGGACAAGTTCAAACAAGTACCGCACTACTTGCTCGACAACATCGCGCTCGATGATCCGAACAGCAACGCGGCGGCCATGTCGCTCAAAGCCTTCGGACCGGAGGTCACCGACAACCTGATCGAACCGCTGCTCCGACCCATCGGCGGCGTGACGCTGGACATGATGTCCACGCTGCTGGTGCCGTATACGTTGTCCGACTGGTCGCAGATGGTGAGCCTGCGCGGTGGGCTCGATCGGCTGCCGCAGACGGTCGCAGCGAAGCTCAACGTGCGCTACCAGACGACCGTCAAGCGTGTGCACTCCAATGCGAACGACGTGACGATCGAAGTCGTCGATGCGACCGGTGCAAACGCCACGTTCTCCGTGGACAAGTGCCTGATCACCGCGCCGTACGATCAGGCCGAGGAGCTGTATCCGCGCCTCGTCGAGATCAGCAACGGCTATCGACGGACGATGCAGTACATGCGCATGCTCGACGTCAAGTTGGCGTATGGCAAAGCAACGTCCAGCAAGGCCGCCATGGTGATGCTCTCGCTCAAGGAGAGCCCCAACATCAACGTCATCTCGCTCTCTCACAACAAGGTGGCCGACCGCGCACCCAGTGGCTGTGCGTTGTTTTCCATCTTCACGGAGCACAAGAAGTACGAGACGATGGCCGCGATGAGCGATGACGACGCGATCGCCATGCTGCGCGAGCAGATCGAAGGGCTGTATCCCGAGGTCAAGGGTCACTTCAAGTTCAGCTATCTCTCGCGCCAGACGCGCGTGAGCTACGTGCCGGACGCAGGCTTCTTCCATCGCACGAAGCAGCTGTGGGACGCTGTGGGCCGCGAGCCGCGCGTTCAATTGGGTGGCGATCTGTTCATGTTCGGAGGCATGGAAGCAGCGGTGGCGTGCGGCGAACGCGCCGCAGAACGCCTGTTGAAGTCGTAGTTCTTTCGAGGCCATGCCGATGACACGAGCACCCGGAATTCTCGCCACGCCCGATCAGGACCTGGTCGAAACACGCGCTCTGAAGGTGCTGCAGTCGGCCACTTTTGAAGAACAAGTCGAGCGCACCCGCGCACGCTATGCCGCCGATGAGGACGCGCGTGTTCCAGGCGGCAAGCGGATGCTGGATAGGGCCGTTGAGGAGCTCGCGTGGGCAGCTGCGCTGGTCGGCGTGAACGCGGACCCGACTCATCCGGCCGTTGCATGGGTCTACAACGCACCCCATGCGCTGAATGGCCGCGCGGTTCCGGGATCACGCTGGGGCATCGACAATCCCGACAACGTGTACCGCATCGCGCCGGTCGATGGCACGTCCCGATACGAAGTGCTCGTGCGCCGGCACGGGCAGGCACCCGTGCAGTTCAGCTACATGATCTATTCGCACTTCGTGTGCGAAGACGGGCACGAGAAGGACGTGGACACACCGATCGGCGTTTTGCGCAGCGATCAGGTGCAGTGGACCGATGGCGACTCCTTCACGTTCACGATCGATGCGTCGCCGGCGAACGGTCGTGCGAATCACATTCAGTCCACGGCGCACGCGAAACAGCTGCTCATCCGCAACACGTTGAGCGATTGGAATCGGGAGCTGCCGCTGACGACGACGATCAAGCGCGTCGGTGGACCGCCAGCCGCGCCGGCGGGTGATGATGCGACATTCGCGAGCCGCTCCGCGTTCTATCTCGGTGCGCTGACCAGCCTGAGCTTGAACTGGAAGAAGTAGTCGCTCTTCGGGCATTGGCAGGACAACACCCTGTGCACACCGTACGGTCGCGGCGGTGCCTGGGGATTTGCCGCGTCTGGAAACTTCAATCTCGAAGAAGACGAAGCGCTCGTCGTGACGGTCGAGCGACTCGACGCCGAGTATCTGGGCTTCATGCTCTGCGACCTGTGGCTCGCCTCGCTCGATCATGTCGACAAGTCGAGCAGCCTCAATCAGGCTCAGGCGCACGCCAACAGCGATGGCACTTACACCTATGTCATCGCCGGCCGTGATCCCGGCTTCGTGAACTGGCTGGATACCTGCGGCCTGCAGCAAGGTTGCATGCTGTATCGCTGGCAGGCGCTGCCTCGACCCGATATCTCGGCAGAACGCGCGGTCAGGAGCGTGCGCCGCATCAAGCTGAGCGAGTTGCAAGCGGCACTGCCGAAGGATGCGCGCTTCGTCACGCCCGCGGAGCGGACTGAGACACTGACCCGGCGCGCCCGCGAGTACGCACGGCGCTACCTGCCGCGCGACTGATCTATTGCAGCAACTCGCGCACCAGCTTGCGGGCGTCGTGATCCAGGCACGCCGTCTTCGTGCGGTGATTGCCGATCACGAACACCTGCCAACCGTAGTTCTCGCGCGGACACGTGAGCCATCCCATATCGAACCCGTACAGAAGT
>JBEVDW010000184.1:0-2974 GCA_040513115.1 Steroidobacteraceae bacterium | reverse complement strand
AGTGCCGGGATCCGGCTCCTGCCTCCCAGCACCTTGGTTGCTTACCGGCTCCAACCGCCAGGGGCAGCTCGCAAATCCACGACCACCGTCTCGCTACGGAGAATGCGATCCGTGCGCTGGAGCTTTTCGAGCTGACGGCGGCCCTGGAACGAAAACCGGCTTCGCGAGCGCGCTTCACGAAGATATCGCTCCATGCCCAGCAAGCCAGCGTCGACTGGATTTGCTACGTTTCGTCATCGCTTACGTCGTCAGCAACCATGTCCCTCAACGAGAAACAACGAAAGTACCTGCGCAGCCTTGCTCACGGCCGCGACCCCATCGTCATGATCGGCCAATCCGGTCTGTCGAAGGCTGTCACGCATGAACTGGACACCGCGCTCACGGCTCATGAACTGGTCAAGGTGCGAGCCCGCGTCGGAGATCGCGACGAGCGCGATCTCCTATTAGATAAGTTGGCGACGGAGACCGGCAGCGAACTGGTGCAGCGCATCGGTAATGTGGGCGTGTTCTTCCGGCAGCGAGCCGAGAAGAGCCGGATCGTGTTGCCGGACTGAGGACTTGCCCCAGCCTAACCCTGGCGCGCCACTTCCTCCCGGTCGTTCTGATGTTGGGATGCACGAATGGCGCGGGGCGCAGGAATGCGCCGGAGCGGCCCCCTTCGCAGGGAGGAAACAAGATCAGACGTAGCTCACCGACATGATTTCGTAGGAGCGAATGCCATTCGGGGCGGAGACGTCCACGACATCGCCCTCGCTCTTGCCAACCAATGCGCGCGCAATGGGCGATGACACAGAGATCAGGCCGCTACGGATATCGGCCTCGGCGTCGCCGACGATCTGATACTTCACCTTGCTGCCGTCATCCTGATCTTCGAGATTCACCGTCGCGCCGAACACGACTTTGTCTGTGCTCGGCAACTGACTCACGTCAATGATCTCGGAGTTGGAGAGGTGCGCTTCGAGCTCTTTGATGCGTCCCTCGGTGAAGCTCTGCTGCTCGCGCGCGGCGTGATACTCCGCGTTCTCGCGCAAATCGCCGTGTGCGCGCGCTTCGGCGATCGCCTGGATGATGCGCGGACGCTCCTCGGACTTGAGTCGCTTCAATTCCATACGCAGGCGCTCGGCCCCCTTCAGCGTCAAGGGCATGCGCTTCATGAAGCCACCTCCATATGCAAATCCTGCAGTCGATTCACATCGACGGCATCCAAGTACTGCAGGGCATCGCAGGTTGCGAGGCCCGCAGCCACGGTCGTGTAGTACGTCACTTTCTTCAGCACCGCTTCGCGCCGGATGGATCTGGATTCAAAGATCGCCTGCTTACCTTCCGTGGTGTTCACGATCAGCGAAATCTCCTGGTTCTTGATCATGTCCACGATGTGGGGACGACCCTCACGAACCTTGTTTGCGCGTCGACACGGCACACCCGCTTCGCTCAACGCGCGCTCGGTGCCGTCAGTCGCCACGATTTCGAAGCCGCGTTGCACGAGACGCCGCGCCAACGCGACGGCTTGCGGCTTGTCGCGATCGCGCACGCTCAGCAAACACACACCGCGCGTCGGCAGCGTGACCCCTGAGGCAAGCTGCGCCTTCGCGTAGGCCTCGCCGAACGTGCGTCCCGTTCCCATCACCTCTCCCGTGGACTTCATCTCAGGCCCAAGGATCGGATCAGCTTCGGGGAATTTCGAGAACGGGAATACCGACTCTTTGACGGCGAAAAACTTCGGCACCCGCTCCTTGATCAAGCCGAGGTCCTTCAACTTCTCGCCCGTCATGACCCGGGCGGCCATTTTCGCCAGCGGCACACCGGTTGCCTTCGATACGAATGGCACGGTGCGCGAAGCCCGCGGATTCACTTCCAGGATGTAGATGATGCCGTTTTGAATCGCAAACTGAATGTTCATCAAGCCGATGACATTGAGGGCATGAGCGAGTTTCCGTGTCTGCTCGCGTAGATCGACCTGGATCTCCGCGCTCAAACTGTTCGGCGGCAATGAACAACCCGAATCGCCCGAGTGCACTCCGGCCTGCTCGACGTGCTCCATGATGCCGCCGATGTACACGTTCTCGCCGTCGCAGATCGCGTCGACATCGACCTCGATTGCGAGATCCAGGAATCGGTCCAACAACACTGGACTGTCGTTCGATACTTGCACGGCATTGCCCATGTACGCGCGCAGATCATCTTCGGTGAATACCACTTCCATTGCACGGCCTCCCAGCACGTACGACGGCCGGACAACCAGAGGGAACCCCACGCTCCGCGCCATGCTGACTGCGTCTTCCTCGGTTCGAGCCGTGCAGTTCGGCGGTTGCTTCAATGCCAGCTTCTGCACCAGCTGTTGGAAGCGCTCGCGATCCTCAGCAATGTCGATCGAATCCGGCGTAGTACCGATGATCGGCGCCCCAGCGGCTTCTAACGCCCGGCAGAGCTTGAGCGGTGTCTGACCACCGTACTGCACGATCACGCCGACCGGCTTTTCCTTCTCGATTACTTCCATCACGTCTTCGAACGTCAGCGGCTCGAAGTACAGGCGATCGGAAATGTCGTAGTCGGTCGAGACGGTTTCCGGGTTGCAATTCACCATGATGGTTTCGTAACCCGCGGCTCGCAGCGCCAATGCGGCGTGCACGCAGCAGTAGTCGAACTCGATGCCTTGACCGATGCGATTGGGTCCGCCGCCCAGGATCACGATCTTGCGGCGATCGGTCGGCTCGGCCTCGCACTCTTCCTCGTACGTCGAGTAGAGATACGCGGTGGACGTTGCAAACTCGGCTGCGCACGTATCCACGCGCTTGTAGACCGGCCGCAAGCCCATGGTGATGCGTCGCTTGCGCACGGTGAGTTCATCCAACCCAAGCAGATTGGCGAGCCGGCTATCGGAGAAGCCTTTGCGCTTGAGCGTGCGTACTCGATCACGATCGAACGCCTCCAGGCCCTCCGCCTGCACAGCCTTCTCTTCGTGCACGAGATCTTC
>JBEVDW010000183.1:0-9981 GCA_040513115.1 Steroidobacteraceae bacterium | reverse complement strand
ACCTCCGGTAATCCCATCACGACCGTGTCCAGAATGATCATCGTCTGACGTAAAGAAGCCTGGGCCAATGCGGTGCCGGTCGCTCCCATGCTGGCTCCTGCCAGGGCCACGGGCTTACCCACCCACGAGCTCTTCCCATAGGGACGTGAGCCCCAGTCGATTGCATTCTTCAGCACGCCAGTCGTGCCACGGTTGTACTCCGGGGAAACCAACAACACCGCGTCGGCACCCTCAATGGCCTGTTTGAAGCGCGTGATGCTCGGCGGTGGATTGACCCAGATATCTTCGTTGTAGAGCGGCAAGTCGCCGATCTCCACCAAGCGAAAGTCGAGTTTGCCCTGCCCGAGCTTTGCCAGCGCATGAGCCAATTTCTTGTTGATCGAGTCGCGGCGCAAACTGCCGACGAGAACGGCGACGGAGTACATACGAATATCCCGAGTGCGAGTGGACAACACAAAAAAGCGCTTTAGCAGCCAATAAGGTCCTCGCCTCGAACCCTGCGAGACATGCACTCAGCGAGGGTGCAGTCACAGGTGCGCACAAGCGGTGCAAATCAGCGACAGCGCCGACATCTGTTTGCAAGAAAGAAACGTCGCCGAACGGCTGCACACGATTTTCCGGCTTGCGTGCGACGATTCAGTGCAGATGGGAGAATGGACGCACCGATCCGGAACATTCAAACTGCTTCAGAACTTAGGCACGGACGCGATCAGCAGCGCGCTCTGATGGCCGTGTCCAACCCAGGACCACCAGGGGACGAACAGCAGATGGATCATTCGCTCAGCGCCGATCGGCGCACTGCCGCACCGACGCACCTGCTATGGACCGGCGGTTGGGACTCGACGTTTCGATTGTTGTCGTTGGTGATGCGCGAGCGCACGCCGGTGCAGCCTTACTACGTTCTCGACGATGTAAAGCTGAGGCCGTCCGTGCCCGCAGAGCGTCATGCCATGGCGCGCATCCGGGAACGCCTCGAGCAGTGCTCACCCCGCGCTGCTGCGCTGGTTCTTCCTACCGTCGAATGCACCCTGCAGCAAATCGCGCCGAATGCAGACATCACGCAGCAATTCGAAAACTCGCTGCGCTCGGCCTTCATTGGCGGTCAGTACGAATGGCTTGCACGATTCTGTGCTGAACGCGGCATCGAAGGACTGGAGCTTTCCATCCATCGCGATGACCGCGCCCGCGACCTGTTGCTCGGCCTGGTCGATTCATCGCGGACGCGCCTCGATCGCCGTCACGCGGGCGATCCGCGCTACGAGTTGTTCAAGTACTTCCGCTTTCCGCTGTTCGACAAAACCAAGCAACAAATGCGCAGCGAATCCATTGCTGCGGGCTTCGAGGATCTGATGAAGCTGACATGGTTTTGTCATCATCCGGCCCATGGCGCGCCGTGCGGCCGCTGTAATCCTTGTATCTACACGATTGAAGAAGGACTCGCGGATCGCGTGCCTCTGCGCGGGCGCATCCGCTATCACCTGCGCGTCCTGCCGCGGCTGAAACATTGGATGGTGAGCCACCCTGAGATCTATCTGGCAATGCGCGCACCATACAAGCGCATCCGCTCGCTCGGGCACAGACCGAGCCCTTCACATTCCTGAGCGCTTCTTTCTTCCAAGCGCGCAGTCGTTCACTCAACTGCGCGCGTCGTCGTGCCATAGTTGAGGTCGGACATCGTACAGGGCCAACCTGATTTCGATGGTGAGAGCCTTTCCCTAAACTGCGCCGCGAGTGCAGCTTACGGGTGCTGCCAACAACAAGACGACCGACGATCGACGATGAAACGTTTCGCTTCTTCTTTGGCCAGCGCCATCTCGCTGGTGCTGGCAGCCGGATGCGCAAGCGCACCGCGCACGACAACCGAAGAGGAGATCGTGGCGCAGGCGATCGCAACCAGTGATGCGTCGCCGGCATCGCCCGCACCGCGCGCAACCGAAGCCAAGCCGCTGGACGTCAGCACGGGTGGCCTCGATCCCGAATACACCTCCATCAATGCGCGCGTGCTGAACGACGCCAGCGTGGTCGACTCCAAGTTCGCCACTTCGCTCGATCCGCAAGTCGAAACCGTCACCCGTCTCGAGTCGAGTTGGACCCAGCGTCGCGACGACAGCGATGAAGCCTGGCGCGTCGGCGATGCGGTGAGCAGCTCGGGGTTGTGGGGCAGCAGCGTGCGCTATGGCGGCGTGCAGTTCGGCACACGCATGGAAGTGCGACGCGATGTCATCGCGTCTTCCGAGCTCGCCAGCGGCGGCATCGCGGTATTGCCCTCAGTAGCCGATGCCTTGTTTGCTTCCGCAGGCGCCGCGCATCCCGAGCTGAACAGTCAGAACCTCTCGATCGATGGCGGCGTGAGCCTCGCGGGTGCCAACGCCGTGAACTTCGTCGCACGCGACAGCTTGGGTCGCGAACAAAACATCACAGCGCCGCTCATCGCCGATGCACTCCCCGGCACTCGAGGACGTGAAGGCTGCGACGACTTCTCTTTCGGCTTGGGCAAAGTGCGGCGCGACTATGCCGTCGCCAGCAACGACTACGGCCCGCTCTTCGCCAACACGACCATCGTGTGTGACGCTCCCCTCGGCTTCACCGTCGAAGGGCACGGCGAATACCTGAGCGACGAGCTCACGGCATTCGGCATCGGCGTGACCCGACGCGTCGGTGTGCTGGGCACCGCATCGATGGCGCTCGCCTCCAGTCGTGCAACGACCGGTTCGGGCTGGCTCGCGCGCTTCGGTTTCGATCACGAAAGCGAGCTGTTCAACCTGGTCGTGCGCACACGCACACAGAGCCGGGAATTTCGCGAGATCGCCACGGCTGCAACGAGCGATCCCGTCATGGAGCGTGGGGTCGCCAGCTTCGGCATGAAGACGGGCGATACGAGCAATCTCGCGGTGACTTACGCGACGCAGACGACGTGGGACAAGGAGCGCGTCAACCTGATCGGCCTCAGCCAGAGCATGCAACTCGGCCGCAACTCGGTGTCGATGACCGCCGGCCGTTCACTCGTGGCAGCCGATGGGTCTTCGGTCTTTATCTCGTTCACGCGTCCCTTCGGTTTCTTTGCACCGAAGCGGATCTCGCTGGTGGATGATCTCGAGCCGCTGCTCGATCAGTCAGTCACGCAGTAGTTCGCAGCTCAAAGGTTCGAGCGATCCAACAACGCACGAATCGCAGCCGCCAGCTCGCTGGGCCGGAATGGCTTGCGCAGCAGGGGCGCCTTGCCCACGGCGCTCTCCAGCGCCGCAATATCAGCGTAACCGCTGACGAATAGAATCGGCAGACGCGGCAAGCGCGCACGAATCGAGCGCGCGACTTCGGCTCCATTGCGACCGGGCATCGCAAAATCGGCGACCAGCACGTCGGGCGCGATCTCACCGAGTATTTTCAAAGCCAGCTCGCCGCTCTCGACCGCATGCGTGCGATAACCCACTTCGCTCAGGAAATCGCTCATCAGCGTACGCACATCGGGGTCGTCGTCGATGATCAGCACCGTTTCCGAGCTGGGCTGCGACTGCTCCGGTGCGCGCGCGGCAATCGGCATCGAAGGCTGATTCGAGCTGCGCAGTCGCACGTGCACCGACGTGCCTTGTCCCTGCACGGTGTCGATGTGTACTGCCCCACCCGCCTGGCGCGCAATGCCATATACCTGCGAAAGACCGAGGCCTGTCCCCTTGCCCGGAGGCTTCGTCGTGAAGAATGGATCGAACGCGTGCGCCAGTACTTCGGGCGACATGCCGCAGCCGTTGTCGGTCACGGCCACCTCCACGTACGAACCAGGCTGCAATTCTCCCTCGGAGTGATTGAACGTCAGCGGCGCGGTGGAGATCGTGATCTGGCCGCCTCGCTCACCCATCGCATCGCGCGAGTTGATAGCGAGATTGAGAATTGCGAGCTCGAGCTGGTTGATGTCGGCCACGGCAGGCGGCAGGTCCGGTGCGAGATTCATCTGCAGCTGTACTGTCGGCCCGAGCGACTGATGCAGCAGATCACTGATCCGTTGCAACAAGGAATTGACGTCGACGGCTTCGGTGCTGAGCTGCTGCGTGCGTGAGAAGGCCAGCAGCTGCGCCGTCAAGCGGGAGCCTCTTTCCGCCGCCATGTAGGCGTTCTCGGCCATACGCACGATCCGCGGGTCGCTCGCGCGTGCGCGAATGCGGTCGATATTCCCCAGTACCGCGGTCAGCAGATTGTTGAAGTCGTGAGCCATGCCACCCGTGAGGTGGCCGATGGCCTCCATCTTCTGCGCCTGCACCAGTGCCGCCTCGGCTTTCAGGCGCTGGTTGATCTCCTCCTGCAACTTCGCATTGGCAACCTCGAGCTCGCGCGTGCGCTCCTCGACGCGCTGCTCCAGCGTCTCGTTGAGCCGCCGCAAGCGGCTTTCCGCATCGCGCACACGCATCAAGGCGCGGACGGTCGCGAGCAACTCGTCGGGTTCGATCGGCTGCGTGAGATAAGCGTCTGCGCCGCCTTCGAGCCCGGCGATGCGGTCCGCTCCCGTCGTGTACGTGGCAGAGGTCTGCAAGACCAGAACCTGCGGCCAGCGGTTCTTGATGATGCGGCACACCTCGAGCCCACTCATGTCCGGGAGCTTGACGTCCAGCACCGCCAGCGCCGGCTTCAATTCTTCGGCTTTGGCCAGAGCGTCACGGCCGGTGCCGGCTTCGACCACATCGAAGCCCAAGTGACGCAGGATGCGCGTCTTGGTATAGCGCTGCGCCTCGTCATCATCGCAGTTCAGTATCAGCGTCTCGGTCGTGTGCATGGTCACTCTCCCAGCACCTCGCGCAGCACCGTCAGCACAGTCTCGCGCGACAACGTTGACTTCGGCAGTATCCGGATTCCTCGCGGCAATTGCGCCATGACTTCGTTCGTGAGCGGCATGGATGTCGACACGACGACCGGCACCGCTGCCAGCTCTGGTTGCAGCTGCAGCCGCCGCAACACGGCGAAACCATCAATTTCAGGCATCTGCAAATCCAGGATCAGGAGGTCCGGGATCGTTTCCGCCATCAGCTGCAATCCTTTTTCCCCACCGCTCGCCTCGAGCAGCTCATAGCCATGATGGGCACCGATCATCTGCCGCAAAACGTAGCGCGAAGTCTCGTCGTCGTCGACGATCAGGATGCACTTGCCCTGCGTGGACACGGCTTCTTCGAGCGCCCGCCGTCCACCGAGACTGGCAGGAATGACGAGCGTAAAGGTAGAGCCTTGACCAAGCTCGCTGTGCACCTCGACAGAGCCGCCCAGCAGCTCGGCCAGCTTGCGCGACAGCGGCAGACCGAGACCCGTGCCGCGATGCTTGCGTTGCAACTGCCCTTCGATCTGCGTGAACTCTTCGAAGATGCGCTCCTGGTCGGCAGGCGCAATGCCGATCCCCGTGTCGCGCACTTCGAAGCGGACCTCATCCTGCGCCTCATCGAAAGCGGCGCTGACGCGCACGGTGCCGCGCTCGGTGAACTTCAGTGCGTTCGAGATGAAGTTACGCAACACCTGAGCGACTTTCGCCTCGTCGGTGTACAGACGCAGCGTACGCGATCCGGGCGAGAAGACGAGCTCGATGGGCGCGTTCGACGACAGCGGCTTCAGCGCGCCGCGCAATCCACCGAACAGATCACCGACCGTGAATTCGACGGGTTTCACTTCGAGCTTACCGGCCTCGACTTTGGCCAGATCAAGCAGATCGTTGACGAGCTCGAGCAGGCTATCGGCCGATTTGCGGATGTAGCCGATCTGCCGTGCTTGCTCTTCCGTCAGGTCGCCGTCGATGCGGTCGAGCAGGATGCGGCACAGGGCGAGGATCGAATTGAGCGGCGTGCGAAACTCATGGCTCATGTTGGAGAGGAAACGCGACTTGAGCTCGCTTGCCTGCTTCAACTGTTCTGCGCGTTCCTCCAGCTCTGCATACAGCGCCACGACGCCTCGATTCGTGTCACCGAGCTCGCGAGCGAGCTGATCCGTTTCCTCCTGCCGGCGCTTGAGCTCCTCCAGACTCTGCAGCAGCTCATTGTTCTGCTCGTGCATCGCCGCCAGCGGACCCAGCTGGCCCGACCCGCTCAGCCGTTCGAGAATGCGCGCGAGGTCGTTGGGTGTGAGCTTGGCGCTGGCGGGCAGCCGCTGCCCCAGCTCGACCACCGTGCCTTGCCCGCTGGATTCGATGGTGAAGTGATCCATCAGGCGGCGCGCGGCGATCAACCCCATGCCGCTGCGACCGGACTGGGTCTGGCCCGCATCGAGGACTTGATCGAGATGCTGAATGCCGGGCCCACGATCAGTCACGCGGATCATCAGCATCTGCTCGCGCGACCCGTTCGCGAGCGCGAACTGAACCTCGCCGCCGCGCGCGTATGCAAACGCATTGCGCGCGATTTCGGACACTGCGGTCGCGATGCGCGTCTGATCCTGCCTGTCGAAGCGCAGCAGCTCTGCGAGATGACGCGCGCGCTGACGCACGGCGACTACATCCGCTTCCGCATCGATACGCTCTTGTAGGATGGGCCGCGCCACGCTCACACCTTTGTCACCAGCACGGTTGCATCGTCCCGTCGGCGCGCATGGTCGCGGTAGAGCACGGCGGCAATGAGTGTCGGGTCGCGTTGTCGCAAACCAGGATATTTGTCGAGCGACCAGCTCGTGCTCAGCCCGTCCGAATGCAGTATCACGAGACTGCCGGCAGGACAGGGATAGTCGAACGCCTGCACTTTGCGTGCGTTGTGGCCGAGCGTGCCGTTCATTGAAACCATGTGCCGTGCCTGTCCCGGTGTATGGACGATGCCCGCAACGTTGCCCACCCCGGCAAAGCTCACCCGCGGCTGCGCCGGATCGAAACGCACGATGGCCGCGGCAGCCCCGCGCGTCGCTCGCATGCCCGCATGCATCAGCTCCAACAACTCTGTGAGCGACAGTCCGGCGTGGCGCTGAAACAGCCGCACCGCCTCGAGTGATGCAACCGCCGCTTCCTGACCATGACCGAGCCCGTCAGCGACCAGCATCGTCAGGCCGATCTGAATGGGTGCGATGCTGAGCGCATCTCCGCTGACTTCCTCACCTGGCTTGGGCACGTTGATGAAGCCTGATCTCGCAGTAGCTGAGGTCTGAACCTGGAACGTCTCAGATGACGAGACGCGACTGAGCACCGCCGTACCGAGGCCCGGCAACGAGAACACATCGAACAATTCCGATTGGCGCCGCACGGAGCCCAAACCGTGACCCGCGCTGCCTGCCGTCGAATAGCCATCGCGCAAACACGCCTGCACGTCCGGCATGCCCTTGCCGCTGTCGAGCGCGAGCAGTTGCACACCGCACGAGCCTGGCGCCTCATAGGTCGACAGCAACAGCTCCCCTCCGCCGCCATGCTTCAGAAGATTCGTTGCAAGCTCCGTGGCAACGATTGCCACGCGCCCACTGCTGGTTGGCCCGCAACCGGACGCAGCGGCCGTCGTCGTGGCCAATCTGCGTGCTTCCGCGACTTGGCTCTGATCGCGCACCTCCAAGGCCACCATGCTCACTTCCACCGCGCGATGGTCACGCGAGTGCCGACGCCCACGGTGGACTCGATGTTGAATTCATTCGACAGCCGTTTGGCGCCACTTAGCCCCAGCCCCAGACCGGAACCGGTGGTGTAGCCGTCTTTCAACGCAAGCGTAAGGTCGGAAATACCGGGCCCCTGGTCTTCGAAGATGAGTCGCACGCCGCGTCGGCCACCGTCGTTGAGTCGCTCGATGCGCACAGTGCCGCCACCCCCATAGTCGAGCGTGTTGCGGGCCAGCTCGCTCGCTGCAGTCACGATCTTGGTCTGGTCGACCAGACTGAGACCCACCTCGACTGCATGCGTGCGCACCTGCTGGCGCACACGCACGACGTCGTCGCTGGCGCGGATGGTTAACACCTCACTGGCTGCCGAGGTCATCGATCACGATCTCGTGCGCATCGTCGCTATGAATGAGGTCCATGCCGCGCTCGACGTTGAGCGCCGTCTTCACACCGGCGAGGGTGAGACCGAGTTCCACCAAGGTAATCGCTACGGCGGGACGCATGCCGACCACGACGGTCTTCGCATCCAATACGCGCGAGACCGCAGCGATGTTGTCGAGCATACGGCCGATGAAGCTGTCGACGATCTCGAGCGATGAGATGTCGATCAGCACACCGCGTGCGCCCGACTCGACGATGCGATTGGTGAGATCTTCTTCGAGTGCCGTGGCCAGACGGTCATGCATGTCGACCTGAATGGTGACCAGCAGGGCCTTGCCCAGCTTGAGTATGGGAATACGATCCATGCAATGCGCCTCAGGACTTCGCTTCGATCGCCGAGGTCGCGCTCTTCAGGACGGCCACTGTGCGATTCATTCGCCGCAGCGCAACCGCGAAGGCATCGGCCAACGTGGCCTTGGAGATCACGTTGAGCTCCACCCCCAGGTGCACCATGGTTTGTGCAATCTGCGGCCGGATGCCGCTGATGATGCAGTCCGCACCCATGAGACGGGCCGCTGCGATCGTCTTCAGCAGATGTTGCGCCGTGAGGGTGTCCACCGTAGGCACCCCGGTGATATCGATGATCGCGATCTGCGCCGATTGCTCGACGATCGACTGCAGCAGATTCTCCATTACGACTTGCGTGCGCTCGCTGTCGAGCGTGCCGATCAACGGCAGCGCCAGTACTCCGTCCCAGAGTTTCACGACTGGTGTGGACAACTCCGCGATCTCACGCTGCTGACGGATGATCACTTCCTCACGCGTCTTCTGGTACGCCTCCATGGTGCCGAGGCCGAGCTCATCGAGCACCAATGTGGTCTGCCACAAGTGCTCATGCAGGTTCGTGTTCTGCCCCTGCACTTTCGACAGCGCATTGAAGATCGGCAGCTTGAGCGAAAACACGAACGTGGCCGTCTCGCGTGGCGAGAACCCCTGCAACGCCCTGGAACGTGAAATATGAGTCAGATACTCACGCGCCGGCGCATACGCGGGATGCGAGGCATCGAAGCCTGAATCGAGTCCGGCCTTCAACTTCTGCAACAGCTCGCGACACTGGGTCTGCAACTCGGTTTCCGTGATGCGCCCCGTCTGCAAGGTGCCTGCCTGGCGCAGCAAGCCAATCCACTCGGTCAGGATGCTGGATTCCTGGTCCGTCACGACCTGAGCCAACGGGCTCGATTTGTTCGCTGCCATTCATCACTCCCGGGAAGGTGTTCTTACATAGTGGGCGTAGGCGGGTCTGCAAGGCCGGCAGGTGACTCTCTTTTCGTAGTGCTCAGTGGGTCGCCCGTGGCGGGAATCTACCATCCCCACCCGGCGTTAGCTCGCGACCGCGAAGCCGCCCCGCATCAATGCGCACCAACGGCCTTGAGTGCGACTTCGCCCGTTTGTTTTGTGGGCGGCCGCGCTTCGGGGTAGATCGATTCGAGGGCTGCGAGCAGCTCTGCAATTGTGCTGACGACGACATCCGCGCCCGCATCGCGGAGCCTCTGCGCCTCGCGACCCAAATCCGCGGTGATCAGCAATGGCTGCAGCACGATGAGCTTCGTGCTGCCCAATCGCGCACGCAAGCGACGGCAGTAGTTACGCAGATCGACACTGCCTTGTGATGTCACACCGGTCATCACGATGATTGCCGGACAGACCTGAGCCGCCAATGCCTCGATCTCCTCGGCGCTGAGGTCCGGGGAGATCAACTCGACGGGCGGCGCAGGCGCATCGATCGCGTGCGCGACCACATCCAACAACGATTGATCGATGTCATTGCTGGCCGCGAGACCCAGCCAACGTGCATCGCGTCGCCGAGGCGCATCGCTGACCGGCAGCTCGCGCACGATCTCGTGCGTGATCTCGAGGACGAACTGCGCGTCCTCCGCGGTGATCTCCTCCGCGGTGAAGTGCTGCTGGGTGAGCAAGAGCGCGGGGATCACGATTTCATCGCATACGCCCGTGCGACCCAACTCGGTTGTCTGTCGTTGAACCATCTCGCGTGCTTCGGCTTCATCGCGC
>JBEVDW010000182.1:0-3651 GCA_040513115.1 Steroidobacteraceae bacterium | reverse complement strand
TTCACCGGGCTACATCACGGGTCGGCTTGCGGCGTTCACCGAGAACGCTGATCCGAAGATGACGGCGCCGTACAAGGCGGCCATCCCTGCGGGCGAGTTCGGCATGCCCGGCGATATAGCGAACGCGGTCCATTGGCTCTGCAGCGACGCTGCGCGCTACGTCAACGGCCACAATCTCGTGGTCGACGGGGGAATGACCGCATGAAGGAAGTGCCTACCTTCTGTCGCATCTGCGAGCCGATGTGCCCGCTGATCGCGACTGTGGACGGCACACGCGTTACGAAGCTCGCGCCTGACCAAGGGCACCCGGTCAGCAAAGGGTTCGCCTGTCACAAAGGACTCAGTTTCGATCGCGTGAACGGCGATCCCGATCGCGTGCTTCATCCGCTGAAGCGAGTGGCGGGCGGTGTCGAGCAGATCAGCTGGAACGCCGCGCTCGACGCAATCGCAGCTCGAATTTTCGAGATTCGAGATCGCCATGGTCCTGATGCCATTGCCGTCTACAACTCCAACCCGTTCGCATTCAATAGCGCGGGGCTGCTGACATCGCAGGCATTCTGCCAGGCGCTCGGGACACGCAGCGTATTCAGCGCGGGGACGCAGGACACGAGCAACAAATTCGCCGCGAACGCTGAGCTCTTCGGCAGCTCGCAGCTGCTCATCCCCGACATCTACAACACCGACTATTTCATGTGCCTGGGGGCGAATCCACGCGTCTCGCACTGGACTACCGTGTCATCCCCGCATCCCTTCGACCTGTTGCGCGACTTGAAGCAGCGCGCGGTCCCTGTGCGCATGATCAATCCGCGACATACTGAAACCGCGCGGTGGATCGGTTGCGAAACCGAGCTCGTCCATCCCGATACAGACGTCTATCTGTTGGCTGCGATGCTGGAGGCCATCCATCGCTTCGGTCTTGCGGACGAGACGGCGATCGCCGAGTGGGGCAGCAACATCGATGGACTGTGGGCGTTCGTCTCGCGCTACAGCGCCGAGCGCGTCGCAAACGTTGTCGGTCTTTCCCAAGAGCGAATCGAGACTCTGGCTCGAGAGTTCGCCACCGCTGCATCCGCAAGCATCTATATGGCGACCGGCGTCAATCAGGGCACTCAAGGCACGCTCGCGTATTGGCTGCTGACGATGATGAGCCTGACGACGGGAAATCTCGGGCGCAAAGGCGGCAACTACTATGCCCGCGGTCCCATCGAAACCTGCGCTCCCTTGCCGCGCCTGGCAATGACAAGGCGCGACACTGCAGCGGGCGAGATTTATTCGGTGATGGGCTGGATGCCGGCGAACCTGTTGCCTGAGTTGATCGAAGCAGAGAGCAGCCCCTTGCGAGTGTTGATCGTGCTCGGTGGAAATCCTCTGCTGACCACGGGCGGAGGCTCGCGGCTCGCGGCGAGCCTCGGCAGACTGGAGCTTCTCGTCGTAGTCGAGCTTTTCGCAACGACGATCGCAGCTCACGCCGACTATGTGCTGCCGGCAACCAGCTGGCTCGAACGCGGCGACATCAACTTGATCTCGCTCGGGGTCCAGCCGGAGCCCTACGTGTGTTACATGCCGCCGGTCGTAGAACCGCTTGGAGAGGCGCGCAACGAAGCGTGGATGCTGGGAGAGCTCGGCAAGCGACTACAGTTGCCTGGCTTTGATGGGGGCGGGGCGGCTTTCGAAACAGGCGCGATCGATGCTCTTCTCAAGTCCGCCAATCTGACGGTGGCCGCGTTGTCGGAACGTCCTCGCGGTGTTTGCGAAAGCGAACAAGCCGACAGGGCGGCAGCCACGCATGCCGCGATACTCCACGCGGATGGGAAGGTGGACTGCTGCCCAACCGTCTTCGATGATGAACTGCTGTATTGCGAGGAACGATTCAAGGAGAGGCAGGCCGCTGATGCCCGCACGCTGAGGGTCATCTCCCGCAGGACACACAAGAGCCATAACACCAACCAGTTCTGGCGCATGAAATCGATCGGTGAGAGTGCGCTCGAAGCCGGAGAAGTTTCCGTTCATCCGCGAACGGCTGAGGCGTTGGATCTGGGCGACGGCGATCGGGTGGTGTTGGCGAGTGCAACGGGTCGCATAGAAGCGATACTGCGGCTGGACGGACATCTGAAACAGGGAGTGGTCGCCTTGGGTCATGGCACGCCACGCGGCGCCACAAGCACCGACGTCACGCCGCTGCTTCCTGGAGTGAACACGCTTACACCCGGTGGTCAGGGCAGCTTTGAACGGTTGAGCAACATGGCGCATTTTGCCGGGATCGAAGTCTCGATGTGCCGCGCTGAGGAGCTTGACGCTGCGATGGGGTCCCGATGAATGAGGTGAACATGAGCGAGTTCAAGGGTAAGGTGGCCTTCATCTCCGGGGCTGCATCCGGAATGGGACGCCAGTGCGCGTTGTCTCTCGCAGAGCATGGTGCCGCCGTGGCGCTGTTGGACTATGACAGTGACAACCTTGCGACGACCCATGCCGCGATCGAGCGCGCTGGCGGCAAGGTGATTTCACGCCATGGCGATGTCGCCGATGAAGATGCCGTGCGAGGTCTTGCAGAAGAGGCGGCGCGTGTATTCGGTGGGCTGCACATTGGCGTCAATGCGGCGGGGCGCGAGCCGAAATTTGTGCAGCTTCACGAGCTGGAGCTGTCCGACTGGCTGCGTAATCTCGAGATCAATCTCACAGGCGTATATCTCTGCATGAAGCACCAGATACGCCTTATGCGCGCGAGCGGCGGTGGCTCCATCGTCAACCTGTCCTCCGTCGCAGGGAAAAAAAGTGGTCCGAACCTTTCGGTTTACGCGGCGGGGAAGCGCGGCGTGACCGCATTGACCGGCTGTGCTGCCGTTGAAAATGGCGTACACAAGATTCGCGTGAATTGCATTCTGCCGGGCGGAATCCAGACACCGATGCTGGACCGCTCATCGCCAGCCGAAGTTCAGGCCTACATGCAGCTGTGCGCGCTGGGCCGGCTAGGTCAACCACAAGAGATTGCAGATGCGGTGATGTTCCTGGTGTCGGACCGCGCGGCGTACATTACCGGACAGGTGTTCGCGGTCGACGGTGGGATTACGGCGTAGCGGCCAGAATGTCGCAGAGAGAGGTTCTCATGAACGAAAATATTTTTCCCTTTACCAAGCCGCCACTGGACAGCGTGATGCCACAGCAGGCGCAAGACATCTGCTTCGCGATATTCGCTGGCGGTGCTGTGTTGCTCGTCGCGTGGGGCATTTACCTTGCCGTGTCACGCAAGAGTTGGCTGCCGATCGTCATTCTCATCGCCGCACAATGCTCCTTCCTGCTGGAAGGGCCGGCCGATGTGATGAGTAACGCTCTCTATCCGCCGATCGGGCAGGACGTCGCCCATGTCGTGAAGGGGCACACCATCGCGTGGTTCGTTGTACCCGTGTACATCTGGTACGTCGGATTGCTGCCGCTCGCCATGTACGACGCCTTCGTGAAACAGACCGTGCCGTACTCTGCCTGGGGAAAGATCGCTCTGGCGACGTTAGTCGGCGTCGCGACGGTCGAGCAGATCCCGGTCTATTTCGGCCTTTGGATGTACTACGGCGTGCAACCGCTCAAAATCGGCTTGATGCCGCTGTGGCTCATTGCGGCCAATGTTGCCTGCGTCATCGTTCCCGCCATCATGATCTA
>JBEVDW010000181.1:0-21213 GCA_040513115.1 Steroidobacteraceae bacterium | reverse complement strand
GGCCGCCAGGCGCGACCCGATATAGCCGATTTTCTCGGCTTCATCGCCGATCCGTTCGAGATCGGTGATGGTCTTTATGATCGCCACCAGCAAGCGCAGATCCGAGGCGGCCGGACTGCGGGTTGCGAGGATGCGGCTGCAGTCATCGTCAATCGCCACTTCCATGGCGTTCACTTTCTGATCGCCACGCGCCACCTGCTCGCCCAGCCGCGAATCGCCTTGCACCAGCGCAGTGACTGCCTGCTTCAATTGTTCTTCGACCAAACCGCCCATCTGCAAGACGGCCGTACGCACCCGCTCCAACTCTTCGTTGTAGCGGCTATGGATGTGATGAGAGAGATCGGATTTTTCCATGGTCAGCCCCTCGCGGGCGCGGTGAGGTCGACTGGAGTGTAGGCGGGAGTCGTGAAAAGTGTAAGACGGGTGAGCCAGTGGGGCGCAGGCATCGTGTCCTGCGCCCCACCCGCTTCCAGCGCGATCAGAACTTCACGTTGAAATCGACTTGCAGACGGTCGTAATCGATGTCGCTCTGCAGCTCGCCTGCGACGGGCGTGGTGCCCACGTCGACGTTACGCTGCGTCAGGAAGTAGGTGGCATTGAGCGTCCAGTTCTTCACGGGCGCATAGCCGGCGCGGAAGATCCAGCCTTCGCTGTCGGTCACGCCGCCAGCAAAATCGGAGTCGATGAGCTGTCCGAACAAGGCATCCTTCTCGAGCGACTCGTAGGCCACCCCGAATTCCCACGTGCGATAGTTGCTGGCCTTGCCAAACAGCACGCCCGCCGCCCAGGCGGTATCGAAATCATCGGGATCGTCGTTCTTCGCCACTTGCGCCCAGGCCTGCAGCGGCAATTCACCTATCGTGGTGTTGAACTCCGTGCTCAGCTCCGCGACGTTGTAGTCGTTGACCAGAATGGCACGGGTAACTGTATTGGGTGCCGTACCCGTCACTACGTTGACCGTCGTGTTGTTATTGGCAGCACCGGCCGGAACCGGAACGAGTGCCGTCGGCGAAGCGACCCAGAACGGGCTTCGGTCCTGACCACCGCGCAGGTCGTAATAATGCGCAGCGATGACGAAGTTCGACGAGCCAAACGGCAGCTTCACACCCGCTTGCGCACCCACCAACTGAATGTCCGATGTGATCGTCGACTCGTTCCCGCTGATCTCGCTCAACCAGTAGTAATACGCCGTGCCGAAAAACATTCCCTGGTTGAAATTGAACGCAAGGCCTTCGGGATTGACGTCGTTGTCCCAGAAGAGGCTTTGACCGGGCTTCCAGAACGGCTGTTTCATCTTGCCCGCGATCAGATCGCCCCAGCCGGCGAACTTCCAATCCACATAGGCAGTATCCAGATAGATGGACTTGCGTGAGAACACATTCGTGAGCGTCTGATTACCACTGCGCGGATCGCCACCGGTGCTTGCGTCGGTACCACCCTCGGTTGTGCTGAATCCGATGCCGGCTGTAATGGTGTCGGTTGCCTTCACCGTGGCGTTCAAGCGCGCGCGAATGCGGTCGCGATAACGGTCGGCGGTGTTTTGCACGCCAGCGGCATTAAGCGTTTCATCGCTGATGCCTTCATAGCGGTATCGCACGTCGCCCGTGATTGCCAGCTTGCCGGCCCAATCGGCGCCCTTCACCTTCGCCACATCCGCGGAGGTGGTCGCCGCATCCTTACGCAACCCCTTCGTTTCGGCCTTCAGATAATCGGTCTGCGACTTGAGGTTCTCGTTTTGCTCCTTGAGCGAAGAATTTTCTTGTTCGAGCTTGTCGACGCGCTGCATGAGCGACTGCAGCTGTTCGCGGATCTGAACGAACTCAGACGCGCTTTGCGCCTGACTCGCTGCAGGCAAATAGGACAAGGCGGCCGCCACGGCGGTCGCAATCAGCATGTTCTTCACGATACCTCTCCCCTTATTCGGGTTGGTGTGTAAGTACGAGAGCGGATGTGTCGGCGGAACAGCAGTGTTCTGCCGCAAGCCAGTCGTCGGACGCACGTTATACGTAGGGGTTGTTACAGAAAGGTTGCAGCGCGGTCGCTCGATGAATGCGACGCGAAGATGACAAACAGATGAACGAGGGCCTGTTAACGCTCTGAGTCATGAGCTGCGACGAGCTATTGCCCTCGAGGGCGAGGCGCGACGACCGCGGTGTACTCGATGTACACGAGGGAGGAGTCCGCGGGATTTCCTCCGGTCATAACGACGCTCTGGAGCGCAATAGCTCGTCCCGTGAAAGCCTATTTATTCATTAGATGGGTGCGCTTCCCAGCACACGCAGCTCATGACTCAGAGCGTTAACTGGCCCTAGTCAGCTGCTTTACGATTGTGATCGCCGACCGCAGTCAGTTCCGGACGCGGAATGATGCGTGCGGGCGGGAAATGACAGGTAAACGTGGTGCCCTCGCCTTCCTTGCTGTCGACATCGAGGGTGGCTTCGTGCCTTTGCAGCGCATGCTTCACGATCGCAAGGCCAAGACCCGAACCACCCTTGTCGCGTGCACGCCCACTATCGACGCGATAGAAACGCTCGGTAAGGCGCGGAATGTGTTCGGATGCAATGCCAACACCGGTATCGGTTACGGCCAGGTGACCGCCCTCTTCATCCGTCCACCAGCGCAACTCGATCGTGCCCTCGGCCGGTGTGTACTTCACGGCGTTCGTGACAAGGTTATCGACGACGGAGTGAATCTCACTTTCGACGCCGCGCAGCCAATCGGTGCTGTCGAGCTTCAATTGGAACGTGCGCGGCCGCTGTTCGAGTGCGAGCACTTCCTTGCGCTTGAGCGCCATGAGACCGGCGATATCGACCGGCTCGCCCGCATCTTGTCGCACCTGCGATTCCAGTTTCGACAACTCCAGCAGGTCTTTGAGGATCTCGCCCATGCGCTCTGTCTGTCTGCGCATCTCGAGCACGGGCGCATTCCACGTCGGATCGAGCGAGTGATCATCGGCCAAGGAGTCGAGATACCCGCTGATCACCGTCAACGGCGAGCGCAATTCGTGTGAAGCGTTGGCGACGAAATCCTTACGCATGGACTCCATGCGTACTTGGCGGCTGACATCACGCACGATCAGCAAGCGGCGTTGCGCATGGGGCGTCGTGACGAGATGCAGGGACAGCCACAGATCGCCCGCCACGGATTGCTGGATGATGACGCCACCTGTGGCGTCATCACGCTGCAGATAGGCGCCAAAGTCAGGATGCCTGATGAGATTTTCTATGCGCATCCCGAAATCGCGTTTACGGCGCAGCTGCAACCAAGTGGCCGCATTGCGATTGAACCAGAGGATTTCGTTTTCAGGCCCGAGGAGGATTGCGCCGTCGGGCATTGCGCTCGTGAGTCGGCGAAACTCCCGCAGCAACTCTACAACGCGCGCCTTGTGATACTGCTTGCGGCGATAGATGCGGGCGACGATCGAGACGACCTCGCCCCAAGGACCGTGAACGTCGGGCGGGGCCATGACCCGTCGGCGCCGCAGCCAGCGCTCCAGACGCAAGAGGTTGAAGATCTGCAGGAACGCATAGCCGCCCAATCCAATGGCCAGTGCCAATGCCATCTTGTCTGCGACGGCGCCAACGAGAACCGCGACCAATAGAACGACCGCCAAGCGCCAAAGTGCTTGAAACACGGCGGGCGAAAACAATTCGCGGCGGAGAGAGTCCTTGGCCATGTTGGTGCGTTGGCTGGCGCGCGGGCGGCGGCGCGCAGCATGCGATCAAACCGCGCCGCCAGCAACCCTACTCGGCGCGGGTGGAAAAGCGATAACCCGAACCCCGGACGGTCTGAATGAAGCGGTCGTACTCGAAAGTCTCTAACGCTTTGCGCAAGCGGCGAATGTGAACGTCGACCGTGCGCTCTTCGACGTAGACATTGCCGCCCCACACTCGATCGAGCAATTGAGTACGGCTATACACACGCTCGGGATGTGTCATGAAGAACGACAGCAGACGGTATTCGGTTGGGCCCAACTGCACGGTGCGATCGCCCACGGTGACGCGATGGCTGGCCGCATCGAGCACGAGACCTTCCGCTTCGATGACCTCGTCATTGCTACCGCTCGGCGTGCGTCGTAACACCGCATTGATGCGGGCGAGCAATTCGCGCGGCGAGAACGGCTTCGTCACATAGTCATCGGCGCCGCCATCCAATCCCAGCACCTTGTCCTGCTCCTCGGCACGCGCGGTGAGCAGAATGATGGGCAGCTCCTGCGTATCCTTGTCGCGCTTCAACGCGCGCGTGAGCTCGAGCCCGCTCATGTCCGGCAACATCCAGTCCACCAGCACGAGATCGGGGCGACGGTCGGCAATGCTGGCGCGAGCCGATGTCACATCGACAGCTTCGCGCACCTCAAAACCGTGACGCCGCAATCCGAATGCAATCATTTCCCGAATGGGGCGTTCGTCTTCGACGATCAGGATCTGTTTACCGGACATGGAACACAGGTTGCCAATGATGTCGGGACGATTACAACAACGGATTATTACAATCCGATGAAGCAACGCGTCGGCGCACAGTCATCGAACTGCAACAACCCGATCGCGCAAGTACACGGGCATTGCATCTTGCGCACGATGGACTCGTCCAGCCAGTACTTCGGGCACCGCCAATGTCGCAATCTCTCGAGCGTGCGGCAGGCTCTGGGGATCCTGTGCGACGCCGGCATAGCGGGTCGCCAATGTCGGGTACCCGACCAGTGCAGTGCCCGCGATCAGGTCGATGCGCTCCTGCCCGAGGTCGATGGCATCAGGAGGGGAAAGGCGTTCTTCCATGAGCGGCTGCATCAGACCGTCATCGGCGTCGCGGTACGCGCACCAGTACACCTCGTTCATCCGCGCATCCATGCAGACCAGCACGTTCCCCGAGCCTGAGTGGGCTTGCGCGACGGCGGCCAGGTTGGAGATACCGACCACAGGTCGATCGGCGCCATATGCCAGTCCCTGCACGACGCCGATGGCGATGCGCACACCGGTGAATGCGCCGGGACCTCGGCCGTAGGCCAACGCATCGAGATCACGCAGGCTCACAGAGCATTCGCTGAGCACTTCATCGACCATCTGCAGGATGAGCTCAGCGTGACCACGTGGAATCACGGTGTCGCGCACGGCAACCGAACCGTCGATCCACAGTGCAACCGAGCAACGCTCCGTTGCGGTGTCCAGTGCGAGCAGCTTCATGGCAGTCGGCGCCGAGTCGCCAAGGGTGCATCCACCTGCGCCAGTCGATCGAGCAGGAACGTCCGCACTTCCTGCAGATCTCGCGTGCGCCGCAAGGGCGGCAAGCTGTCGAGGAAAATGCGCCCGTAGCCGCGCGACTGCACGCGCTGATCGCACAACATGACGACGCCGAAATCGTTGACGTCTCGAATCAACCGACCGACACCTTGCTTCAACGCGATCGCCGCTTGTGGCACCTGCTCTTCGAAGAACGCGTTGCCGCCTTGCTGCTCTATCGCTGCCAGGCGCGCTTTGAGCACAGGGTCGTCGGGAGCGGCAAAAGGCAGTTTGTCGATCACCACGACGGACAGGGCTGGACCTTTCACATCCACACCTTCCCAAAAACTGCTGGTACCCAGCAGCACCGCGTTGCCCTGACGACGGAACTCTTCGAGCAGCGCGGCTCGTGGCGCATCACCCTGCACCAGGATCGCAAAAGGCGCTTCGGTCCCATATCGACGTCGCAAAAGGTCCGCCGCGACACGCAGCGCCCGATGGCTCGTGAAGAGCAGAAACGCACGTCCGCCACTGGCGTCGAGCACGGGCGCTGCTGCCTCGATGACTTGAGCGGTATGCCGAGGAGAGCTCGGTGCATCGAGGCCTTGGGGTAAATACAGCAGCGACTGTTGAGCGTAGTCGAAGGGACTGTCGAAACGCGCGCTTTGCGCCTCTCGCAACCCGATGCGAGCCAGGAAATGCGAGAAGTCCTCGCCCACGGCCAACGTGGCGGATGTGCAAATCCACGCCGCAGTGTGTGCATCCATGAGCTCGCCGAGCTGTGTGGAGACATCGACGGGTACGTAGTGCAAGGACACACCCGAGCGGTGAGCTTGTACCCAGCGAACACTCGCGGGTCCTTCGCTCGGCTCGAGATCGAACTCCTCAAGTCGCGAGGTCAGCTCCTGCGCGCGACGACGGATCGCATTCAACGCGGCGACCCCCTCTGCGGGAACGGCAAGCGCATGTATGACGTCTCGCAAACAGTCTCTCAACTCATGCAATGCTTCGAAGAAATCTCGCGAGCAGTCCGCGAGGTCGCGACGCTCGATCGCACTACCGAAGGCATCGGAAAGCTCGAACGAGCGCCGCTCCAGGGTTTGTGTCAGCGTTGCAGGCAGCGCATGCGCCACGGGTGCGATCATCGCTTCCGCCGCCAGATCCAGTGCCAGCGATTGCACCTGACGCATCGACACCGAACAGCCGAGGAAGGCTGTCGCGATCTCCGGCAACTGGTGGGCTTCGTCGACGATGACCGCATCTGCACCCGGCAGCAGATCGCCGAACCCTTCTTCCTTCAGGACGAGATCCGCCATCAGCAGGTGATGGTTCACGACGATGATGTCGGCGCCCATCGCCTTGCGTCTCGCTTCCACGACGTGGCAGCGGTCGAAGTCCGTGCACTCCGGGCCAAGGCAGTTCTCACGGGTCGAGGTCACCCACGGCCAGACGGGATCCTGCTCCGCGTGGCGCGTCATCTCGATGATGTCGCCCGAGCGGGTGATCAATGACCACTCCCGGATGCGCGGCAATGCCATTGCCACCTCACGTTTGAGACCACGCGCGCTCGCTTGCTGCTCCGCCAGTTGCAACCGGTGCAGACACAGATAGTTGGCCCGTCCTTTCAGGAGCGCCACGCGCACCGGTAAACCCAGCGCTCGCGCCACTGCGGGCAAATCGCGATGGAACAGCTGATCCTGCAGGTTGCGAGTCCCTGTGGACACGATTACTCGGCGACCGCTCAACAGCGCAGGCACGAGATAGGCGAACGTCTTGCCCGTACCCGTCCCCGCCTCCACTACGAGTCGCGAGCGTTGGTGCAACGCCTGCGCCACGTGTCGCGCCATGGCGATCTGTTCCGGGCGCTCAGAGAAGCCTTCGATCGCACGGGCGAGCGGCCCATCGGCCACAAACAGCTCATCGATGGCGTCGGGACGTCCGATCACTGAAATATCGCTCTGAAGCGGGCCAGCGCCACTGCCTGGGGCGCCAGCGGATAACGCAGCCGCCAGCGAATGTGCGTGTAGTCGCTCTCGGTGGCCGGCCGCTCATCACCGGTCGCATCGAGTGCGCGGAGCTGCGCAGCGCGGCCAAAGGTGCGCCCCCCATCAACCGAGTAACTGATTTCGGCGGATGGTCCCGTGGCCGAGCCTCGCACGTAGACCGTATTCGCCGGCACCGGCCAGGTGACCGTGACCTCCGGCGCCACGACAGGCGTCGTGTTGCGGATGTGCAAAGTAAAAAACACCTCGTCGCCCTGCTGCAGTTCTGCTGCTGGCTTGAACCGCCAGATCATGCGCCCGTCGGCCGTCTGTAGCTGTTCGCGCACCTCCGCTACGGCTTTGATTTCAACGGGCGCGGGCTCGTCGACACCGAAGACCGATCCCGCCAGGAACAGGCATGCGAGCGCGCTCGTTATGCCAAAACCCAAGCCCGCACGCGCCCCATAACGGGAGCATCTAGTTGAAAATCCACCAGTGGGCGTTGCTTCGCGCTTCGAGGCCGGGGCCGATCGGTATAATCCTCTCCCTGTACGCACCTCCCACCTCGGTCGCACCCACCATTGGGGCCAATTCATTGCCGGGCCGGTTTCGTGTGCAGAGACTGTCCGGGTCGGGATGGCCCGGACGATCGTTTAGCGCTGCTTCGCTCCTGCTCGCGTAGGGTGAGCGCACAATGAAAACAGTTGATATTTGAGGAAATCATTCCAATGAGCACGTCCAATGCGGCGTTGAAATCCTGGGTAGAACAAGTCGCACGCCTGACCAAGCCGGACTCGATCCATTGGTGCGACGGTTCGGAGAGCGAAAACGCCGCGCTGATCGAGGCCATGACGCGCACGGGCGATCTTATCAAGCTGAACCCCACGACCCATCCCAACTGCTATCTGCATCGCTCCAACCCCTCCGATGTCGCCCGAGTGGAGCACCTGACGTTCGTCTGCACACGCAATCGTGAAGACGCCGGTCCCAACAACCTGTGGATGGACCCGCAGGAAGCTCACCACAAGATCGATTCTCTGTTCGAAGGCGCGATGCGCGGACGCACGCTGTACGTGGTTCCGTACTGCATGGGCCCGATCGAGTCACCGTTCGCACGCTGCGGCGTCGAGATCACCGACAGCCCCTATGTCGTGGTGAACATGCGGATCATGACGCGCATGGGCGCCGCGGCACTGCGTCGCATCGAACGCGACGGCACGTTCGTCAAAGGCCTGCATTCGCTGGGTGATCTGAATCCGGACCGCCGGTTCATCATGCACTTCCCCGAAGAGCTCTCGATCAAGAGCATCGGCTCGGGCTACGGCGGCAACGCACTGTTGGGCAAGAAATGCCACGCATTACGCATCGCGAGCTACCAGGCCCGCACCGAAGGCTGGCTGGCCGAACACATGTTGCTGATGGGCGTGCAGAGTCCAGAAGGGCGCACGCACTACATCGCCGCAGCCTTCCCGTCCGCTTGCGGCAAGACCAACCTGGCCATGCTCGTGCCCCCCGAAACGATGCCGGGCTGGAAGATCTGGACCGTGGGTGAAGACATCTCCTGGCTGAGCATCGGCAGCGATGGCCGGCTACGCGCGATCAATCCGGAAGCAGGCTACTTCGGCGTCGTACCCGGTACGAACCGCAAGACCAATCTCAACGCCTACGACATGATCCAGCGCAACACGATCTTCACCAACGTTGCCGTCACCGCCGACAACCAGCCCTGGTGGGAAGGCCTGGACAGTGGCACGCCCGTCACCGATTGGCAGGGACGGCCTTACCAGAGCAGCAACGGCCCAGCCGCGCATCCGAACGCGCGCTTCACCGTGGCAGCCACGCAGAACCCCATCTACTCGCCCGCCACCGAAGATGTCGAGGGTGTGCCGATTTCGGCGATTCTCTTCGGTGGTCGCCGCCGTGAAGTCGCCCCGCTGGTCTATGAGGCGCGCGATTGGGCGCATGGCGTGCTGGTGGGCGCTGGCATGGCATCCGAGACCACGGCCGCAGCTGTCGGCCAGGTCGGTGTTGTCCGCCGCGATCCCATGGCGATGAAGCCATTTGCCGGCTACAACTTCGGCGACTACTGGAAGCACTGGCTGTCGTTCGATGCACGCATCAAGCAATTGCCACGCGTGTTTCATGTCAACTGGTTCCGCCAGGATCGCAACGGCAAGTACCTGTGGCCGGGGTACGGCGACAACTTGCGTGTATTGCGATGGATCATCGATCGCTGCGAAGGCAGGGCGCCGGCCCAGGAGACGCCCATCGGCTTCGTTCCCCGCCCTCAGGACCTCGACACGAACGGTTTGAATCTCGCGCCCGACACCATGGAGACGCTGCTGTCGATTGACCCAACGGCGTGGCGCGGTGAGATGGCCGCTATCGGCAGCTATCTGGACGAGTTCCGCGATCACCTGCCGCAACGCCTGCGTGAAGAGCACGCGCACGTGACGCGGCGATTGGGAAGCTGAGGCGTTATTCCTCGCAGGTGTACTTCAACGCCTGCGGGGAGTTTGTTTCGGGCGCGCGGCCAAAACCGATGTAGCCCTCCCCCTTGAGCTGCATGGTGTCGCGTCGGACGAAGGACTCTTCGCCTTCGCGCGTCGTCACGAACGTGCCGTTCGTGCTCTGATCCACCAGGAAGAACTTGTTGCGCGTCAGCTCGATCTTCGCGTGCAGGCGTGAGATCAGGTTGCCCTTGATCACCAGATCGTTCTCTTCCGCGCGACCGATGGCGACGCCGCCGCGGTGCTCATCGAGCACGATCTCCTGGTTCTGATACTTCAAGCGCAGCCGCTTGAACTTGCGGTCGCGATTGCCCGCACCCAGCGCGATGGCGGGCAACATGCTCGTGGCATCTTCCTTTTGCCAAAGCACCTCATACAGCTCGTCTTCGCTGGACTTGCCGCGCAACGTTGCGACGTCGATCTGACGCACAGCGGAGCGCCACTCGGGCGCAAGGCGCTCGACCATCGAGCTCGTCACCATGATCTGCCCCGCCTTGGCCTGGCTGGTCATGCGATTGGCGGTATGAACGGCGGCGCCAAAGATGTCCCGGTTCTCGAGGACCACCGACCCGAAATGGCCGCCGATGCGGATGGCGATGGGCTGGCCTTCGATATTGAGCTCCGCGTGCATGCGGATGTCGTGCTGCATGCGACTTGCGGCGTTCACGGCATCGTTCGCCGTGGGGAAAGTCGCCATGACCTCATCGCCGATCGTCTTGATGACGGTGCCTTGGTTCTGCTCCGTCGCGTTGCGCATGATCTCGACGCAGGTGAGGACGAGCTCACGGGCGCGAGTGTCACCCATGACTTCGTAGATGCGGGTGCTGCCCACTACGTCGGCAAACAAGATGGCGAGTTCTATGTCTTTTCCCATGACCTACCAAGGCATGCTCGCCTGTAGTGAGCCGAGCCGTCGCGCCGCATTATATACAGTAACGACGTGACATAAGTTTCCCGGCCCTGACCTTCAGGCTGCCGCCACGATCCGCATCGCTCCCTGCAGGATGTCAGCGCCACTGCGAACACCGGTGGCCTGCTCACTCAAGTAGCGTCGCCAGGACCGAACGCCCGGCAATCCCGCGTACAGACCGTGCAATGGCCGCAACAGGGGAGCCAGGCGCTCTCCGCGGCCGAGCACATCGTCCACATACCGGCCGTACTGGGCCAAGACGCTTTGCCGCGCCGGGAGCGGCGCATCCGGCGCTACCAAGTCCCGATGCAGCTCTGCCAACAGGTACGGGTTTGCATACGCTTCGCGCCCGATCATAACGCCGTCGAAGCGCTCGAGTTCGCGCAGAATGTGGGTGCGAGTCTGCAGCCCACCATTCAAGACGAAGCGCTGCCCCGGAAATTCGGCGTGCAATCGGGCCACGTCGTCATACCGCAGCGGCGGAATCTCGCGATTTTCCTTCGGGCTCAAGCCACGCAGCACGGCAATGCGAGCGTGCACGATGAATACGTCGCAACCCGCTGAAACCACGGTGCGGACGAAGTGTGAGAGCGTTTCGTAGTCATTCTCGTGCCCAACGGGCCTGGGCTCGATGCCGATTCTGCACTTCACCGTCACGGGCAGGTCGACTGCCGCCCGCATCGACTCGACACACTCCGCAACCTGTTCAGCGCTGCCCATGAGACACGCGCCAAAGCGGCCGCTCTGCACGCGATCGCTCGGGCAACCGCAGTTCAGGTTGATCTCGTCGTAGCCGAAATCCGCCCCAATGCGAGCCGCCTGGGCCAGCTCGCGCGGGTCGCTGCCGCCCAACTGCAGAGCAACCGGATGCTCTGCCGGATCATAAGAGAGCAGCCGGCGCCCATCGCCTCTCACGATGGCGCTTGCCGTGATCATCTCCGTGTACAGCAGCACGCTCGGACTTAGCAGCCGCATCAGATAGCGGCAATGCCGGTCCGTGTAGTCCATCATGGGGGCCGTGCAGACACGGCGGTCTAAATCCTTCATGTGGAAATACGGTGCACTGGCATCCTGGAAACTAAGGGGCTGAAAGATAACGACGCACGTACCGACCTGTACAGCCGGGCCGCCTTTTCTGTCGGAATGCTCCAAGCATCTGGCCCACGGCTCCGTTGGCCGGAACTTCTAATGCCGTATCGCGCTGGTCAGATATGACGTGGTCCTTTTTCAAGCGCAGATGGAGGGTAGTCAGCTCGATGTCGGATCTTTCTCGCGATCGAAACCACATGGTGGACGTGCAAATTGCCGCGCGCGGCATCAGCGATCGCGCAGTGCTCGATGCTATGCGTTCCGTACCGCGCGAGGCATTCGTCGAGTCCGGTTACGCGGCATTGGCATACGAAGATGGGCCGTTGCCGATCGGCGCAGGACAGACCATCTCCCAGCCGTACATCGTCGCGCTGATGATCGCGGCGGCAGAACTGAAGCGCGAGGATCGGGTACTGGAGATCGGCGCAGGCTCGGGATACGCCGCAGCAGTAATGAGCCGAATTGCACACAAGGTGTATGCCATCGAGCGCCATGAACCGCTGGCGCTGGCCGCGCGGCGACGCCTGGAACTGCTCGGCTACGACAACATCGAACTTCAAGTCGACGACGGCACTCGCGGCTGGCCCGAAGCCGCCCCCTTCGACGCCATCGTCGTTGCAGCGAGCGGGCCGGAGATTCCGACCGCTTTGCGAGAGCAATTGGCCATTGGCGGCCGGCTCGTCATGCCCGTCGGTGGACATCGATTCGGGCAGCGATTACGCAAGCTCACACGCCATAGCGCGACCGAGTACCACGAAGAGGATTTGGGTGGCGTCGCTTTCGTGCCGCTGATCGGCGAGCAAGGTTGGCCAGAAGATGGACGACCCTCAACGAGCGGATGATCGCGCGTATCGGTGATGTCGCGTACCTCAGTCGAGACACGAGTACATGGCATCGATGAGTGCCCGCGCTCGTGGATCAGCCTGCCGTGGGCTGCCCAAATATTGATTGGGCACATAGCCGAACCCAATCCGCGCCTCGGGATCGGCAAAGCCGACAGAACCTCCGCGTCCCGGATGACCGAACGCCACTGGGCTGTGCACATACGGCGTATCGTCGGTTGGCAGCCAGAAGCCGAGGCCAAAGCGACTGATGACCGGAATGACCGCGTCGGGTCCATGCGCCTGTTCGACGGTTGCGGCTGCGATCGTCGAGCGTTCGAGAATCTGCACGCCCTCCAGAGAGCCGCCAACGGCGAGCGCCGCATAGACGCGCGCCACACCCGATGCCGTTGCGTACCCATTCGAAGCCGGAATCTCCGCCGCGCGCCATGCGCGAGTGTTCATGCTCTGCGGCGGTCGAGGCGGATTCAAGAACGCACGCGCCCCAACAGATTGCGGGTCGCGAAGCAGATCCTGGAAGAACGATTGGTCAGCTCCTGTGGGCAACGGCTCCGGCAGCATCTCGGCCGCTCGCGCGTCCTCGCGCTCCGGCACGCCGAAATAAAAGTCCGCGCTCAACGGAGCGCCGATCTCCTCGCGGAAGAACCGTCCAATGGATTTGCCACTCACACGACGCACGACTTCGCCGAGCAGAAAGCCGAAAGTCAGCGCGTGATAGCCGTGACGCGTGCCGGGCTCCCACCAAGGAGCTTCCTCCGCGAGCGCACGTACGAACGGATCCCACTGATACATCGACTCGGTGGTCATGTCCTTGCGAATGGCAGGCACGCCGGCACGATGGCTCATCAGCCAACGCACGGTGATCGATTCCTTTCCCGCTGCAGCGAACTCGGGCCAGTAACGACAAACGGGCCCATCCAGCTCGACTTGATTACGCTCGATCAAACGCAGCAGGCAGAGGCTGGCCAAGCCCTTGCCGGTCGATGCCACGCAGGCAAGCGTCCCTCGTTGCCAATGGCGCGTGCGCGCGGCGTCCGCGTGACCACCCCATAAGTCAACGACACATCGACCATCCAGATAAATGCAAAGGCTCGCGCCCAGCTCGCCGCGTTGCGCGAAGCTGTCTTCGAACGCCGTGCGGACAATACCGAATTTCGAATCGCAAGATCCCTGAGTCCGGTACATAGGCGCGCATAAGATTCGCTGAAGGCATTCATATGATGCACCAGAGCCCGATTGCCCTGCGGATGAATTCCGTTTCAACTGTGATAGCCCTTCGTCCAGGCACGAGCGTTTTGTTGTATTGGTGTGTCAGAATTACACGGGCGTCGCTTATGATGGAACCGTGGGCGGCCGAGAATACTAATTACCACAGGCCACAAAGAAGAAGGCGATTGCACGATGCCGAGCTCAAGCGCGGTCGCGCTCTCAACGCTGATGCGTCTCACGGTCAAGCCCAGCTTCGCCGCGATGCTGGATGTGGAAAACATGCGCAGTGGTGCCCTGCGGCTGGGTGACCGCATGTCACCGCTCGAACCTGGGTTAAGCACGAAGCCAGTTTCGCTCTCCGCCTGCGATGCCGAGTGGGTGCAACCTCAAGGCATCGAAAGCGATCGACACATCTTGTACATCCCCGGCGGAGCATTCTGCGTGCGCACACCGGCGATGCACCGTGCACTGGCGGGGCGGATCGCGAAGACAGCGAATGCTCGCGCTTTGATCGTTTTCTATCGCCTGGCACCCGAGCACCCCTATCCGTGTGCTCTCGAAGACTGCCTCGAAGCGTACGAAAGTCTGTTGGCTCAGGGAATTCCTGAACAGCGAATCGTTATCGGCGGCGACTCGGCGGGCGGCAATCTGACGCTCGCCCTCCTGCTTGCGCTGCGTGATCGACGCCGACCGCTTCCTGCCGGGGCATTTGCGATCTCGCCAGTGACCGATTTGCGCGGTCACACACGCGGCTCGCGCACCCGGAATCAACTCGCCGATCCGATGCTGTCGACGCTGCACCGACACCGGCTGAACGTTCATGAGCTTTACGTCGGTGGCAACAAAGAGCTTCTGAAGCAGCCCAACGTGTCGCCCATCCTGGGTGACTTCCGTGGACTGCCGCCGCTCATATTTCAGGTCGGCAGCACCGAAATTCTGCTCGACGATTCGCGGATTGCCGTGGAAAAGGCGCAGCGGGATGGCGTCGATGCGCAGCTCGAGATCTGGTCCGACATGCCACACGTCTGGCATGCGTGGAATCTTCCGGAAAGCCGACGAGCCACCGCCCACCTGGCCGATTTCGTGCGTCAGCACTGCCCGTGAAGATGAATCAACACTCGGACACTGATGACTCCGCAGCGATGAAGGTGACAGTGAAAACGAACAGAAAGAACGGCGGCGCTGCGGACCTCAAGCCACGCGAGAAAGAATCCACACTCCAGGCTGGCGAGCGCTTCTTATCCTCTTTGCGCGCCGATCACGCGGACTGTTCGCGGGTGCTGTCGCTCCTCAGCCGCCAGGCGAATCAGCTCATTGAACATCCACGAGCTGTACTGCCGTTGATTTACGAAGCCTTCCAGTTCATTACCGTCTATCTCGACGCCGGCCACCATCCGCGCGAAGACGTTCTGTATGAATACTTGGCGCGTCGCTCGCAACGGCTTGCACGCGCGCTGCGCTCGCTCAACCGCGAACACGTGCGCGGAGCTGTGATAAGCCAGCAGATTGCGGTAAAGATCCAGCGGCTCATGTCCGCTCCGGAGACTTGCGAGCTGGAAGCCCTGCAGGAATCGATCGATGAGTTCGTCGACCAGCAGCGGAATCACATTGCTGCAGAGGAGCGCGTGATGTACTCCACTGCGCTCGCCTCGCTCAGTGCGCAGGACTGGCGCTCGATCGAAGCGGTAGCCCCTCGGCACGAGCGCCGGTTCAGCTTGAATCACAGGGGCAATCGGACGTATCCGCTGCTCGAACGCTATTTCAGCAGCAATGCGCCTCACCTCATGGCTGCCACCAACGGGACTCTCCGCCTCGGACTGCACAAGGCCACCGACGCGTACGGGAAAGTCGTTGGTCACGCACTCGAAGCCGGGTGGATCGCGTTGCGACAGAACCGTGAAGCCGTCTCGCTGGTGGTGCAGTCGCTGCGGGCTGTTTGCACCCCGCAGCGCCTTCCTGCTTATAGGGCGGCGGTTCGCACCGCGTACCGAGCCGACGTCAACACCATGGCGCGCTGGACCGACGAATGGCGAGAGCACATTACCGCGGCGCAACACAACGTTCGATCGATGTGGAGATAGCGGTCAATCGAAACCCTTCCCTAGGTTCGGTTAGGGTGCTCTCCCTAAGTTTCGCCGCACGTGAGGTTTCATTCCCCAGCCAGTGCACCGCAGGATGCGCCTCAGTCCAGATATCCATTGACCGAGGTGATGTATGACAGAGTCCGTAGGTTCACTGCTCAACGACGTGTTGAAGAATAATCGCAAGGCGCTCAAGTCCGTGATCGAAGCCTACCGCCTGGGCGGTGTCCGGCTCGCGCAAGGGATGGGCGTACGCCTGGAGCGCGCACTGGAAGAAGGTGCAGGTCGCTTCAACAAGAACCTGCGCGTAACGCTTGTCGACAGCAGCGGCAAGGTGCGGGATTTCTGCAGCCAGCGCATCGAGGACGTCTCTGCGGGCGCGGACAAGACCGTGACCAAGTTCTATGACACGGCCATCTCCGCCGTCGAGAAAGTGGGCGAGCGCGTCGTCGCCGTCGAGAATCCTTACGCCCAGAAGTACTTCGACTATGTCGAGAAAGCGGCGTTGCCGAGCGTGAAGCTGGCGCGTGAGCTGTCGGTCCGTGTGGCTCAAGGCGCAGAAACGGCCTATGAGCGCATCGCGCCGAAGCGCAAGTCCGCGCGCACGACCGTGACGAAGGCAAAGCGCCGATCCACGCGCGGCCGAGCCAAGCGCGCTTAATCGATTCGAAACGTCGAGAAATGAGATGGGGCGCGGTGGCGCGCCCCATCCTCACCTCTGCGTGATCCCGCGATGGCTGCTCTAGCGGCTCGGGCCTTAGGATGTCGTGCTATAAGCTCAGTTCGACGCCGGGGGCACGCTCTTGAGCCGGATCTCCATTCGCCGCAAGCACACTCTCTCTCACGATGACGCCGTGGCGGCGGCAGACTCGATTGCCGCGCAGCTGAAATCCGAATACGGCATGCAGTCCCACTGGGAAGGCGACACGCTGCATTTCGAGCGCGCCAGCGCCAGCGGCACCTTGCGACTGGCACCCAAAGAGGTGCAGTTGGAAGTTCGACTAGGGTTCCTCCTCGCAGCCTTCAGCGATTCGATCCACCGCGCGATCGAACGCAATCTCGACGCACAACTATCTGCCAAGCGTGCGCGTCCCGCACGTCGCAAAGGTTGAACTATGCCGAAGCGATCGAAGTCATCACGCCCCGCTCGTCGCCGTCGTTCATCTACCGATCACCCTTCGCACGACCACGCTTCAGCGGAAGCGCCTGGCGTGACCTCACAAATCATGGACGCGCAACGAAAGCTGTGGGAAGTCGGCGCAAGCGCGTTGGCCCGCGGCAGCAAATTGGGCGGGCCGATCAGTCCGGGCGCACTTGCCGAATCGCTTCAGGGCGGCATGAAAAAGCTGGAAGAGGTGTTCGATCAACGCGTGCTCAATTCGCTCTCCCATGCCGGCATGCCGTCCCCGCAAGAGCTGCGTGAGTTGATGGAACGCGTCGACAGCTTGTCGGCAAAGGTCGAGCGACTGAGCCGTGCCCGCCCCACCAAGCGGACGAAGAGGTAGCGCGATCTGCGAAGCGGCCTCGTGATGAGCCACCGTGACAGCACTCGCAACCGCATCCTGAGCACGAGCCTCGAGCTCTTCAACGCCAGCGGTATCGGCAAGACGTCCCTGAACCGTATTGCGACGGAGCTCGACATCAGCTCCGGCAATCTGCATTACCACTTCAAGACGAAAGAGCAGATTGCGGATGTGCTGATCCGCCGCTTTCAGGACCGTATCGAGACCATCATCGCCCCCAGCGCGACGATCACCGCGTTGGACGATTTGTGGCTGATTCTGCATCTTGCTCTGGAGGCTTTCGAGCAATACCGCTTCATCTATCGCGACGTCGATTTTCTCGTGCGCGAATCACCGCGCATCGCGCAGCGGCTACAGCGCATCACGGTGCATTGTGTGGCTGGAGCTCAGCAGATGTGCTCGGCACTGGCGAAGGCATCCGTGATCCGCGCGAAACCTGAAGAAGTGGATGATCTCGCGGTGCAGATGGTCCTGACCGCAACGTGTTGGTACACCTTCGCCCGCTTGTGGCAGGCCGGGCAGCCCGAGGGGAATACGGCAGGCCGCGCTGCCTATCATGTACTCACGCTGTTGACGCCCTATCTGGCCGATAACGCGCGTCTGTACATGATGTATCTGCGCAGCAAGTATCTGGGATGACCTCACGCCGGCGGTTGGCGTTTGTCGTAGAGGTATTCGCAGAACGTATGCACCGCCGAAACTGTATGGCGCGTCCACGGTGTGTTGAACAAATCCCACGCGTGTTGCGCTCCTACGATCGATGCAGCGACGACCGGTTGCTTGGAGATGGCGCCCAACGCTGTAACGAAGGCTGCCGCCTCGCCGACGGGAATGAGACTGTCGTGAGTTCCATGAGCGACGAGCATAGGCGGCGCGCGCTCACCGACGAGCGCAATCGGCGAAGCCAGATCCCAACTATGTGGATCATCGGCATAGAGGCCTGGCATGACCTTGGTGCCGAGGAAATCCATGAGGAAATCCTTGTGCCGCACGACACCGCTGCGATCGATGAAATCGAAGCGACCATACAGCGGCACAGCACCGGCGAGCGCGGTATCCACCGTTTCGAAACCAGGCTGATACTCGGGTTGATTCGGCGTCAAGGCGGCGAGAGCCGCGAGATGCGCACCAGCGGATCCGCCTGACGCAATGATGAAGGAAGGATCTCCGCCATACGTCGGTGCATGTTGCTGGATCCATGCGATTGCACGCTTCACATCGATCAGCGACGCGGGAAAGCGGCTCACAGGTCCGAGTTGGTAATTCATGCTGACGCACAGCCAACCGCGCTGAGCCAGCGAGTACAGTAGCGGGATCCCCTGCTGCTTCTTGTGACCCATCACCCACGCGCCACCGTGCAACCAGAGGAAGATCGGCGCTGCCCGCCGCACTTCAGGAACCGCTTGATAGACGTCGAGCAGATTACGGATGCCGGCATCACCGTAGCTCACGTCCGATGACACCGTCACACCGGGTCGTCGCAGTCTGAACGGATTGCGCGAGATGCGGTCCTCGACCTGCTGCGAGGCATTCCCGCGAAAGTCTGGTCCGAGCGTCTGTTCCAGCGCGCGTTCGAATGCCTTTCCGCTTGCATGCGATCGAACCTTCACGACGCACAGCGCATAGGCTCCGATCGCAGCAGGCAACAGCGACAGAAGCCCAACTCGAGATTGAAATACGCCTTGAAGCCCCGCGATGAGCGTCACGAGCGCGCCGATCGACAACAGCGTTCCAGGGAAATGGAATGCAGGAAAACCCAGGGCGAACCACACAGCCGCACCTCGACGATGCAATGGGCTCCTGACGGCTGCGGTCACGGCCATGAAGGCCGCGATCAGCGTGAGCGCAAGATACATTCGAGCGGAGGTGATCACGCCGTGCCTTGTGGCGCGCGATCGAATTCAGACGCGGGCGATCGTGTACGCGCCATTCACGACGCTGCGAGGAGCTGATCGCGCAGCTCGCGCTTCATGATCTTCCCAGTTGCGCCCAGGGGCAGCGGATCCTCACGCAGCCAGATGCGGCTCGGGACCTTGAACGCAGCGAGCTTCTTGGCCGCATGCTGTTGCAGAGCGTCAGCCGTGACAGCCTGTGCCGGGTCAATCTGCACCACGGCGCCAACCTCTTCGCCCAACACGCGATGAGGCAGACCGATCACGGCGGCCCCTTTCACGCCGGGATAGTCCATCAGCGCAGCCTCGACTTCGGCGCAGTACACGTTCTCTCCGCCGCGGATGATGATGTCTTTCTTGCGATCCACGATGTAGATGAAACCGCCTTCATCGATGCGACCGATGTCGCCGGAGTGGAACCATCCATCGGTAAAGCTCTGCGCCGTGGCTTCGGGCTTGTTCCAATAGCCCGCAACGACATTGACACCTTTGATCCACAGCTCGCCGAGCTGCCCTCGCGGAACTTCCTTGCCCTCATCATCGACGGCGATCACATCGCAGATCGGAACGGCAACACCGGCGCTGTCGGCTCTGCCGCTGTAGTCTGAACCGTGCAGGCCGCTGACGACGGAAGAAACCTCTGTGATGCCATAGCCGGTACCGGGAAGTGCAGCTGGCATGAGCTCCGCGACACGACGTCGCAGCTCCGGTGGCGCGGGTGCGCCGCCGTATCCCACCGAGCCCACCGATGACAAATCGCGCTTGTTGATATCGGGGTGATCCACCAGCTGCCAGATCATGGTTGGCGTGGCGGTCAGCACGGTCACGCGCTCGCGTTCGATGCACTCGAGCGCCTGTTGCGGATCCCACTTGTACATCATCACGATCTTGTTGCCGGCGACGAGCGCGCTCAGCAGCACGCCATGGCTGCCGACGACGTGAAACAAGGGTACCGCCAGCAAGAGCACTTGCTGCACGCCTTGCATCGCGGCGAGATCCTGCAGCGAACCGCCTTCGCGCAGCAGCGCGCGCACACCGAGAAATCCCAGCGTGAGCGCCATGGAGCACATGTTCCGATGAGTGCCGAGCGCGCCTTTGGGAAAGCCCGTGGTACCCGACGTATAGAAGATCGTTGCCGGATCTTCCGGCCCGAGCGCTTCGACATCAGGCAACTTGGGATTCGAAGCGTGCTTGGCAAGCATCTGTTCGTAGTCGGCCCACGCGGCAGCGAGATTCTTGCCGCGGGCAACGATGACGCCTGCAAGTTTCGACAGATCGAGCTCCTTCGACAGCCGCAGAGCACGATCACCATCGGCTATCAGCAGTCTTGCGCCCGAATCATTGAACCCGTATGCCAGCTCTGGACCCGTCCACCAGGCATTCAACGGCACCACGACCGCACCCGTTGCCGCGATGGCCCAGAAGGCGATCGACCATTCTGGATAGTTGCGCATCGCGAGCGCGACCCGGTCGCCCTTGCGAATGCCAAAATCGCTGACGAGTGCGTTGGCGAGTGCGACGACGCGGCGATAGTGCTCATCGAAGGTAAGCGTTTCGCCTTCGTAGACCATGTACGTGCGCTCTGCAAACCGTCGCGACGCCTCGAAGATGTGACGCAGCGTGGGCGGCGCGTTCTTCCATGTCGTTACATCGACGTCGCGAATCCGCACTCGCTCGGTCTCGAACATCTGACCGGGCGCCGTGAGTTGCGCCGCAATCTCACTGAAGGTGGGTGCTGCCTGTGTCATGCGGGATGCGCAACCGATTGGACCTGTGCAACCCGCTCGGCAGGTGCAACCCGTTGCTGATACTGGGGCGATCCGAGCCCATAGATACGTTCCAGCTCAGCCAATGCTTCTCCCGTATAGACAGCCAGATGTTGGAAGTGCGGCAGCAGGTCGCGGCAGCCCAGGAAGCCGAGGTTGATCGTGTCGTGATAACTGCGAGCGGTGATGTTGA
>JBEVDW010000180.1:0-3797 GCA_040513115.1 Steroidobacteraceae bacterium | reverse complement strand
GTTCCTTCCCGCGTGATCAGATCGCAGATGCACTCGCGTATTTCAAAGGATCGCGTCAGTTCGGTAAGGTCGTTCTCAAGTATTGATAGGCGCTGACCGCACGACGTCTTTCGACACTTCACTTGCGGCCCGTTCTGGGGGAGCTATGCGAGTTCTGATCTTCGGCGCCAGCGGATATATCGGTCAACGCACCACACGCCGCCTGCTCGATGAAGGCCATGCGGTCACTGGCTTCGTCCGTAACGATCGTGGTCGAGATGTCGTGCAGTCGCTCGGCGCAGAGGCGGTCGTTGGCAGTCTGGATGATTCTGCGGCTACTAAATCGGCGCTTGACTCGCATGATGCCGCCCTGTGGCTCGCGCAGCTGACGCTGGATGAAGAGAAGCGCCTGATCGGAGAGTTTTTGAAGGCGCTCAGAGGCAGTGGCAAGACGTTCATCTTCACGGGCGGTGCGAGCGTGTTGTCCCTATCGACCCAGGGCGAGTGGTCGGACAAGAGCTTTGCAGAGACGGATAGCTTCGTGCCCAGACGCGAATTGGCGCTGCGGGTGGAAACCGAGAGCAGCGTTCGCATAGCCGCGCAGTCCGGCATTCGCTCAATCGCGGTGCGGCCGCCGCTGGTGTATGGCCATGGCGGCTGCAAAGTAATCTCCGATCTCTATCACTCGGCGCGGAAAACCGGCGCTGTCTGCTATGTCGGAAGAGGATTGAACGCCTACTCGAGCGTGCACGTGGACGATCTGACTCACCTCTTCAGCCTGGCGCTGCAGCGTGGCGTTGCCGGTGCGCTGTATCACTGCGTCGCAGCCGAGGTTCCCTTTCGTTTCATGGCAGAAACAATTGCGCGGAAACTGGGCGTGGGCACGCGCAGTGTGACGGTGACAGAGGCTCAACAGGTGTGGGACAAGTTCACCGGCTCCACCGTCTTCTCCTCTTGCAGCCGCGTACGAGCGCTCGTTTCGCGGGCAGAGTTGGGCTGGGAAGCGCAGGTCGAGAGATCGAATATTCTGGAGGAGTGCCTGCACCCTGCTTACGCTTCCGAAGCAGAACGATCACTCGCTTCCTGGATCAAGCCCACGACTGCTGCGGGCTGATGAGCGCAGCAACCAAGCTCCCACTCACCAGCGTCACTCTCCTCTCAAAGAGAGCGACCGATCGCCAGCCGATGGATCTCGGACGTGCCGAGCAAGATTCGATGGACGCGGGCGTGCGTCCAGATCTGGGAGATGGGACTCTCGTGTGCATACCCCATGCCGCCGAAGAACTGCAGGCATTGGTCTGCCACGCGAAACTCCAATTCCGACAACCACAGCTTCGCCATCGAAGCATCGGTCGGCGTGAGCGTGCCGGCCTGTATCTTGCGTAGCATCTTCTCCAGGAATGCCCGCCCCACCGCGAGCTCGGTCTTCATCTCCGCCAATTTGAACTGCGTATTCTGGAAGTCGAAGATCCGCTGGCCGAACGCCTTACGGTTCTTGACGTACTCCACCGTCAGCTCGAACGCCTTGTCGGCGGCCGCCAGATAACGCGCGCCCTCAGCGATACGCATATCGTTCAGCACCGACATCACCTGCTTGAAGCCGCCGCCTTCGCGTCCACCGAGCAGTCGATCCGCAGGAACACGCACGTTCTCAAAGAACACTTCGGCTTCGTTGGCACAACCCTTGTGGAGGGTTTCGATGGGTTTGCTCCTGGAAACGCCTTTGGCATTTGCGTCCACGAGGAGAATACTCATGCCCTTCACGCCACCGTCCGGATCCGTCTTGCAGACCACGGGCAGCATCGTGCAGAGGTTGCCGTTGGTGATCCAGATCTTGTGACCGTTGATGATGTAGTCACTGCCATCTTTCTTGGCGAAGGTGCGAAAGCCCGCCACGTCGCTACCCGACTGCGGCTCCGTGAAGCACGCTTCGGCGATGGTCTCACCGCTGGCGTAACGCGGTATCCACTCTTTTTTCTGTTCTTCGGTGCCGCCGGCGAGGATGACGTAGCTCGATCCATCGATACCCAATCCTCCGCCCATGCTCGCACCCGCAACGGAGGTCCCATGTGCCTCGTGGAAGATCACATGATGCAGGAAGTCGCCACCGCCACCACCGTACTCAACAGGGGCACCTGCCTGGAGAATCCCTGCGGCGCCCGCCTTGCGGAACAGATCGGCCGGAAAAATCCCCTCGCGCTCCCACTCCTTGATGTTCGGTTCGACCTCGCGGGCGAAGAACCGCCGCATGGTGTCCCTGAACTGAAGATGCTCTTCGCTGTAGACCTGCTCTTCTGACACGACTGAAGTCTCTAGGAGAACCGGGTTGGAAAATGGGTTGTTGATTCGCCGCCAGGCAGCGCGCTTACAGAATGAGCGACACTTTGCCCTGCGGGATCAAGCCGTCGAGATCGAGCACAGTGCGCTTGAGACGGATGAGAAAGTCGTCGCCCTTGCGAACGAGCAGATAGCGCTGCCAACCCATGTAGGTCGCCGTGAAGTTGCGCTTGGTACGAAACGTCACGAAGTTGGCCGTCGCTTCGATCTCTTCCGGCGTGTTCGAGAGAATCCGCACATTGCTGTACAGCCTGCGAATGCGCGAGCGTGGGTACTCGGCGTGCGCCGATGGCTTCATCAGGCGCACCACGCGCTGCTCGAGGCGCTCGCGGTCGTCCGCCACGAGGAACAATGCCGCGGACGAATCCAGCGTACCGGCTTCATCGTCGCCGGTCGGCGCAATCTCATAGGCACATTCGGGCGCAAACAGATCGAGCCATTCTTTCAGCTTCCACTGATCGAGAAACGCCGCCTCACGATAGAGGAAGTCTTCCACCCGCAGCCGCAGCAGCAGTGAGTCGGTCAACGTTGCACTCATATTCAATGCTGCACTCATTTGCTCGTTGCCTCGGCAGTGCCCATGAGCTGATCCCAACGCGTCCAGTACGCGCGCATCTGGAGCTCGTTGTCGTAGTGAGGATTCTCATCCCGCAGCGAGTTCTCCCCTGCATCGAACCCCTTCGAGATATCGTTCCATTCGACGTCTCCGGTATCGAACCCACGTTGACACAGCTCGAGCATCTCGACGTCATCCGGGGTGGCAAAGCCGCCTGGGCCGAGGAACGACAACGTGCACTCGTTGCGGATACGACGCAACGTCGGGCTCTCGTCCGCGAGGCCGAACGACCAGGCGCGGATGATCATGCGGTTGTGTGCCACCGGAGTGACCGTACGCATGAGCACCGTTTGCTGATCGTTGATGATGGTATTCGGGAAGATGACCATGTTGCGGTTGACGTTGGCGAGGCGCTCGGCTTTCTCCTCTCCCAATCGCGCCACGAGTTCGCTCTTCTTCGCTTCGATTGCCACCCGTGCTTCCTCTCCCCAAACAGGCAACCACTGGGCGACCGGACGCCCGGTGGGAATGCGTAACTCGAAGCACGCGTGACCATTGCCCAGACTCAGGCCCCGGCCGCGGATATCGATGTTGGTCAGCCCCTTCGCCATCGTCTTCATGTAATCGACGAAGGTGGCATGCGTCAGGTTGAGGTGGTAACCGTCGTAGCTGTTCTCGCAGATGAGCTTGTAGTTCGCCTTGATCTCGTACTCGTGGCAGCCGCGGACGACTTCCAGTCCGGCGGCGGAATGATCTGCGATGGAATCGAGCATCGGCCCCGCGCCGGCCAGATAGGTATCGAGAGCAGGCGCATTCTTGTCCAGATTGACGAACCAGAACCCCGCACGTTGCTCCAGCCGCGGCACGCGTGTCAGGTCGTAGAAGCCGCCCTCGTTGAAGCGCTCACCGTAGCCGAAGTCGGCAT
>JBEVDW010000179.1:0-3586 GCA_040513115.1 Steroidobacteraceae bacterium | reverse complement strand
GGCGCAGAACATGGGAATTCAGCAGCAGGGTACTCAGGTCGCACCCTGCCAGCAATTGCAGCTTACCCAGTGACGCAATCCGTCCTGCGATTCACCACGGAGGTTCGATTCAGCGCTCAGCCACCGCTTTCATGTTGGCGAGACCCGTTTCGAAATCCTTGCCGACCATCTTGTCCACGTCGAAGAACACGCTCATCACCTTGCCCAGGAAGGTGTTGCGCCCGTTCATGGCCCAGGTCACGCGTGTGCCGTCGGCTTGTGGCTGCAAATTGAAGTCCGCCATGTTGTGCGCCTTGATGGGCTCGATGAAGTCGAGCTGGATGCCCACGTGGGTCGCCGGCTCGGCGGAGACGATTTCCATCCGGCCCTGTCCGGCCTTCCTGTTGCCCGACCATTCATAGACGGCGCCTGTGCCGCTCGCAGGACCGCTGAGCGTGCGCTTCATCGCCGGGTCCAGCTTTTCGTACGGCGACCACGCCGGCCAGCGATGGAAGTCTTCGATCAACGGATAGATCTTCTCGGGCGGTGATTTGATCGTGGCCGTGCGTTCCACGCGGAAGTGATCGGGCTTCGTTGCCGCGGTAATCAGCAAGGCGAGGATCAGGACTGCGATGACGATGCCGATGAGCTTGAGCATGACGTGTTCCCCCAGTTTTCTACTCGACGTTCAGCACATGTCCAAAGGACGTTCGGCTCGAGTCACAGCCGACATTCGTCGCGTGACTAGTGGGCGCTCGTGCAACGCTGACTGGCCGCTTCGCTCATCGTTGCGGCAGCCTGGGGCCCATCGGTGGCACGACATCGTTGCGGTCCGGCGGTGGCGGCGCAGGAAAGCGTCACATCCTGCATTGCCAAATCGCCTTCTTGCATACAACGCACTGCATACGCTGTCGAGCCGTCTGCTTGCCGCTTGGGAGTGCTACGCAAGTACCAATGCGGGCCCGACGCCGGGGCTGTCTGCTGTACACGGGCACGACACTCTTTGGTGGCGCCGTCGCGGCAATACCGCTCCTCGCAAGCAGCCAGCTGACCTCCGTCGCACGCCTGCTCACTCTTCCGCTCGTTCGCCCGCAGCAAGGCAGGCCCGCCGCTGCGAGTCCACTCGTTGCAGGCCTGTGTATCGCCGCGGTCGCATTGAACGCTCAGCATCTGCAACTCGAGGTCCGACTTCGGCGGGGCCTTGGTGCTGTTGGGAGCCGATTTCGTCGCTGCGGGGCGCTTCTTGCTCGTCTCGAAGCCCTTCACGACCTTCGCATCGGGGCCGCAGCGCTCGTCCGAGAACACGCGCGTGCCATCCGGCGCCGTGCACGTATAGATCTGAGCTCGAACCACGGCTGGTATGGCCAGGGCCAACGCGAGGGCACAGGTGAGCAGGTGAATGTGCATGGCAGGGATCCTAGCTGCGGACCTGGTCGGCTCGAAAGACTCACGTCTCGATCCGGCGTCAGGAACGCGGTCGGCGGCTCGTACGTAGAGCTAGGAATCTCCTGCAGGCACTGCTAACGTCAGGGCGCGAAACTTGAATCTGCTCGAGGTTTTGAAGTCATATCGATCGGAGGGGATCGAGGATGCAGACCACGGATCAAGCTTCATCGTCCGGGCCTCGTGTTGCGCCCGAGGCCAGCGCGGCGTACGCGGCGTTGCACGATTCGTCGCCGGCCAGCGATGTCCGGCCCAGTGCCAGTGCCCGCCTCATCCGCAAGTTGATGAGCGCCTTCGGTAATCCACGCGTGCAGTTCGTATTGTGGAATGGGGAGCGTGTAAACCCTGTCGGCGTGATACCGATTGCCAGCATCCGCGTACACGATCGCGCGACGCTCCTGCGCCTGTGCAGCGATCCGGATGTGCAGTTCGGCGAGCTGTACAGCGCAGGCCGCATCGAGGTCGAGGGCGATCTGGAACAGTTCATCACCGACATCTATCGCGGTGTTGCAGCCGACAACAATGCGATCGCCGTCGTTCGTCGTATCGCGCACCGTCTGCACCGCCGACCCGCCAATTCGCTGGAAGGCTCCAAGCACAACATCCATCGCCACTACGACATCGGCAACGACTTCTACTCGCTGTGGCTCGGGCGAACGATGGCGTATACGTGCGCCTACTTCCCCGCGCAGACGGCGACGCTCGATGAAGCGCAAGTCGCGAAGATGGATCACGTGTGCCGAAAGTTGCGGCTGCAGCCGGGGGAGCAGATCGCCGAAGCGGGTTGCGGCTGGGGCGCTCTTGCCTTGCACATGGCGCAGCACTACGGCGTGAAAGTGCGCGCGTTCAACATCTCGCACGAGCAGATTCTCTATGCCCGTGAGCGTGCGCAGGCTGAGGGCCTGTCGCACCAGGTCGAGTTCGTGGAGGACGATTACCGGAATCTCAGCGGACAATACGACGCTTTCGTCTCCGTCGGCATGCTCGAGCACGTCGGCATCGAGAACTACCCCGAGCTCGGCCGGGTCATCAACCGCTTGCTGAAACCCAATGCCGGTCGTGGCCTGATTCACTCGATCGGCCGCAACTGGTGGAAGCCCATGCATCGCTGGATCGATCGCCGCATCTTTCCGGGCGCCGATCCGCCGTCGCTGCGACAGATGATGGACATTTTCGAGGAGAGCGACTTCTCGGTCCTCGATGCCGAGAATCTGCGCCTGCACTACGCGCAGACGCTGCAACTGTGGCATCAGCTCTTCGAACAGAACAAAGAGCGCGTCGCGCAGATGTTCGATGAGCGCTTCGTGCGTATGTGGCGGCTCTATCTGCTCGGCTCGCGCGCCGCGTTCCTGAGCGGCGAGATGCAGCTGTTCCAAGTGCTGTTCGCTCGTGGCAAGAACAACGATGTGCCGTGGACGCGCGAGCACCTCTATTCGCGCTGAGTGGCTCATGGATCAATGCGAAGTTCTGATCGTCGGTGGCGGGCCCGGGGGCTCGACTTGTGCGCGCGGTTTGCGGCGTGCGGGATTCGATGTCGCGATCCTCGACAAGGCGCTGTTTCCCCGTGACAAGGTCTGCGCCGGATGGATCACGCCGCAGGTGATCGAAGAGGTCGAGCTCGATGTCGCGGACTATCGCCGCGATCGAGTGTTGCAGCCGATCACATCGTTCATCGCCGGTTTGGGCGCTTATCCGGCACAACGCGTGCGCTACGACCGTGAAGTGAGCTACGGCATTCGCCGCTGCGAGTTCGATAACTATCTTCTGCAACGAAGCGGCGCGCGCCTGTTGCTTGGAGAAGCATTCGACAGCATGGAGCGGCGGGACGAGAAGTGGATCGTCAACGGCCACATCGAAACGGATGTGGTGATCGGCGCCGGCGGGCATTTCTGTCCCGTTGCACGCACTGTGGGAGCAAACCTGGGCAAGGACGAGCATGCGATTTATGCGCAGGAGATCGAATTCGAGCTCAATGATGCGCAAGCCGCTGCGTGCGCTGTGTTGCCCGAGCAGCCCGAGCTCTACTTCAGCGAAGACCTGAGGGGCTACGGATGGTGTTTCCGCAAGGGCAACTATCTGAACGTCGGTCTCGGTCGCGAAGGCAATCATCAGCTCGCACAGCAGGTGCACGCGTTCGCACAGTGGCTCAGCTCGATCGGCCACA
>JBEVDW010000178.1:0-6703 GCA_040513115.1 Steroidobacteraceae bacterium | reverse complement strand
GCAGGCAATCCTCTGCCGTTGCGCTACCGCTTCGAGCCCGGTGCAACGGATGACGGCGTGACGCTGGTCATTCCCGAGCCGCTGCTGAATGCGGCCGATCCCGGGAGACTTGCATGGCTGATCCCAGGTTGGCGAGTCGAGAAAATCACCGCCGTGCTGCGCGCCTTACCCAAGGACTTGCGTAAACAATTCGTCCCGGTGCCGAACCATGCTCAGCAAGCCGCGCGCGAGCTTGACGAGCAGAGTGATTTCTTCGAAGCGCTGGCGCGATGGATTGCGCGTGCGGCGGGCAAGCCATTGAACCGCGATGACATGGCCGCGCTCGCGCTGCCGGATCATCTGCGCATCAATCTGCGCGTCACGGATTTGAGCGGTGCGGTGTTGAGCGAAGGTCGCGAGCTGGGCAGCGTCAAACGCACGACCCGTAACGTGATCACTGCAACCGAAGCGGCCGCGCCGCCCAGTGTGCATCGCAGTTGGGATTTCGGCGCTCTTCTGGAACAGGTCACGGTCGAGCGCGCCGGCCTCAAGTACACGATGTATCCCGCCCTCGAGGATCGCGGGATGGGCGTCGTCTTGCGCGAGGCAAAGACGCTCGCACAAGCCGAGGTACTCACGCGAGCGGGCATCCTGCGGCTCCTGTTGCTGGCGTTGCCGGAGCAGCAGAAGTTTGCGCGCAAGAGTTTTGCAGACAATCGAGAGTTGGTGCTGTTGGGGCAGTTGCTGCCTACATCGCAACCTTTGCCGGAAGCCTTGGCGCTGCGCACGTTCCAGGACGTTTTCCTGCCCGACACTGCACCGTTGCCTCGGTCGCGAGATCAGTTCGAAGCTTTGGTCGCTCGCGGGCGTCCGAGTCTCGGCGAGGCCATCGACAAGCTCGTGGCACACACGCTCGCGATCGCCACGGAACTGCGCGCCGTACGCCAAGGATTGAGTGGCAGTGCCATCCCACCGTCGACGCGCGCCGATGTGGAAGCACAGCTGGAAGGGCTGTTGCCGGCGGGGTATCCGCAGTCGATTCCCGCGTCACTCTGGCCGCATCTGCCTCGCTACATGAAGGCACTGAGCCGCCGGTTGCAGAATCTCGCCGGCAATCTGAAACGCGATCAAGAGCTGGCCACGAAACTGCGTTCGTTCTTCGATGCATGGCAACGACTGCGGCAGGACAAAACGCGTCCACGTCCAGACCCCGAGCTTGAACGCCTGCAGTTCATGACTGAAGAGTTCCGCGTGTCCCTCTTTGCACAGGATCTGCGGACGTCGGTGCCCGTTTCGGAGAAGCGACTGCAGGAGCAACTGCAGTTGGCCATCGCCGCCGGGCGCTAGAGCGAATCAGCGCGCCGGCGTCTTGCGAAGCACGCTTTTGCGTCCGTCGACGCCCACGGGTATATCGCCCGCGACCGTGACCCGACGCATCACGCGCCGCCGATCGCCGTAATCATTCACGGCGTAGTGTTGTGTGGCCCGGTTGTCCCAGATCGCCACATCGCCTGCCGCCCACCGCCAACGTACCGTGTTCTCCTGCCGCGTCACATAACTCTGCAGCAGCGCGTACAAGTGCTGCGACTGTTCGCGTGAGTAGCCGAGGAGATTGCGGAGGAACTGTCCCAGGATGAGCGTGCGTTCGTGAGTGCCCGGATGTACGCGCACGACTGGATGATCGGCTTCGTACAGGACCGCAGCGAACTCGTCGCGGTAGCGCTGCAGGCTCGCCGCGCTCGCCTGTCCGTCGTAGGCGTAGTCATACTCGTTGCTGTGTCGTGCCCACAGTTGGTCTGCCAGCTTCCTGAGCTCGGTCGGAAGATCCTGGTAGGCGCTGGCCGTGTTCGCCCACAACGTGTCGCCGCCTGCGTCCGGCACCGTAACCGCGCGCAGGATCGATGCCTGCGGATAAGCGTCGACGAACGTTACGTCGGTGTGCCAGGCGTTCGCGCGCCCGCCGTGTGCGCTGTCGAGCTCCACCGTGTAGTGCGTTCCGACCAACGGCTGGATGGTTGGGTGGGCCACCGGTGTGCCGAAGCGTGCCGCGAACGCTTCATGTTCGGCATCGGTGAGGTGTTGATTGCGGAAGAAGATCACTTTGTGCTGGTGCAACGCCGAGCGTATCGACGCGAGCGCTGAATCATCCAACTGGCTCGACAGGTGCACGCCGCGCACTTCGGCGCCGACGCGTCCGGCGACAGGATGCAGTGTGATCCTCGTTGGCAAGAACTCGACCTGAGGTACCGCGCTCATGATTGGGTGACTCCTGTGAAATCATCAGTTGAATGTCGTCGGCTCAATGCGGCGCGCTGCTGTGCAAAACTGTGCTCATCCACCGGCAGTCCCCACACGAGTGCCGCGGAGACGGCGTGACCGAATGCGGGACCCAAGGCGAACAGCCAATGCAGGCTATTCAGTGCTGAAGAGGGATTCGCGCCGTGCGGCTGAAAGCCGAGATAGGCGAGTAACGGGAACACGAGACCGATCGCCGTTGCCGCGGCCGCGTTCATCGTGACGTTGAAGATGGAGAACAGCATGCCGCCGCGTTCCGTGCCCCATCGCAGCCGATGCAACTCCGCCACGTCGGCCACGATCGCGCGCAGCATGAGATTGCCCGAGCCTTGCGTCAGTCCTTGAGCAACAGTCAGTGCGATCAGCAAGCCGACGGATCGAGGCGCCAGCAACAGCAGCAACAGATTGATCGCGATCTGAATGCCTTCCGCAATCAGCACGGTACGTTGCTTGCCCAGCCGCTGACCGATGCGCTGCCACAGCGGCGCCACCAGCAAGCCGAATAGGGTCTGCAGCAGGAACAGTGCCGGACCCCAGTGCGGCAGGTCCATGTAGAACGTGACGAAGAAGATGAACAGCGCGGTGCGGATGCCCTGGCCGAGCGACACGAAGAAATCGGAGCCGATGACACGCAGCAGGATGCGATCGCGCGAGATGCTCGTGAGCGCTGCTCGGAGTGACTCGCTACGAGGAGAGTGTCCGCGAGTCGCACGCTCATTGGAGCGATCGGGCACGACTGCGCTCGTGTACAAGGAGAGCAGCAGCAGAGCCGTGATCACGATGCCGAGCGCTGGCACTCGACCTACGTTGCGGAAAACTTCTACCTGATCCACCAGCGCAGGTATGAGTTGCGCAATGAGCACACCGATCGCGCTTGCGAATGCGATCGCTGCCTGAGCGCGAGTACGGCCGTGATACTGGCGCGAGGCATCTCCGGCCCATGCCGTGAGCGGCGTTTGCACCACCGTCATCGTTGCGGTCAGCGCGATCACGCCCAACGCAACAGCGAGCGTCGATGAGTGGCTGAGAGGATTCGGAAAGAATACCAACGGCATCGCGAGCAAGCCCAGCACCGTGCCCCCGATCACCCAGGGCTTGCGCTTACCGAGGCGGCTCGTGGTTCGGTCGGACCAACGACCGACCGCCGGATCCAGCACAGCTCCGAGCAGGCGCGCCACCATGAACAACACGCCCGCGACGGCGAGATCGATTCCCAGCGTCTCGGTGGTGTACGCGGGCACGTACATGGCGAACGCGAGCATGAGCGCATACGTGGGGATGGCTGGCAACGCGAGCGCGACGAGCCGCCAGGTGGCAGGTTCATCCGGTGAGTGCGCAACGCGATCGGCGTGCAGCCCGGAAGAGGGAACTACGGAAGACACAGAAGCCATCGCGACATCAGCGCCCTTGATGGAAGCTGAGCGTAAGGCTAGTCAGTGCAGGTCACTGCGTCAGTCGAGAACGAGTAACAGGATGGTCGAGAAGCGCGAGGGCAGTACTAAGAGAGTGCCACGCGTGCGCTGCCGTCAGCGCCTCGCAGGGCGACGTGGGATACACCGGCGACTGCGGCAAACGCCAGGAGTGCGGCTGCAGCGCTCAACCAGTACGGCCAGGCCCAACGGTGAGCGAGCCACGTCAGTACACCTGCGGCGAGTAATGCGCTCAACAGCGTGAACGCATTGCGTTTGACGATAGTTTTGACTGCAGCGGGCAGTGCACGTGTGTAGAAGAGGTCCAGGACGAACAACGCTGCGACATTCGCTGCGATTGCGGCCGAGATATGCCACTGAGGGACGAGTGCAATCGTCACGATGATATTGAGCACTGTGCAGGCCGCAAGGATGCGTAGGCGAGATATCTGCAGGTCGGACGCCAACAAGAGTCGCACGAGCACGACCTCTCCCGCTTGCACCAACGCGAGCGTGGTCATCTGCTGCAGCACTGGAATCGTCGGCTCGAACCGGGCTCCCAGCAGCGGTACTAGAATCAGGGGCACGATGAAATAGAGCCCCCAGATCACCAGGCCGGTCAGCGCCACTGCCGCGAGCAGGAATTGCGCCGAGAGTTGCTGGAACTCGATTCGATTCGACCTCGCGAGGCTGCTCAGCTTCGGGTACACGGCAAGACCCGCGAAGATCAGCGGCATGAGCGCGATCTCGACGAATTTCAGTCCCGTCGCATATAGACCCGCTGCTTGGGCGCCGACAACGAGCGTGAGTGTCACGAGCCCGATCCGTACGAACACCTGCACGAGCGCCTCGGCGGCAGCGAACGACCATAGCAGCTGCAGTCGTGCGCGGATCACGGGCCACCGCGCTGTGATCTTGAGCTCACCGCCGAAGCGACGTGCGGACCACACTGCAGCGGTCACGAGCACCACCCCTGCAAGCGGAAAGCCGCACAGTGCGAGCAGCAGGGGCGCGTGAACCAACGTGATGGCAACGATCGCGAAGCCGATTGCCAGCAACCGCGAGCTGAGATCGATCAGGGCGGGGCCGCTCATCTCCAGATGGGCATTCGCGGGAATGAACAACGTGCGCGTCAGTGCCACCGCGTATTGATAAGCGCTCAGGACGGCGATCACACCGGCGGTCACGAGTGACTCGGCCGTCAGCCACACGTACACGCATAGCACCACGAGGATCGGACCGAGTATCCCGATCTGTGCTCCCAACAATTCCGCGAGCAGATCAGGGCGCAGCGATACCGGCGAGCGCACGTATTCGCGAATGCCATAGGCATCGATACCCAGTGCACCGACCACGAACACCAACGTGGCGATGGCGAAGCCGTAGGAGTACGTGCCTATCCCCTCGGGGCCGAAGCTGCGCGAGATGGCGACGAACAGCAGGAAGCTCGCGATATCGGCCGTCACGCGCGCGCCAACCATCCACGCCGCATTGATCGACGTCTTCATGCGCCTTGAACGAGTGCGGCGTATTGCCGTGCAACCGTCGCCATGCTGTAGCGATACATCACGGCTTCGCGAGCAAGCTTGCCCATGACGGGCCACTCATGCTTCCGTGACAGCAGCCAGTCGACCTCATCGGAAAGCCTCTCCGTAGCGGCTCGAATCGGCACGACCGTGCCCCAGGCATGCGGTCGAATCACTTCTCGCGCTCCGCCCACATCGGTGACGATGGAGGGTAATCCCGAGGCGAGCGCCTCCAGGATCGAGAGGCTGAATGCTTCGAAGTGGCTCAGGAAGATGAAGGCGTCGCATGCCTGGAGGTAATGCTCGACGTTGTTGACGGCGCCCGTCATCGTCAATGCCTGCGGATGCGCCGCCATGAGCTCGCGCGCGCGTGGTTCGCAGTTATCGTGCGAGCCTGCGCCGGAACCCACGAGCACGAGATGCAGATCGCTTCTGTGCACGAGCGTCTGCCAGAGGCGCAGCAAATCCAGGACACCCTTCGAGCGACAGATGCGTCCGGTGAAGACGAAGAGGGTCTTGTCCTGCGGCAGTCCCAACTGCATGCGCAGTGCTCTTTTCGTTGCAGCGTGCGCGGGCGCGAAGCGCGTCGTGTCGACACCGTTGGGTATCTGGCGAATTTTCAGCAGGGTCGCGCCCATCTCGACCAGCTGTGTCTTGATGTCATCCGAGAACGCAACAGTGTGATCGGCCCAACGAAACACCGCACGACGCACAGCGCGAATCGCAAGGCCGACCAGTCGATGACCGTGGCGCCCCATGCGAGCCTCGCTTTCGGCCGATACTCGGGCTTGCAAATCCCAGGCGGATTCGATGCGCACGATGCAACGCTTGCCCGTGAGTCGCGCGACGAGCGCACTGGGCAGCGCGAGTTGGCGGAAGCCCGACACGAGCAGGACGTCATAGCGAGCGTGATACCGAACGAGGAACAAGAACACACGCATGACGAACAGGGCGTTCGGTAACAACGTGGCCCAGCCCGCGCCCTTCGCACCGCCGCCGGGACCGAGATGCGTGATGGGGAAGCTGGACCCTGCAGCCTCCGCCGGCACGATGGAGGCGTCGCCGACCCGAGCGACGGCGCTCACTTCTATTCCATCGCGCGCCAGCTCGAACGCCAGCTCGCTCAATTGCCGCTCCGTGCCACCGCCGGTGAAGGGCGGATGGAACTCCGTCGTATCAGTCACGATGAGCAGGCGTGGAGCGCGCGGATCACGCGCCATGGTCGGCTGTCTGGTTCACGTCCGGTTCCTCGAGTTTGAAACGAGGGATCGGACTCCTGTCACGACCCTCGTGACGCCGAGCAAAAATGTGATTTTTACTCGGCTCTCGCCACCTCCGGCGGCGGGGCCATGTGCCCGGGGTGGCATAGAGAAACTGCGCCTCCCGCACCGGCGTTCCAGCGTGCCTTCTGTTGCGCGATCAGACGCCCACTTTGAAATCGATGCCCTGCGCCAACGGCAGCTCGCGGCTCCAATTGATCGTATTGGTTTGCCG
>JBEVDW010000177.1:0-14019 GCA_040513115.1 Steroidobacteraceae bacterium | reverse complement strand
TTCTCGAGCTCAAGAACACCATGAACACGATGGTGGACCAGCTCAACGCCTTCGCAGCCGAAGTGACGCGCGTGGCGCGTGAAGTGGGTACCGAAGGCAAGCTCGGTGGGCAGGCGATCGTCCCGGGCGTCGGTGGTACCTGGAAGGATCTCACCGACAACGTGAACTCGATGGCCTCGAACCTGACGGGCAAGGTGCGCAACATCGCCGAAGTGTCGACGGCCATCGCGCGCGGCGACTTGTCGCGCAAGATCACGGTGGACGTGAAGGGCGAGATCCTCGAGCTCAAGAACACGATCAATACGATGGTGGATCAGCTCAACGGCTTCGCTGCGGAAGTGACGCGCGTGGCGCGTGAAGTGGGCACCGAAGGCCAGCTCGGTGGCCAGGCCGTCGTGCCGGGCGTCGCCGGCACATGGAAGGATCTCACCGACAACGTGAACGTGATGGCGAACAACCTCACGAACCAGGTGCGCGGCATCGTGAAGGTGGTGACCGCCGTGGCGAACGGCGATCTGCGACAGCGCCTCACGGTGGAATCGAAGGGTGAAGTCGCGGCACTCGCCGACACCATCAACAGCATGACGGACACGCTCGCGATCTTCGCTGATCAGGTGACGACGGTGGCCCGCGAAGTGGGCGTGGAGGGACGTCTCGGCGGTCAGGCGAACGTGCCCGGTGCAGCCGGTACGTGGAAAGATCTCACGGCGAACGTGAACCTGCTCGCCGCGAATCTGACGACGCAGGTGCGCGCCATCGCAGAAGTGGCGACGGCCGTGACGAAGGGCGACCTCACGCGGTCGATCCAGGTCGATGCGCGCGGTGAGGTGTCCGAGCTGAAGGACAACATCAACGCGATGATCGGCAACTTGCGCGCCACGCCGGAGCGCAACACCGAGCAGGACTGGCTGAAGACGAACCTCGCGAAGTTCAGCCGCATGATGCAAGGACAACGCGACCTCGTGACCGTGGGTCAGATGCTGTTGGCGGAGCTCGCACCGCTCGTCCATGCGCAGCAAGGCATCGTCTATGTCATGGAAAGCACCGACTCGCATGCACAACTGAAGCAACTTGCCACCTACGCCGATCCGCTCGAGAACTCGGCACCGCGCTGCTACAAGCTGCGCGAAGGCTTGGTCGGCCAGTGCGCCGCGGACGGTCGACGCATTCTTCTGAACGAGATTCCCGAGGACGTCATTCGCGTCCGCAGCGGATTGATTGCAGCACGTCCGCGCAATGTCATTGCGTTGCCGGTGCTGTATGAAGGTCAGGTGAAGGCCGTGGTCGAACTGGCGACGATGCACGACTTCACGGCATCGCATCTCGCCTTCCTCGAACAGCTCACCGGCAGTATCGGTGTGGTGTTGAACACCATCGAAGCGACGATGCGTACCGAGGGCCTGCTCACGCAATCGCAGCAGCTCGCAGGCGAACTGCAGACGCAACAGAAAGAGTTGCAGCAGACCAACGAAGAGTTGGCCAACAAGGCACGCTTGCTGGCCGAGCAGAACGCCGAAGTGGAGCGCAAGAATCAGGAAATCGAGCTCGCACGCCGCGCGTTGGAAGAGAAGGCCGCGGAGCTTGCGCTCACGTCGCGGTACAAGTCCGAGTTCCTGGCGAACATGTCGCATGAGCTGCGCACACCGCTGAACAGCATCCTGATTCTCGGTCAGCAGCTCGCGGAGAACCCGGACAGCAACCTCACCGCGCGCCAGGTCGAGTTCGCCAAGACGATTCACGGCGCTGGCACCGACCTGCTCAATCTCATCAGCGACATTCTCGACTTGTCCAAGATCGAGTCCGGCACGGTCACGGTGGAATCCGAGGACCTGCTGTTCTCGCACTTGAAGGAGACCATCGAGCGCAATTTCCGTCACGAAGCCGAGGCCCGGAAGCTCAGCTTCACCGCAGATCTGGATCCGCGCCTCGGCCGCAGCATCACGACGGACTCGAAACGTCTGATGCAGGTCTTGAAGAACTTGCTGTCGAACGCGCTCAAGTTCACTGCCCATGGCGGGGTGCGATTGCACGTGGGTATTGCGAGCGGCGGTTACACGCCCGATCACCCGGTTCTCAGTCAGGTGCCAACAGTTGTCGAGTTCTCCGTGACCGATACGGGCATCGGCATTGCACCCGAGAAGCAGCGCCTCATTTTCGAGGCGTTCCAACAGGCCGATGCCGGTACCGCGCGCAAGTACGGTGGCACAGGCCTGGGCCTTGCGATCAGCCGCGAGTTGGCACACTTGCTCGGCGGTGAGATTCGCCTGACGAGCGCCCCCGGTGTCGGCAGCACATTCACGTTGTACCTGCCGCTGACCTATGTGGGATCGGCGTACAACCGCACGGGGAGCGAACCCGCGGCACCTGTGGAAGTGAAACCGGCGCAATTCCCGGCGATGAACTTGCCGCTGCCCCGTGTGGAAGAGCTGATCGACGATCGCGAATCGCTCGTATCCGACGATCGTGTGCTGCTCATCGTCGAAGATGACCCGCACTATGGCCGCGTGCTGCTCAATCTGGCGCGCGATCACGGCTTCAAGGCCATCGTTGCGAAGACAGGGGCTGAAGCGTTGCTGCTGGCACGCAAGCATCGGCCGCTCGCGATCTCGCTCGATGTATTCCTGCCGGACATGTTGGGTTGGACCGTACTCAATCAGCTCAAGCAGGATCCGACGACACGCCACATCCCCGTGCAGATTCTCACGGTGGAGGAGGAGCGGCAGTACGGCCTCGAGCGCGGCGCCTTCTCGTTCATGAACAAGCCGGTCACCACCGATGGGTTGGAAGCGGCACTGGAGCGCATCAAGAAATTCTCCGAGCCGCGCTCGCGCAAGCTGCTCGTCGTCGAGGACGATCCGGCGGAGCAGATGAGCATCGCCGAGCTGATCGGCCATGAAGACGTGGAGATCACTGCCGCCAATACCGGTGCGGAAGCGCTCAGTGCGATGCGCCGGCAGAACTACGATTGCGTGGTACTCGACCTCAGGCTGCCCGACATTTCCGGCTTCGATTTGTTGACCGAAGTGCAGCAAGATCCGCAGATGCGCGAGACACCGATCGTCGTGTTCACCGGTCGTGAGTTGACGGATGCCGAGGAAACAGAGCTGCGTAAGAAGGCCAAGAGCATCGTTCTGAAAGGAGTGCAGTCCCCCGAGCGTCTCCTGGATGAGACGGCTCTGTTCCTGCATCGCGTGATCGCAGACTTGCCGCCCGCGAAGCAGCGCATGATCGAGGCGCTGCACCAGAGCGATGAGCCGCTGCAAGGTCGCAAGGTGCTCGTCGTGGACGACGACATCCGGAACATCTTCGCCCTGAACAGCCTGCTCGAGCGGCACCACATGAACGTCATCAGCGCGACCAACGGCCAGGACGCCATCGACATCATCGACAAGACGCCCGAGCTGTCCCTGGTCCTGATGGACGTCATGATGCCGGAGATGGATGGTTATGAGACTATGCGGCGCATTCGCTCCAACGCGAAATTCAGGCAGTTGCCGATCATTGCACTCACTGCGAAGGCGATGAAAGGCGACCGCGAGAAATGCTTGGAGGCAGGGGCGTCGGATTACGTGGCCAAACCGGTGAATACCGATCAGCTACTATCGCTCGTGCGCATGTGGTTGCACCGGTGAGATAGGTTTCATGCCTACTGCTCGCACAACGCCCGAGAAAGTGAACATCCTGCTGGTCGACGACCAGCCGGCGCGTTTGCTTTCGTACGAATCCATCTTGGGCGAGCTGGATCAGAACTTGATCTCGGCCCGCTCCGGTCTGGAGGCGCTCGAGAAGCTCATGAAGCACGAGTTCGCGGTCGTGCTGCTGGACGTCAGCATGCCCGGCATGGACGGCTTCGAGACGGCGGCGCTCATTCACGACCATCCACGCTTCGAGCGCACGCCCATCATCTTCGTGACCGGCGTGCACATGTCGGAGCTCGATCGTCTCAAAGGGTACAAGGCGGGCGCGGTCGACTACGTGTCCATTCCTGTCGTGCCGGAGATTCTGCGCAGCAAGGTTGCCGTGCTCGTGGAGCTGCATTGTCAGCGGCGCGAGTTGGAACAGCTCAATCGCAGTCTCGCGGAAGCCAACACACGTCTTGAGGAAGCGAATACGACGCTGCAGGCCGAGAAGACGCGCGAGCTCGAGCAGCTCAATCGCCATCTGCAGAACGCAAACCAGGAGCTCGCGCAAACCAACTTCGTCCTCGAGGGAGAAATCGCCGAACGCGTGCGCGTCGAGAAGGCGATGAAAGAGGCGGATCGGCACAAGGACGAGTTCCTCGCGATGCTGGCGCACGAGCTGCGCAATCCGCTCGCGCCGATACGAAATGCTGTGCAAATCATGACGCGCCTGCCGTTGAACAATCCGCAATTGGAGTGGGCGCGCGATGTGATCGATCGTCAGGTGTTGCATCTCACTCGCTTGGTGGACGATCTGCTCGACGTGTCGCGCATCACGCGCGGCACGATCAATTTGAGCAAGGAACAGATTGCATTGAACACCCTGCTCGCGCGTGCCGTCGAGACCGTGCAGCCGATGGTTGTCGAGTTCAATCATCAGCTCGCGTTGAAATGTGATGATGGTGCGTTGATCGTCGAAGGCGACCTCACGCGCTTGACTCAAGTCGTGGGCAACCTGCTGACCAACGCAGTGAAGTACACGAATCCCGGCGGCCACATCGAGGTGAGCGCTATCCGCAACGGCGCGAACGTCGAGATCAAGATCAAGGACAACGGCATCGGCATCCCGCCCGAATCGATACCGCGGCTGTTCAATCTGTTCTCGCAATTGAATCGCGGCGCGGACAAGACGCAGACTGGCTTGGGGATCGGCCTCGCGCTCGTTCGCAGACTCGTCGAGATGCACGACGGTGAAGTGCTCGTCTACAGCGAGGGGGTCGATCGCGGCAGTGAGTTCACCGTGCGTCTGCCACTGATCGAGGCGCTTGCATCTTCGAGCGAGCCGGCCTCATCGACGCCTGCTCCAGCTCGCGCGGGCGACAACATTCCCCGGCGCATCCTCGTCGCCGATGACAATCGCGATGCGCTGGAAAGCCTCGCCATCCTGCTCGAGTGCAACGGCCACGAAGTCTGCAAGGCGGCCGATGGTGCGCAGGCGGCTGCGTTGGCCAGCACGTGGAAGCCGGAGCTCGCGTTGTTGGACATCGGCATGCCGGAACTCGACGGATATGAAGTGGCACGCCGCATTCGTGCAGAGCCATGGGGTCGCACGATAATGCTCGTCGCGCTGAGCGGCTGGGGCCAGAGCGAAGATCTGCGCCGCTCCCGTGAAGCGGGCTTCGATCTGCACCTGGTCAAGCCGCTCAACTTCGATGTGTTGGCGAACCTGCTGAACCAACTCTCGGAGAGTCCGCGGCCGAGCAGCGCGGTCGGGGCGTAAAGAATTCCGACGCTTCGGCGTCCTCGCTCGTTCTTCTGTCAACTCGCTCCCTCAATTTGCAAACGGCCGTTGACTAGCCGTTGCGTAGCGGCACGTCGAGGGCTAGTCTGATCCCGCAGTTGATCGCAACAAGAATCAAGTTCAACTGCAACCAACTAAAATCAGCTGAAACTGATTCAATCAGCTCAAAGCGGGAAGGGAGACATCATGGCTACACGTGTACTCGCAGCGTGCGCGGGCACCGCTGCTTTGATCGGTTTATATGGTTGTGGTGGTGGCGGCGGCGATGATGGCGGTGGTGGTACGCCGACTCCTCCGGTGGCGACTACGGCGACCGGTGTGTTCAAAGATTCGAACGTCGCTGGACTTTCTTACACGTCTGGCGGACAAAGCGGTGTCACAGGCACCGATGGCTCATTCACGTACGAAACCGGCAAGACCGTCACATTCAAGGTCGGTGCAGTGACCGTCGGAACCGCCAATGGAAAAGGCGTTGTAACGCCAGTGGATCTCGTTACGGGTGGAACTAGCACGATGCCTCACGTGCAGAACATCGTGCGCTTTCTCATGTTGATGGACTCGGATGGTGATCCGAGCAATGGCATCACGATATCTCAGACATTGCGTGAACGTGCTGCAAACTGGCCGACAGTTGATTTCACAACGGCGGATCTGGATGCGGCATTGGGAGCAACGTCCATCATCGGCGACACGTCGGTCGACGGGTCTATTCGCTCGTTGCCAACAGCGGTGGCGGCCAGAACGCACATGGAAGCAACCGTGCGTTGTCTGTACTCGGGCTTCTTCACCGGCACCTACTCGGGTGACGACAAAGGGCGCTGGATCACATTCCTCGGTGTGACGGGCTCTCTCGCCGGTGCCGCATACAGCACCGAAGACGAGGAACTCATTCCGCTTGGGTTCAATCCTTCGACACTGCCCGTAGCGCAGAGTCTCGCATTCCTGGCGGGGATCGGTTCAACGGGCTCAAGCTTCAGTGGCACCTTCAGCTCGTTGAATGACATTTCCGGAACGTGGTCGGGGGGTAACTTTACAGGTTCGCGTGCCGCTGGATCGGCCACTGCCGCTTACAAGTTTCAATCCACGCTCTATCGCGGCACCTTCCCCAGCGGCACCGCCGTGGGCGGTATCTTCTTCGACATCGCGTCGAACAATCAGGTCACGGCAACAGCAGTTCCAGATATTCGGCAATCCAATACGGGAAGCACTGTCACCGCATCGTTGAGCGGCGATACGTTAACGGCAACGATGTCGTCCGGGCCTGCTATCACAGCAACTCTGAATACGACGACAGGTGGGCTCAACGGTACATGGACGGCCGGTTCCGACGGCGGCCAGATACTCGGAGTAGGCTGTAAGCTGAACTGAGCAGCACGGACCCTGCAGTCAGTCGGAAGGATGTCGGTTGAGTGCCCTCCCTCCCTCTGCAGCGGGGGGAGGGCAATTAGGAATGCAGCCGCCGCTACTTCGACGCCAACCACTCCGGCCACACCAACCTCTGCAGATCGTCGATGGTCTGTTCCAACTCCAGCGCCTCCAGCGGTGTGATTGGCGTACGTTGTCCATCGTAGTGGCGAGGAACGGGTGTCAGTGACGGGATCGGATCGTCATCCACTCCAAGGCCGAACAATGCCTCGGCGTCGAACTCCGTCTCGTGAAAATCACCGGCTCCAGCCCGATCGTAGACTGCCGCAATAGCAGGAGGATTCCGATTCACGCTCATTGCCGCTCCCTGGTGCATGCCAATCCGTAGGCTCGTTGCGAAAGGCGATGAAACCTTTGCGAGCGAAAGTCTGGCATCTGAGTGCGCGAAGCGAAAGGGCACCGGCCATGTTGAAACTGCGTAGGTCAGCCGCGCCGTGCTACGGCCATCGGACTAGAACCTAGTCGTCGATGCGGCGATTGCAGGTCATGCAAACCGCGGTAGTAGCTCCCTCGCCAGCACATCGATCGTCCTATCGAGTGCCGCTTTGTCATTCGAATTGAGCGCATAGATGAAATCCGTGGCGCCAGCCTGCGCAAACGCCTCCGCGGTCGCGATGATCCCGTCGAGATCATCGCCACGAACAGTCGAGCGACGCTCGACATCGGTGATGACCTCGTTTCCCAGCGCGATGTTGAAGCGCATGCACAGTCGAATCGCGCTCGGATCCCGGCCGTAAGCCGTTGCGAGGGACTGGATCTCCTCTGTCTGTTGGCGAAACTCTTCCGCGGTGATGCCTGTGGGCTGCCAGCCATCGCCGACACTCGCGACTCTGCGCAACGCAGGCACGCTCATGCCGCCGATCCAGATCGGGATCTCACGGTTGCCGAAGGGTTTCGGCGAAGTGTGAATGCCGGAGAAATTCCAGAACTCACCACGATGAGTCGCAACTCCTTCGCGCCATAGCGTTCGCATCACTGCAATGGATTCGTCCGTCATCGCACCGCGCCTGTTCCAGGGTATGTTGAGTGCCTCGAACTCTTCTCGAACGTTGCCGACGCCGACGCCGAAGATCACGCGCCCGCGAGCGAGCTGATCGAGCGTGGCAATGTACTTGGCGAGGTCGAACGGATTGTGAAACGGCAGCACGATGACCGAGGTGCCGAGCTCGATGCGCTTAGTGCAGCCGGCAACGCAGGACAGAATCGCGAGCGGGTGATAGTACGGACGGTCGCCGATGCGTGAGCGCACATAGCTCGTGTTGATCAGATGCTCCGATGTCCACACGGCGGCCAGTCCCGACTCTTCGGCTCGCACCGCGACATCGATGAGGTGCGTAGCATCTTCGACGCCCCAGTTGTTGGGAATGGAGATGCCGATCTTCATGTGCGAGCGCTACAGCATCTCGCGCGATTCGGCGGAGCCGAACACCAGTACGGACACAGGTGTCTCGCCGAACGATTGCACATCATGCTGACCGGCGCCCGATGCGAATGCCGCACGTGCGGCAGCCTCGTCGTCGAACCAGAGAAACGCAACGCCATCGTAAGAGGGCGCTCCCTCGAGCTTGCCGGTCACTGCATCCAGATGATGCTCGAGGGGATGGACGGTGTAGCGACGGAGTCCGGGCAACTTCTTCGCATTCTCCGCGTGTTCCGTGAGCCACCATTTGCGGAACTGCGCGGTCGTCCATGAATCGGGTTTCTTCAGTACGCCAATGATCGAATACATGAGTGCGGTCTCCGGAAGTGCAGTCGCAGCGTCAGTGAGTCTGGTTACACGATAGCCTTGCTCGACCCGCCGGAGGAGATCGGAACATGCCCATTGCGAGGGACACTGGATTTGAACCTCACTTCCAGCCTGACCCCCGCGCGGCCTGCTCCTCGGCAACGGTCAGTGGCTCTCCTTGCATCGCATCTTCCACCACGGCGCGCACCGCGGCTGGCATCGATGAGCCCGCCATTCGGTAGTCGCTATTCGCAGCCTGGGCTTCGCTCACGGCTCGCACTTTCCAGGCGTCATTCGCGCGACACGCGACACCCACGATGGCCTGCTTCTCCACACTCGCAAACGTACGGCAGTACTCACCTTGTTTCGTGCGGAACGTGAGGCCGATGCGATGCTCGCCACCTTCATCCCTCGATAACTGCGTCGTCAGTGCGTCCGCCAGCGTGCCTCCCGCGACCAGCTCGCCGTTGCGCATGGCAATGGGATCGTTGCCCTGTAACGCGCTATGGCCGATGAATAGTCCGATCATGAGACTTGCCGCGATCGCGGCCCACTGCGCTAGTGACCAATGTTGAGTCGGTGTGGCCGTGCGCTTCTGGCGTACCTCTTCGAGATCGACGACGGTGCGTTTCGCTTGCACGGACGCTTTTGCCGCAGCGATCAGGTGATCTGGAACACTCTCCTCCAGCACCGGATCGAATGCACTCTGCAGCTGCGTCCGCAGCGCCCGATGCTCCTGTACCCGCTCTGCCAAAGCGGGATCAGCCGCGAGCGCCGCCTCTACTTCGGCGCTCGCCGCGGCATCGAGCTCGCCATCGGCATAGGCCATGAGGACTTCGTCAGTGATGTTCATGGATGCTTCGCCTTCAACAGGCCTTGCAATGCTTCGCGTCCGCGTGCGAGTCGGCTCATGACCGTGCCGATCGGGATGTCCAGCACGTGGGCCGCCTCCTTGTAGGCGAGACCTTCAACGAGCACCAGGCCGATCACGAGACGCTGTTCCTCCGGTAACTGTTCGAGTGCGGCTTGAACGGACCACGCTGCTTCTTGTGGTTCCAAGCCCCGATCGCCGACGTGCTCGCCTGCCTCCTCCGGCGCGAGCACCTGGCTCTGTCGCTTGCGTGAACGTGCCTCATCGATCCAGGCGTTACGCATGATGCCGAACATCCAGCTTTCGAACTTCGATTCGCCGTCCCATTGCGCATAGCGCTGCAAGGCGCGCTCGGTCGCCAGCTGCACGAGATCGTCGGCATCGTGCACGTGACGCGTGATCGTGCGGGCGAACCGCCGTAGTCGCGGGAGTGCGTCGATCAGCCGGGCACGGACGGTTTCGAGCGATTGCGGCATGTCCACCTGTATCTGTATGAGAGACGCTTGGCCGGGCGATTATATTCCGCACCCGCGATCGCGCTGGATTCGCGCTTGGCCGCACCCTTACGATGGTCGGCATCATGATATCGAGGACACTCGCAATCACCTTCGCAGTCTCGTGCCTTTGCACCTTTGGCGCCGAGGCACAGGTTCAGCTCCCGGGCGTAAAGCTGCCGCAAGTGCCGATCGTCACCGGACCATTGGATCGGACGCTGGGTACAGTAGGGCACACTCTGGAACAGACGGACTTGCGTGATCTGCGCCGTCTGCAGATCGGTAGTCTGTTGCGGCAGCATCGTGACGTTCTCGAGCGCGACCCCCGCGGCGAACCCATCGTACGCAGTGAGCTGTTGAGCTTCGATCCATCGCCGGAGTCTTTGCAGCGTGTCCAGGCGGATGGATTCACGATTGCGCGAGAGCAGCGCTCGGAGGAGCTCGGTACCCGCCTCGTGGTGCTGCTTGCGCCACGAGGGCTGTCGACGCATCGCGCGTTGCGACGCCTGCAACAGTTGGATCCGGCGGGCACGTACGACTACAACCATGTGTACACCGGCAGTGGCACGACCGAGACGAAGCCACCCGAGACAGCTCCAGTGTCGACAAGTGCCGCTGAGTCGCCCGATCGCGTGCGCATCGGACTCGTCGACACGGGCGTACAACAGACGCATCCCGTCTTCGCGACGACAGCGATTCACGCGCTTGGCTGCAACGGCAACATCCTTCCAGGCTCTCACGGTACTGCGGTCGCATCGCTTATCGCGATGCAGATCGGAACGCGGCCTGCGGATCTGTATAGCGCCGATGTTTACTGCAACGAGCCCACGGGTGGGTCAGTCACTGCGATCACCAGTGCGTTCGCATGGATGGCCCGCGAACGAGTCGCGGTCATCAATGTGAGCCTGGTGGGTCCCGCGAATCGGATGCTCGAGCGCATCGTTCAAGCGCTGCTGCAGCGAGGGCATGTGATCGTTGCTGCCGTCGGCAACGATGGGCCGAATGCCAAGCCGCTGTACCCGGCTGCGTATGACGGTGTCATTGGTGTAACGGGCGTCGACCGCAAAGAGCGTGTGATCATCGAAGCATTGCGCGGACCGCAAGTGGATTTCGCGGCAGCCGGTGCGGATATCACGGCGGCAACGATCGACAATGCGTACGCCGCGGTCCGCGGCACTTCGTTCGCCGCACCGATCGTCGCCGCGCTCATTGCATCCGGCGATCGTGCTGTCCGGCCCGGTGCACAGGCGGATATTGTCAAACAGCTCGCAACCCAGGCCCGTGATCTAGGCAAACCTGGATTCGACACGACCTACGGATTTGGGCTGCTCGCAGCGCCCGTTCCGATTCAAGCGCAGCGGCGGGAATAAATCGCGAGTGCCCTTCGTCCTTCTCACAAACACCGCGGATTGGCCGCGGCTCGAGAGGAGGACGAATCATGAACACCCACATCCGCATCATCCTGGCCAGCACCAGCTTTGCATTGTCTGCCGTCGTCAACGTGGCTTCCGGCCAGGTCCTCGGCGGTGGCCTTGGCGGTCTCGGCTCCATCTCCGGTTCGGTGATGGGCAGTGGCTCGCTCAACGGATCATTGAACACGGCACCGATCGTCGATCACACACGCGGCGCTGTTGGGCGCGTCGGTGGCATGACCGGAGACACAGTCACTCGTGTACACAACCGAGCTGCCAGTACGACGACTGCGGTGAAGAGCGAAGCGGCTGCCGCGGCGAATGACGTCGCGACGACGGCCAACATTGCGGCTCAGAGCGCCGCCAACGAGAGCGCAGCATTGACCAACGTGGCTGCGGCAAATGCCAATGGGGCGCTGAATGCCGCAGGCTCCATCGATGCGCAGAAGTCCGTGAGTCAGACGGCAGCCTCGTCGCAGGAAGCGGCCGCAGAGTCGACACCGAGTACATCGCCGCAGCCGACTGTGCCGGTGCTTGGCGCTGCCGGATCCGGGCAGAGCAGCGGTAGTCTTTCCACGCTGATGGGTGATAGCTCGGCCAGCGGCGCTGGGAGAGGCAACGGTGCGTTGCTACCGGGAGTGAGCTCGCCCGCGAAGTCCGACGGTGAGTCAGCAGCTGTAGCGGAGCCGCAAGCCACTGCTCCTCAGCCTTCCACCTCGATGCAGACGAATGCCAGCGCCGGCGCCAACGCGAATGTGAAGTGACGAACAGGGGTGAGCGAGAGCTTCTCGCTCACCCCGCGTGTCGACGCGATGTGCTGCGCTCTCGACCCATCGCCGCTTGATAGGCACCGACCGTCGCACCCGTCCACGCCTTGAATGCCTGCCGAAACGAATCGACATGCGAGAAGCCGAGCAGGTACGCGACTTCCTTCGTCCAGATACCCGCGCTCAAGTATTCCTTGGCGAGATCACAGCGGAACTCATCGAGCACCACTTGAAAGCTCGTACCCTCCTGCTGGAGATACCGCGCGAGGGAGCGCGTGCTCAGATTCAGGGCTTGCGCGGCCTGTTCGGATGTCGGAATCGAGCCGCGCGCCTTCAATGCTTCGCGCAAACGCGACTTAATCGGGCCGCTCAACTGATCGCGTTGCGCGAGCGAATCGCAGTGACGAATGCACAGCTCGCGCAGTTCGCTGTCGCTGCTCTTCACCGGCGTGTCGAGCGATGGTGACTTCACCACGGCATACGTGTGTGGCGACTCGAAGTGCAGCGGACAACCGAACGCGGCTTCATAGCGCGCCACGTATGAGGGTGCCGAGTAGGAGAAATGCAGTTCCTCGTACTGCATCGGGCATCCCGTGAGCAGTGGTCCCAACTCCGCGCCCATCGCGATGGTCTCTTCGACATAGAAGCGAAACGTCGCGTTCTCCAAGCCCGTGGTCGCGGCCGACATACCCCAGCGGCCGACATCGCTCGACTGCTCGATGCGCTTCATCAGAAATGGAAAGCCCAAGGACGTCTTACCGAATCGCACCCATAGATGGATCGCCTGCTCCAACGTACTGGAGGCGGCGATCGCATAGCCAACGATGCCGAGGTCGGTGAGGTGCGTCATGCGGCCCACGTCGAGCCCAATGCCGCGGTTACCGCTCAGCCGGACCATGTTGGCCACCACGGCATGGCACTGCTCGGTGCTCACGAGGTAGCTTGGATCCGTCAGGCGTCCCTCTTCCACGTTGGTGCCATCCAGGATCGGGGCGGTGTCGAACCCAAGCTCCTGCATGACCCCGAGGTAGTGCCTGACTCGCAGCGGACGCAGCATGTTGATTACCCTCCCGCTCCGGGAGCATCAGATGCCCAACAGCCTATCCGCCCCCTGGCGAGATTTCTATGTGCCCTGGCAGGATTTCTATGCCTCGTTGCCGGCACCCCGCCCAGTTGATTCGTACACTTTGCCGTGCGTCCCTTAACCGCAGATGGTCGTTTTGCCAAGGTTGAGCCCGATGAAAGCACCCGCCGATTTCGACTTCCTGGATCCGCAGTTGCAGAGCAACCCGCTCGAGTTTTTCGCCGCTCTGCGCACGCAAGCACCCGTGTATCTGGAGCCCCGGACCGGCGCCTACTTCGTCACGCGCGCGGAGGACATTCGCGCCGCCGTGAGCCAGCCGGAGGTGTTCTCGAACCAGGTCGATCCCAACGTGTTTCGCGTCTGCCAGGGACTGTCGCTCGAACAGCGCGATCCCGAAGTCGCGCAGCGACTGAGAGCGAAGGGCTGGCTGGCGCCTCACACGCTGCTGTTCACTGATCCGCCGATCCACGGTCGCTATCGCCGGCTGGTGATGGAGGCGTTGTCACCCCAAGCGATCCGCAAGATCGAGCCGCTGATCAAAGCGCAGATCGACCAATACCTGACGCCCTTCGATAGTGGCGCGACGGTCGACTTCCTCGAGCAGTTTGCACAGAAGCTGCCGCTCTCGATCATTCTCAATTTCCTTGGCGCGTCACTCGACAACATGGGCAGGGTCAACGCGTGGACCGATCAGCTCTTCAGCACGATGATGGGCCAGACCCCGCGCGAGGAGTATCTGAAGTCGGTCGACGCCGTTGCCGAGATGTACCAGTTCGTCGCCGGGCGAATCGAGGAAATCAGGCAGCAGCCCGACGGTTC
>JBEVDW010000176.1:0-4429 GCA_040513115.1 Steroidobacteraceae bacterium | reverse complement strand
TGATGCGCAGCGGCCCGAGCTTCCATTTGTCGAACAGAAGGTTCAGCGTGACGTCGCCTCCGAACGGCGCTTGACCCAGTACGTGACGCCAGGCGATGCCCACGAGGGCGATGACGATGGCAGTCAATACCATCCAGGCCGGAAAGCGGCGCGGCGTAGCCTGTTCGTCGCCCTCTGAAGTAGCGACCTCGGTCGCACCCATCCAAAGGCCAAGCACCCACAGCAGCTGCCACGCCACGATCGAGAAAGATCCGGTTTCGCCTACCGGCGGCACCTTCACTCTAGCCAGATCGGCCAGCCACTGGTAGATCCATTCGCCAACGTTGAACTGGGCTGCAATCCAAAGTCCGACGCTGCCCGCGAGGATCGGCGCCCAGCCGCTGCGAAGGCCATGCATGAGAAGCGGCGCGCTGGTCAGCATGAACAGGATGTACATCGGGAGGATGTCGAGCAGCGGCGGGTTGTAAAGAAGAAGGAGCCCGTTGATGAAGGCCGCGAGCGGCTGCTCCCAGAAATAGGTCAGCAGATTGACGATTGCGGCCTGCTGGCGTGCACCGCCGATCAGCGCGATGAAGCTGAAGAGAAACAGCAGCAGCGCCACCTGCCATGCGTAGATCTTCAATGCCCGCTTCAGGAATGCCGAGCGCATTTCGGCTTCTCCGCGCTTCTGCTGGCGTCGCATATAGACGCGACCAGCCATGAACCCAGACAGAAGAACGAATCCCTCGGCGGCCGAGACATATCCAAACGGCTGGCCAAGGGCGCTGGCAAACCGCGTCGGCAGATGCGTTGCCGTCATCAGCACGAGCATCAAACCGCGCAGCGCATCGATTTCCCAGGCGCGACCGCGTGTCGTTTGATCCATGACGCTCCAGTAGCCACGGACGGAAGCCGCTTAGCTCCCGCGGCACCCTTTAGCGTTTTCTTTAGCAGGCGACGGGCCTACCCCTGACTAGCGCTAGCCGTTAGCTGCGCGGTTTTCTTTTGTGGGGAACCTGCCTCAAGGGTCCACTTTCGGGGACCCTTCAATGTTGTCCTACCAAAGCGGCTTGCTCAGCAGTTCGGTGAAGGACGAAAACATGATGTTGAAGCTGACGCTGATTCTTTCTTCCTTGCTGATATTCGCGTCCACCGAGTGCTCCAGCCACGCGGGGAACATCAGTAGCGTGCCGTTGCGCACTGTGACCACGACCTGGTCAGTGTTCTGGGATGTCAGCTCCACCACCGGGGGTCGGATGATCCCGGTCTGAGGTCTCGCGTCATGAAAATTGATCGTGTCGGCGCCCGGGTGGACACGGACATAGTAGACGCCGCTCAGAAAGTTGTTCGGGTGGCTATGCGGCTTGTGTGCAGCGCCGGGGGCGAGCACCGTGGCCCAGCAACCGGTGATTTCGTATGCCTCCACGCCGATGCGCAGGACTCGCAGAATGCTGTCGGCGCCGCGATTGACACAGGCAACGAGCTCGCGAAACTCCTCGCGTTTATGCAAGGTCTGCACTGATTGCCAGCCCTGACCGGCAGGCAGTGGCCTCAGATCGCGCCGCAGCTCCGCCAGCACTGCCGAGATCTTTGCATCCAGAGCGTTGCGCAAGCCTGTCTCGATCTGAATCTTCCAGACCAGCGTGGGAAACATCGGAATGACATCCGACGCTTCCATCCATCGACGGCTTTCTTTGCCCATGCGGCCGGCTGTCACGACGGCGCCAGCAGCTCTTCGAGCATCGAGTGCATGCGACGCCAGTGCGATCCCTCCCAGAATACGCGCTCGCAGACGCTGCAGAAACTGAAGCGCTCGCAATGCGCGCGCACGTTCGGCGGCAGCGCCGCTGCTACCTGTGTCTTGTCGATCGAGTGCAGCGGGGCATTGCAGCGCAGACACAACGTGAACGGTCGGGCACTGCGGGCGAGGTCAAGGCGATCGAAGACCTCGCGTAACTGCTGTGGCGATCGCACGGCATGCACATAGCACCCGTGCGTGATGCCGCGCCGCTTGAGAAGTTCACGATCGCGCGTCAGCACAATGCGGCCTTCGGCGCTGCTGATGCGCTCGATTTCGTCGTCGCGCAAGTAGTTGTCGTACAGGGTGTCGAATCCGCTCATGCGCAGCAGTCGAGCAAGCCCGCCCAAATGAGCATCGGCGATGAAGCGCATGACGCGCAGCGGCCGTTCGCGCACGCGCAGCAGTGGCGCGACATCGAGCGCCTCGAACTTGGGATAGACGGCCACCCGATCGCCGTCGCCCAGCAGACAGTCGAAGCCTACCGATTCGCCATTGACCAGCACCAGTTCGACCTCGGTGTGCGGCACCCCGAAGGCTGCGATCATGTGCTTGGTGGTCGCCGCACGCGCGCACGCACAGACGAACTCGTGGCCGCGTCGGTCGGGCGCGAGGAAGTCGTTCAGTTCCTCATAGAAGCGGAAAGTCGCGGCGATTGAGTCCATGGTCACTGCGATGATCCCGTGCGGTACCGGTCACAGTTTGTAGCCGAATTTTCGGAGCAACTGCTTGCGCGCTGCAACGTCGGACTCGGTTTCGATCCCTTTGCTCTTGTCGCCATCGATGACGCCCAGGATGCCGCGCCCGTTCCCGGTTTCGGCCACGATGACCTCCACCGGATTGCCCGTCGCGCAGTAGATGCCGCAGACCTCGGGTACCGCCTTGATGGTGTTCAGGATGTTGATCGGGAAACCGCCGCTCATGAAGACGATGAAGCAATGTCCGCAGCTCAGAGCCAAGGCATTTCTTTGCGCCAGCTCGATGAGCTCCGTGTCGTTCCCGGTATGCCGGACCAGACTCGGGCCACTGGCCTCGCAAAACGCGATGCCGAACTTCATTTGAGGCACTGTCTGCACGATCGCTTCGTGCAGATCCTCGATGGTCTTGATGAAGTGCGACTGGCCGAGAATGAAGTTGATATCGGCTGGTTTATCGATGCGCACAGTGGTCAGTTCCACGGGAATCTCCTTTGCCTTGCGACCGCGATCACCACGGCGAATGCCTGGCTCCGGAATTCTGCTCCAGGCTATGGGTAGAGGCTATGGTTGCGCAGCGGGCGGCGCAGGCACAAGATCGGAACGTGCCGTTCTAAGACTACGTGGGCTCCTACAATTATTTCGCTCTACCGGAGGGAAGGGTGTTGACAGACCACCTTGCCGAAGGAGGCAACACGATGAGCGAGTTACTTGAAGAGGTTCTGAAGGCGAATGCCCGTGTTGCCGAGAACTTTGGCGACAAGAGCAAGTTAGCGCTGCCACCGGCGCGCAGGTTCGCGATTCTCACCTGCATGGATGCGCGGCTTCATCCATCCAAGTATGCCGGGCTCGCGGAAGGAGACGCTCATGTCATCCGCAACGCCGGCGGCCGGGCCAGTGATGACGCCATACGATCGCTGGTCATTTCGTACAAGTAACTCGGCACGCGCGAATGGTTTGTCATCCATCACACGAACTGCGGCATGGAGCTGTTCAGCGACGAAGTCATGCGGGATCTGCTCGCCAGCAGTCTGGAAACGGCGAGCTTCGATGGCAAGGACTGGCGCGACACCGGCTCGGGGCGGCTCCACTGAAGGGCAGTTCGTCGACTGGCTGACGATCAAGGACCAATCGAAAAGCGTGGTCGCGGATGTGATGCGCATTCGAAACCATCCCTTGGTCCCGCGCGGCATCCCGATCTACGGGTTCATCTACAACGTGGAAACGGGAAGACTGGTCGAGGTTCCAGAGGCAACGAAAGCGGGCAAAGCCCAATAGCCCGCGCGGTTCCGATCGCTACGAAGCGGACCACGCTGTCTGCACTTCGGCGATCAGCTCTGCTGAGCGTCCCTGGTACCGCGGCGAAAAGTGGAACGGCGCCACCGCCTTGGCCTTCACGCGACGCGCGATCAGACCGGCCTGATGCGCTGTCAGGTGATTTTTGCGCGCCGCGTGACCCGCGTCCTCGTCCAGAAACACGCTTTCGATGAAGAGCAGATCCGCGTTGTCGAGCAGTTGCGAAAGCGCTTCAACGTTCGGCTCGGTATAGCGGAGGTCCGTCACGTACCCGATGCGCTGGCCAGGCACGACGTCGAGCACGACGTCACGCAGCTGGCTTACCTGTCGGGTCACGGCATGCTCACCGAGTCGATCGCGCCATCGCAATTCGATAGGCGTCTCGCCCGGCGCTTCCGTCAGCACCGCATGTTTCAACTCGCGCAGCCACGCACCGGTTCCCAGTCCGAGTGCAATCAGGCGGTCCTTGTCGATTCTTAGGTGTGCTCTTTCCTCGATCGCATATGCCAGGCATGGGATTTCGTGATCGACGAAGCGGCTGCGCACACGAAAGGTGGTCTCGTCGTACAGCACGTCATCGTGCAATTCGATGGAGGCGCACAACTCGGGCGCAAACTTCGTCCGACTCGAAAAACGGACATGCTGCACTCGACCGTCGGTC
>JBEVDW010000175.1:0-5812 GCA_040513115.1 Steroidobacteraceae bacterium | reverse complement strand
AATAGAACTGTGCAGCTCACAGCTTCACCTACGACCGATACTGGCGTGACCGTTTCGCGAGTCGAGTTTCTGGTGGATGGCACCGTCATCGGCAACGTGACGGCAGCGCCGTTCACGGCCACTTGGGACACATCGACAACATCCGACGGCGCGCACCAGCTCACGGCCCGCGTGACGGATTCCAACAATCAAGTCGTCACATCGGCCGCCGTATCGGTCACCGTGACGAATCAGCCGACGATCAACATCACGTTGACACCGAGCGAGACGTTCCCGCCGCCGGCGTCCACTGCGACCGGCACGGGTCAGTTCACTTTCAATCTCATCAGCGGCGCAGTCACGGGTAGCATCGATCTCACCGGCATCGCGGCGATCCTCGCGCACATTCACAGCGGCGCTGCGGCCACCGCCGGTCCCATCGAGGTGAATCTCGTACAAAGCAGCTCGAATCCGAATCATTGGGATGTCGAGCCAGGCGCCACCTTCACGCCGCCACAGATCGATCAGCTCTTACGCGGCGAGTTGTATGTGAACGTGCATTCCGATAACTATCTAGCAGGCGAGATTCGCGCGCAGCTGAAACCGACGGATGTTCAGGTGGCCATCGCCTACATGAGCGGCGCCGAAGTCTCCCCACCGGTCACGACGACTGCGAGCGGCATTGCGGGCGCAACGGTGAACACCGCAACGAACATCGCGACGGTGCACCTCACGACGACAGGCGTGGATGATGCAACCGACGCGCACGTTCACGTCGGTCAGTTGACCGTGAACGCGACCACGCCGCTCCTCACGCTGACCAAGGATCCGAACGTGCCAGCGCACTGGTCAGCGATCGATCAAACGATCACGGCTGCGAACAACACCTCGCTCAGCAATGGGGAGTGGTATGCGGATGTGCATACGCCCGCAAATCCCAACGGCGAGTTGCGCGCACAGCTCACGACGGACAAGGCGCCGACCGCACCACCACCTCCCGCAGCGGCCACGCTGGCGGAGCTGCAGAGCACGATCTTCACGCCCATCTGCGCGAGCTGCCATTCGGGCGGCGGCAGTGTGCTGCCTGGTTCGATGAATCTGTCGAGCACATCCGCATCGTTCACGGCCCTGGTCAACGTGAACAGCGAACAAGCGCCATCCTTGAAGCGAGTGAACCCCAACAGTCCCGACACGAGCTATCTCGTCCACAAGGTCGAAGGCGCATCGAACATCGTCGGCGGCCGCATGCCACTCAGCGGTCCGCCGCTCTCTGCTGAACAGATTGCAAACATTCGCTCATGGATCTCATCCGGAGCGCCGAACAGCGCCGGTACACCCACACCTCCAGCGCCGGGTTATTAGAACGATCAGACATACTCGAGCGGGTGAGCCGCAGCCTCATGGACGAGGCTGCGGCTCATTGTGTCGTGTACGACAATGATTCCCTGCGTCCCGCAAGCGCGTATCCTGAACGCGCCGGAAGGCGAACGCAGGGATCATCATGATGCGGCGCGACTTGCTTCTTCATGGCCGGATACTGGGCTTCTGCATTACAAGCCTGCTGTTGGCCTGCAGCGCTGCACATGCACAAGTGAGCTGGCACGGATCGCTGGGTCTCACGAGCGACTATGTGCAAACGGGCGTGTCCCAAACCCGCGGCGCATCCGCAATTCAAGGTGGATTGCGAGCAGATGTCGGCACTCGATGGAGCGTGGGTGTATGGGGCTCGCAGATCGATCGCAATCGTGGCCCGGGTGCCACGTATGAGATCGATGCGTACCTCACCCACGCGTGGCAGGTCACGCCCGATTGGATCGCTACGGCCACCGCAACGCATTACTTTTTTCCGAACGACACGTCCTTTCTGCGCTACGACTATGACGAGCTTGCGCTGACCGTAGGCTATCGAGCGACGGTGTTCGCCTCCGTCGTGTGGTCGCCCAACATGTCGGAGGGCACGCGCACGGCGCTGGCGGAAAAGAAAGAAGCCTGGGCGTACGAGCTCACGATGAATCAGCCGATCGTGCGCGCGTTGTCCTGGAACGCAGGCGTCGGGCGACGGGACTTGAGCGCATTGTTCGGTGAGTCGTATTGGTACGGCCATGCCGGCCTCAGCTACACCGCGGCGAACTTGGGCTTGCACCTGACCTATGCGCGGGCGGACGGCACCGCTCATCGAATGTTCGGGGACGAACGGGCTGCCGATACCCTGATCGGCGCCATCATCTGGAAATTCAGCAGCGGCGATTGAACCTGGGGACCCGGTGAGGGTACTCACTAGCGCCATGATGCAACCTTCGCTCGACAGCAGCTTGCAGGCGCCCGTCGCGCCCAGTACCCGGTCGCTCTCGAGCAATGAGAGCGAGCTTGTGTTGATCCAGCGCATCGCGCAGCAGGATCGCGCTGCGCTGCGCGAGCTGTATGGGCTGTACTACCGTCGGCTGGCTCGATTCCTGGTGCGGGTGACCCGTCGGCAAGATGTGGCAGAAGAGGTCATCAACGACACCTTCTTCGTCGTGTGGACCAGCGCGCAGCGCTTCCGCGGGGAGTCGCGTGTGTCCACGTGGATCGTCGGCATCGCGTACCGGCGTGCATTGAAAAGCGTGCGCCGGGCATCGCTCGAGCTGGTTGCGCTCGATGCGCCCGAAGCGTTGCAAGTGAGCGCAGCGACGTCCTCCAGCGAGACGCGCGAATGGATCGAATGCGCGGTCAATGAATTGCCGGTCGAGCAACGCCTGTGCCTGGAGCTCGCCTACGTGCTCGGGCACTCTTGCGAGGAGATTGCCGCCATCTGCGATTGCTCGGTCAATACAGTGAAGACGCGACTGTTCCATGCGCGCCGCAAGCTGCGACTGTCCTTGCCGCGGCTCGCAGGTGCCACTCCATAACTCCAGCGGGCGAGAGCGACGATGCAGAGCATGACGACGAATCACGAACAGTGTTGGGACGACATTCCCTGGCTCGTCAACGGACGGCTGAGCGAGGCCGAGCAGCAACGCGTGCTGATGCATGCGGAGAACTGCACCGAATGTGGTGAGGAGTTGCGTCAGCAGCGCGAGGTGCACGCGCAGCTGCGCGGCACGCAAGGTGATATGGAGATGTCGGACGCATCCTGGAACAAGCTGCTCGCCCGCATCGATGCACAGCCACAGCATCCAGCGGAGGAGGATCAACTGATCGGCACGATGAAGCCGCGCAGGCAGCGATGGATGGTTGCAGCGGTGTGGGCGCAAGGCGTTGCGATCGCCGGGCTGCTGGCTGCGCTGCTCGTGCCGCAGCGCGGCGCCGAGTACGTGACGCTCTCCGCATCGGACTCCCGGCCGCAAGGATCGCTCCGCGTCGTATTTGCACCGAGTGCCTCTCTCGACCGTGTGAACACTTTGCTACGCGAGGTCAGCGCGGAGATCGTTGCGGGACCGAGCGAAGCCGGCGTGTACACCGTCGCTGTGGCCAATCGCGAAACCGCCTCTGCAATCGCCGAGTTGCGTCAGCACGATGAGGTGCTGTTTGCGGAATCCACTGCGGCCGCGGGTGAACCCCATCGATGAACCGGTGGCTGCTCATCGCCCTGTGCTGTGCGCTCGCCGCGTGTACGGCGAACGTCCGCGACGCGCGCGATGCGGTGCTGGTCGACGACGATCCTGCTCACTTCGTCGTGATCACGTTACGCAACGCCGGAGCCGCGCCGCCGGCCCGTGCCGGCTCGTCGCCGCGGGACTACGGCATGCCGCTGCAATATGGCGTTGGATCGACGACGCGTGCAGCGGTGGCGCAGATCGCGAGCGAGCACCGCCTGGAGCCCGTGACGCAATGGCCGATTGCGCAGCTGGGCGTGCATTGCATCGTCTATCGCCTGCGTGACGAACAGGCTCAGGCCGAAGTCCTGGCGCGCTTACGGTCCGACCCGCGCGTCGAGTCTGCGCAACCGTTGAATGCGTTCTCGACCTACGCGAGCGCATACAACGATCCGTATGCGGGCTTGCAGCGCAGTCTGCCGGTGATGGGTGTGCCGGAAGCGCATGCGTTGGCGCGTGGACGAGGGGTGACCGTCGCGGTGATCGATACCCCTGCGGATGTTGCGCATGCCGACCTGGCGAGCCGCGCCATCGAGGTTCGTGACTTTACCGGCGCACACGAATCGGGCAGTGCGCACGGTACAGCGGTGACGGGAATCATTGCTGCAACGACGAACAATCTGCTCGGCATCGTCGGCGTCGCGCCGGAAGCGAAAGTCGTGTCGCTCGCTGCGTGCTGGTCGCGCAGCGATGCGGAAGTGCGCGCCAGCTGCAACAGCTTCACGCTGGCGAAAGCGCTCGCAGCGGCGATCGACCTGAAGGCAGATGTCGTGAATCTAAGTCTGGGTGGCCCGAGCGATCCGCTGTTGCGACGTCTGGTCGAATTCGGTTTGAAGCGAGGCATGATCTTCGTCGGCGCGCTGCCCACAGGAGAATCGATCGGTTTTCCGTGTGACATCGACGGCGTACTCGCCGTCGATGTCGTCGGTCACGCACCCTCTGCTCGCACGGCGCTGTTCGCGCCAGGAACGGATGTGCTCACGCTGCTGCCGCACGATCGCTACGACTTCCTGTCGGGCAGCTCATTGGCGGCGGCGAATGTGTCGGGCAGCATCGCGCTGTTGCTATCGACTCATCGACATTGGAATGCCGAACAGGTGCGCAGCATCCTCGCGCACACGAGTGCAGCTGGAGCCAGCATCAACATCTGCGCTGCGCTGGCGGGAGCGGAGGCAGGCTCGAAGTGTTCGAACGGCGCGGCGAGTGCGGCCGATGTGGCGAGCGTGGTGGAGTAACTCAGCCCACCGTATCTTCCTGCTTCTTGATTCCTCGCTTCAGCACCAGCGGGGCGCCGCCATGCTTCTTGCGCACGAGCCACTGCGCCAGCGCCGAGTCCATGTGATCCGCATGACCTGGGAACCATCGCGCGAGCTCAGTGGCGAGACGACGCGCCACCTCGATGTTGCCGGCGTCGACCAGCTCCTGCACCTGTTTGACGGAGCCCATCACCGCCGCGTGTTCGTCGGCATGGCATTGGGTGGCGGGGAACTGCGAGGTGAGCATCCATTTCAGCTCATCCGCGAAATGGCGCTCGGCATGCGTGGCAAAGGCCCGCAGACGTTCGGCCATCTCAGGGTCCGGACAGGCCAGCATTGCCGCGACCAGTTCGACGAACTCGCGGTGGGTATCGTCCATCTTGCCGTAGCCGAGCAGGAAGGCATCGGACCATTGAAATGTCTCAGTCGTCATCGTGTCCCTTGGGATCTGGAACGGGCTCGAGGCTTATATCCTGCCTGAAATCCTCCCGTCTCCGGGGAATCTCCCGCATCCCCCGGCGTGAAACCCCGGATATCGCGGAGCTAGTTCAAGAACACGTCCGGGATCACGACCCACTCGGGTTCTTCGAACTCACCGATCAGGTGGATATCCACGAACGGCGCAGCGCTGCGAACGATGGCGGCGACGGCCTGGTCGCGCCGTGCTTCCATGGCGTCGCGTCGCTCCTTGGAATCCCAGGTGGCGATGGCCAGTAGCGTGTCCGGATCGCCGATCTTGCGGTGCAAGCGCGTACCCCGGGCGCCTGGGGCGCGCTGGATCAGCTTGCTCGCCCGCACCCATGCATCCGCATATTCCTCGGCCGTATGGCCCGGCTTGATCCGCACCTCAAAGATGAATTTCATAACACCTCGAACGGGTAGACGCACTATCCAGGTTCGCCGCTACGGAACGATGGGGTGGCAGGAGCGGTTCAGCTAAGTCGTGCGAGGCTATGTAGCGTCGCATTGGTGGTGTCGTTGTCGGCACCGCCGTGCGGATAC
>JBEVDW010000174.1:0-2623 GCA_040513115.1 Steroidobacteraceae bacterium | reverse complement strand
CGTGGCACTGAAGCCTTTCTGCGTTACCCCCCACCCCAGCCGCCGTCCCCCGCTTCGCAGGAAGGAAGCAGAACAGACGCTAGCGCGCGCCGCGATCCAACAGCGAACGAATCGCGGCCGCAAGCTCGCTGGGTCGAAACGGCTTGCGCAATAACGGCGCCTTGCCCACGGCGCTCTCCAACGCCACCGTGTCCGCATAGCCGCTCACGAACAGAATCGGCAAGCGCGGCAGGCGGGCGCGAATCGCGCGCGCGACTTCGGCACCGTTGCGTCCCGGCATTGCAAAGTCCGCCACCAGCACGTCCGGCTTGATCTCGTCGAGCATCCTGAGCGCCACTTCACCGCTGTCGACGGCATGCGTGCGATAGCCGACTTCAGTCAGAAAGTCGTTCATGAGCGCACGCACATCGGCATCGTCGTCGATGATCAGCACCGTTTCCGAGCTCGGCTCCGAAGCTTCAGGCTTGCTGGCATTCACTGGCATGGAGGGTTGATTGGAGCAACGCAGCCGAACATGCACGACGGTGCCTTTCCCCACCGTCGTATCGATGTGCACGGAACCGCCCGCCTGGCGCGCGATGCCATACACCTGCGACAACCCGAGACCGGTTCCCTTACCAGGCGGCTTCGTCGTAAAGAACGGATCGAAGGCATGCGCCAATACTTCAGGCGACATGCCGCAGCCGTTGTCGGCCACGCAAACCTCGACATAGGACCCCGGCTGCAAGTGTCCGTCCGCATGATCCAGCACGAGTGCAGCAGTGGAGATCGTGATCTGGCCGCCACGCTCGCCCATCGCATCGCGCGAGTTGATCGCAAGATTGAGGATTGCGAGCTCGAGCTGGTTGATGTCGGCTAAAGCAGGCGGCACATCCGCCGCAAGATTCATCTGCAATTGGACCGTGGGTCCGAGCGACTGGTTGAGCAGGTCTTTGATCCGCAGCAGCAAGACGTTCACATCCACGGCCTCTGTGTTGACCTGCTGCGTGCGCGAAAACGCGAGCAGCTGCGACGTCAATCGCGAGCCGCGCTCTGCCGCCATGTAAGCATTCTCGGCCATGCGCATGATCTTCGGGTCGTTGGCGCGTGCGCGGATGCGATCGATGTTACCCAGCACCGCGGTGAGCAGATTGTTGAAGTCGTGCGCCATCCCTCCTGTCAGATGACCGATGGCTTCCATCTTTTGCGCTTGTACCAGCGCCGCTTCGGCTTTCTGCCGTTGATCGATCTCCTCCTTCAGCTTCGCGTTCGTGATCGCCAACTCGCGCGTACGCTCTTCGACACGTTGCTCGAGGGTCTCGTTGAGACGACGCAAACGGCCTTCTGCGTCGCGCACACGCATCAAGGCGCGTACGGTCGCGAGCAGCTCGTCCGGTTCGATCGGCTGCGTGAGATAAGCGTCTGCACCGCCCTCGAGACCGGCAATGCGATCTGCGCCCGACGTGTACGTCGCAGACGTTTGCAGCACGAAAACCTGGGGCCAGCGCATTTTGATGACGCGGCAAACTTCGATGCCCGTCATGTCCGGCAGCTTGATGTCCAACACCACCAACGCCGGCTTCAACTCTTCGGTCTTCGCGAGCGCATCCCGCCCGGTAGACGCTTCCACCACCTTGAACCCGAGGTGGCGCAGGATGCGTGTCTTCGTATAGAGCTGCGCCTCGTCGTCATCGACACTGAGTATCAGCGTCTCGGTCGGGTGCATGGCTACTCTCCCAGCACTTCGCGCAGCAGTGCGAGAACACCGTCACGCGACAACGTTGACTTGGACAAGATCCGGCTGCCGTTCGGCAACCGCTCGAGGAGCTCGCTGTTGAGCGGCATCGATGTCGAGACGATGACGGGCACTTTCGCCAGCTGCGGTTGCAGCTGCAGTTGCCGCAATACGCCGAAGCCGTCCATTTCGGGCATCTGCAGATCCAGGATCAGGAGGTCCGGCACCGCCTGCGCCATGGCCTGCAGTCCCTCGCCGCCGCCGCCTGCCTCGAGCACTTGATAGCCCGAACCGATGATCTGGCGCAAGACGTAGCGTGAGGTCTCATCATCATCGACGATCAGAATCCGCTTGGCATGCACCGCGGACGCGAACTGCTCAGCAACGCGACCGCCGAGTCTGGCTGGAATCACCAAGGCGAACGTCGAGCCGTGCCCGAGCTGACTCTGAACTTCAATCGAGCCGTCGAGCAACTCGGCCAGCTTCCGCGATAAGGGTAGCCCGAGGCCCGTACCACGGTGCTTGCGCTGCAGCTGACCCTCGATCTGGGTGAACTCATCGAAGATGCGCTCCTGGTCGGCCGGCGCAATGCCGATGCCGCTATCGCGCACTTCGAAACGCACGAGATCATTCGCGTCATCGTATGCTGCGCTGACCTCCACCGTGCCGCGTTCCGTGAACTTCAGTGCGTTTGAAATGAAGTTGCGCAGCACCTGCGCCACTTTCGCCTCGTCGGTGTACAGGCGCAGCGCGCGCGGCCCAGGCCGAAACACGAGCTCGACCGGCGCACTGGACGACAACGGCTTCAAGGCGCCACGCAACGCACCGAATAGATCGCTGACCGTGAACTCCACGGCTTTGACCTCCAGCTTCCCCGCCTCCACCTTGGCGAGGTCCAGCAGGTCGTTG
>JBEVDW010000173.1:0-4414 GCA_040513115.1 Steroidobacteraceae bacterium | reverse complement strand
GCACCGCTTGGACGGCGTTCGCGGGTTGACGGTGATGCACGAAGCGTCGACAGTCGGATGAGCTGACCCTGCAGACCTTACATCCATGAGCCTCGCCAACAAGACTCTTTTCATCACCGGCGCCTCCCGCGGTTTCGGCCTCGCCATCGCTAAGCGCGCCGCAGCAGATGGCGCCAACATCGCGATCGTTGCCAAGACGACCACGCCGCACCCCAGGCTTCCCGGCACGATCCACACCGCAGCCGAGGAGATCGAAGCAGCGGGCGGCAAGGCCCTCGCGCTGCCGGTGGACATTCGTGACGAGGTTGCGGTGGCGGCTGCCGCTCAGCGCTGCGCGGAGCACTTCGGTGGCATCGATATTCTCATCAACAACGCCAGCGCGATTTCGCTCACAGGCACTCTCGACACGCCGCTGAAGCGCTTCGATTTGATGTTCGGCGTCAACGTGCGCGGTACGTTCGTGTGCTCGCAAGCCTGTATCCCGTATCTCAAGCGGTCGGCTGCCGCGGGCCGTGGAGCGCACATTCTCAATCTGTCTCCGCCGCTCAATATGCGACCGCAGTGGTTCGCGCCGCACGTCGCCTACACGATGGCCAAGTACGGCATGAGCGAATGCGTGCTCGGCATGGCCGAGGAACTCCGCGCGGACGGCATTGCCGTGAACGCGCTTTGGCCCCGTACGGTCATCGCGACTGCAGCGCTGCAGATGATTCCGGGAGCGGACGTTGCCCGCGGCCGCAAGCCGGAGATCGTGGCCGATGCGGCCTACGCCATCGTGAACCGTGATCCGCGGGCACACACCGGCAACTTCTACATCGACGAAGACGTGCTGCGTGCGGAGGGTGTGCAGGACCTCGAGCAGTACTCGGTGACGCCCGGCACACGCGACCTTCTCAAGGATCTGTTCATCGATTGAGCGTGCCGTCATGACGACAACAGGGCAGTGGGGCACGCTCAATGGGCGTCCGCCCGTCGTCATTGCGCATCGCGGCGCATCCGGCTATCGGCCCGAGCACACACTCGAGTCGTACGCCCTCGCGATCGAGATGGGTGCCGACTATATCGAGCCCGACCTGGTGAGCACGCTGGACGGCGAGTTGATCGCCCGCCATGAGCCGCTATTGGATGCGACGACGAACGTGAGCAGCCTGCCGCAGTTCGCCGCTCGCAAGAGCACGCGAGTGATGGATGGTGTGGTCACCACCGGGTTCTTTGCCTGCGACTTCACCCTCGAGGAGATTCGGCAACTGCGCGCGATGCAACCGAATCCCGCGCGCTCGAAGGAGTACGACGGTCGCTTGCTCGTGCCCACCTTTGATGAGATTTTGCAGCTGCTCGTGCGTGAACAAGCACGTCGAGGTCGAGTGATCGGCGTCTATCCCGAAACGAAGCATCCAGCCTTTCACTGCGCACTCGGCTTGCCGCTCGAAGACCGCATGTTGGATCTGCTGGGCCGCTACGAGCTCGATCACGCCCAAGCGCGTGTCTGGCTGCAGTCGTTCGAATCCGCCAACTTGCAGTACATGCGCCGGCGAACAGCGCTGCCGATGGCGCAGCTCATCGATGTCAAAGCAATCCGTTTCGACGCCAACGAGCCTCAGTTCGACATCGCGAACTACGACGATCCGCGCGGCGCTGCAGCGCCGCGCACGCTTTCCGATATCGCAGGCTATGCGCAGGCCCTCGCGCCATGGAAGCGCATCATCGTGCCGGCGCGTGATGCCATCGCAGACGCAAAGAACGATGGAGATCGGGAAACGCTGCCACCTCGCGCGCTCATCGCAGCTGCACATGAAGCCGGACTGGAAGTACATACGTGGACCTTCCGCAACGAGCCCGGCATGTTGGCGCGCAACTATCAGGGCGATCCGTCACGCGAGCTCACAGAGTTCTTTGCGTTGGGCATCGACGGCGTATTCGCCGATTTTCCGGATACTGCAGTGGCCGCCCGCGCAACCTGTTGAGCGCCTCCCTTAGGTCCTACTGGATGTGCTGCCTTCGTCCAATAGCAGCACGAGTTCGAACTGCGGAAACTACCGCTGCAGTGTGAAGCACTCCTCAGATGACGTTCAGCTAAGGAACTGCACCATCGCCATCGAGTGATGCAGAACGCAGTTTCAACGCGCAAGGCTTAAGAAGCCCGTTCTGTCGCTCAACGGCGTCGGTTGGCAGCCGATCTTCTACACAGAGAGAGAAGAATCGGAACTGGTCCAAGCAACGAACGTTTGTACTTCGAATGCCAAGAGGTTCGAGCGATGAAAACGAAAGCCGGATGGGGTACGCACTTACGGGAGCTGGTGGGCTCGCAGTTGGACACGATGATCTATGCCCTGCAGTGGGCACGTGATCCCCGCAGTATTCAAACCGGCGCACATCATCGGCGTATTGGCGCGACCAGCGCAGAGAGCACATCGATCTGCCGCTTGTGGGCAAGCGCCTCGGCTCGTCGTTGGGATTGAGCGTCGTCCGTCAAAACTTAATGCGCGCCGTAGGGGGCGCGCATTGAACAGAATCCAATCAACCCTCAACTGTTTCTTTGGCTTCGTCCGTTCGCTCTGAGCCCGTCGAAGGGTCCTTGAGACGAGGAATGAAATCCGTCACGCGTACTTAGCCAGAATCTTCTTCAGCCCCGCGCTACCCGGCGTGAGCTTCTCATAGGGCAGCTGATTCAACGGCGTCGACGTCGTGCCGTTCACCTCGTGGAAGTCCGGGCTCTTCTCGTCGAGATAAATCAGCCCCGTCACGTATTCGTTCTGCGCCTGCCGGTCGCGTATGTACTCGAACACCTTGCCGCGATTCGTCGGGTCGAAGCTCGGGTCCAGCTTACGTAAAACCACCTGGCTGCCATCATGCAACGTCACGGGCGTGACCTCGCCCTGGGCATAGCTCGCGGTGATCGCTTTCGCCGGCGGCACGAAGTCGGCTTGCACGACTTCTTCGAAGTGGTCGCGTACGAACTGGTAGCTCTTCGTCGAGCCTTCGTGATCGTTGAACGTGACACACGGCGAGAGCACGTCGATCAGCGCAAACCCCCTGTGCTTGAGCCCAGCCATGATCAGCGGTACGAGCTGCTCTTTGTCACCCGAGAAGCTGCGTGCGATGAATGTCGCGCCGAGCGTCAGCGCCGCCAACACAGGATCGATCGGCGGCTGCACGTTCGCCTCACCGCGCTTGGCCTTGGTGCCGATGTCCGCGGAGGCCGAGAACTGACCCTTGGTCAGGCCGTACACGCCGTTGTTCTCGACCATGTACAGCATGTTGATGTTGCGACGAATCGCATGCGCGAACTGGCCGAAGCCGATCGACAGCGTGTCGCCATCGCCGGAGACACCGATGTAGTAGAGCTCGCGATTCGCGGCGTTCGCGCCCGTTGCGATCGAGGGCATGCGGCCATGCACGGAATTGAAGCCGTGTCCGCCACTGACGAAGTACGCCGTGGTTTTCGACGAACACCCGATTCCGGACAGCTTGACCAGCTGCTCGGGGCGAATCGACAGTTCCCAACAGGCTTCGACGATGGAGGCAGTGACGGAGTCGTGCCAGCAGCCGGCGCACAACGTCGACATGCCGCCGTCGTAGTCGCGACGTGTGAGTCCGAGCTCGTTGCGCGGCAGGTTGGGGTGAGCGATGCGCGGCTTGGAAATGGAAGTCATGGCTTTGAGGCTCTGACGAAACTTTGAACTAGGCGCTGACGACGCGCAGTGCGCCTGCATTGGGGACCGAGGCGACGACACCGTCCACGACGGCTTGGGCGTTCAACGGCATACCCGCGTAGTGCAGGATCGAGCGCAGACGCGCTTTGTCGACGGGCGTCTCCAGTGTGAGCAGGCTCTTCAGCTGCGCATCCCGGTTCTGCTCGATCACGAAGTTCGTCTCGTGGGCGGCAAGGAACTGGTCTACCTCCGGACCGAAGGGGAAGGCGCGGATACGCATGTAGTCGACCTCGATGCCGCGGCGCTTGAGGATCGTTACGGCTTCCAGCACGGCACCATCGCAACTGCCGACGGACACCAACCCGATGGCATGGCCGGAGCCGTGAATGATCGGTTTGGGCACCAACGTCTTCGCCGTTTCGAACTTACGCAGCAGACGATCGAGCACGACCTGGTATTCGGCGGAATCTTCCGTGTATGTGCCGTACTGGTTGTGCCCCGAGCCCCGCGTGAAATAAGCACCTTTCGGATCGACGCCAGGCAGCGTGCGATACGCAATACCGTCACCGTCGGAATCGACGAAGCGATGGAACTTGGTGATCTTCTCCAGCTGCTCTTTGGAGAGCACCTTACCGCGATCCGGTTGATAGTTGTCGTCCCACTTCAGCTCCGGAACCATCCAGTCGTTCATGCCGATATCGAGATCGGTGAGCACGAAGACGGGCGTCTCCAGTGTGAGCAGGCTCTTCAGCTGCGCATCC
>JBEVDW010000172.1:0-2542 GCA_040513115.1 Steroidobacteraceae bacterium | reverse complement strand
GATCCGTCATCGCCATGTCGTGGACCTCGAATCCCTGGTCGAAGCCCAACTTGGCGATCAGATGGTGGTTCTCGCCGAAAGCGGCGGTGCGGTAGCCGGCGTTCGCCAGTATTTCTGGCAGCGTGAGCAGGCTGCGCGGCAAAGCTGAGACGGCGGCCGCTTTTTCATGGCCGCCGAGATTCCAGCCGGCACTCGAGATCCCGTGTTGTCGGGGGGAGAGGCCGGTCATCAGTGAGGCAATGGAGGGCTTGGTCCACGGTGCGATGGAGAGCGCATTCATGAATTGCCATCCGTCGGCCGCCAATCGATCGAGATTCGGGCTCGTCTGGCGCGTATAGCCATAGGCGCCGAGTCTGTCGGGCCGGAGCGCATCCACGACGATGAGCAACACGTTCGTAGCATCCTGCGCAGCGGCCGGCTTTGCGAAGACGTGGGCGGACTGCACGGCAACGATCGCGAGCAGCATCACGATGAGCGGCGCTGGACGCAGCAACGCGATCGTGCGTATCTCGCTGCCAGCGCCAGTCCGGCTGCTGGCCCATCGCAGCAGTGCGTACCAGGCGGCGAAGGCGAGGAGCGCAAGCACGATGTTGCCGGCGATGCTGATCGGTGACAGGGCGCCTGGCAGCAGCGCGCGATTGATCCACCACGCGGCGATCAGGTACGCGCCGAGCAGCGGGATCGCGATGGCAGCGCCCGTGCAGGCGCGTCGCCAGTTTCCCAGGAACAATCGCAGGAGCGTGGACAAGAGAACAAAGACAGCGATGAACGTGAGCGCGATGAGGACGCCTTGCCACATAGCCTCACTCGTTCGATCGATCACCGTCCAGCGTGCGAGTTGCGGCGCCTGTCGGGTGTATTCGTTGCTTGCGACGTCGCGAAGCCCGAGCACGAGGCCGGTGCCAGCGCCGATGAGCGCGCCGAGCACGGCGAATCCGGTGCTATACCGCACTGCTGCTACAAGGCGTTCCATCCCCGCGATCCCCCCTCACAGCTTCGTACTATGTGGCGATCAGGCACTTTCATGGTCGGTGTCTGCCGCGCCCGTCAAGATCTTCGACAGGGCGTGTCGATCAACCGCGGCTTTGGCACTATTTTGTTCTGACGGCAGAATCGCGCACGGCCGATCGCGCGAAATGCGCTTGATTGCGGAGGGCATTCACCTGACTGACAGATACGTCTGACAAAGGGCAGCGGTTCCAAAGAGGTAACAGATTTCCTTTTTTGGGGTGTTTACCTCTGCCCTGAGGAGAGCCGAGCGAGATCGTCAGCTCGCAGGCTTCACCACCTGGATGAACGCATCACAGGTTGTGAGGTCCGCGTCCGTCAGCTGCTGAAACCGCGACGCCAACTGCGAGCGTGTGATCTTGGATGGGCGTGATACTCGCGCGTCCTCCACGACCCGGAAACCGCATTCGTGAATGAGGCGCACATGCGTGGAATGCGGCTCGCGATTGATGAGCCACGTGTCCTTGCCGCGCGCGATCTTCCACATGAGGTCGGAGTAGGTCCAATGACCGTTCCATTCGCGCGCCGAGTCATGACACTTGAAGTCGATCTGGTGCGACATGTAGCCGTTGGGGCGCAGCCACTCGTAAATGGCACGATAGGTTTGCGGCAGCTCATCGACATGCTCCAGCACCGCCTGCGAGAACACGAGATCGAGCGTGTCGCGCTCGATCGTGCTTTCGGTGTGCCACGGAGCGCGGTACTGGATGATCGATGTCGGTGAGTCGCAGGTGCGCAGCGCCGCGCGAATGCGATCCAGCCGTTCGGGCTGGAGATTGCGTTCGATGCGCTCGTCGCTGATCAGATGCGCGGGAAAGGTGTAGGAGGGCAGCGCTGGACCCACGGCCGGAAATTCCTTGGCGTCCGGTATGTCGGCTCGCGATCTCACCAGTGCAATCAACTCTTCGAACACGCCGAGATTGCGCTCGGCATTGGCGTGCGACACGACGTCGAAGGCGTAATAGCGCTCGACGCCCAGGAGCATGGCGGCCAGCCCGATGCCGAGCGAATGCCCTGGTCCGAGCTCGGCAATGTGCCTGGGATTCGTATCGAGGCCGTTGGCGTGCGCATGCGCGAGATGTCGCAGCCAGACGGAATAGCAATAGCGCGCCTTTTGCGCGCCGCCACCCGTGCCGAGAGAGCGCTTGGCCAGCTTGCGCTTCACCATCGGCAGTGCGGTGATGCCGGGAACGAACGTTGCCGCGTTGAAGATCAGCCGTTTCGTCGTGTACATGTCAGCTCGCCTCCCAAGGCCCGATGTTTGTTTTTAGCTCAGCGCTGGATGAACCACGGTTCGCATTCGTAATCGGTGTATTCGACATAGCCGTGGACGCCGGCGTGACTCAGCACTCGAGCCGGGATGCCGCCGACCACAGCGTGATCATCGACGTCTCTGGTCACGACGGCATTCGCGCCGACGGCAACACAGTTGCCGACCTGAATACCGCCGATGATGGCCGCGTTGGGACCGACGTAGACGTTATCGCCGAGCGTCGGCGTGCCCGCACGCTCGCCCCGATTGCTCTGTCCGATC
>JBEVDW010000171.1:0-10862 GCA_040513115.1 Steroidobacteraceae bacterium | reverse complement strand
GCCGTCAGCGTGAACCCCTGGAACAGCGTGGCGGTGATATCGACATCGATACCCTTGATCGTTGCTTCCGCCGCATTCTTGAGCGCCGTTCCACCGGCGACGATGCTCGTCAACTGCATGTCCTTGTACTTGTAATAGAACACTTCGGAGTTGACACGGATACGGTTGTCGAAGAACTCGGCTTTCTGACCAATGGTGTAGGCATCGAGCGTTTCAGGCTCGACTGGATCACTGAGCGGTACACCTGGCAGCGGGAAGAGCACGGCGTTGAACGTGCCGCTCTTGAAGCCACGGTTGTAGGCGACATAGGCCATAAAGTCGTCCGTGAACTGATGGTCGAGCGCAATTCTCCAGCTCGGCTTCTTCCACTTGTCGTCGCGCCCGCTGTTCGGTGCGTCAACGATCAGCGCGTCGCCGAAGTTGACTCTACCCGTGATCTCGCGCTCATCGATCGTATAGCGCGCACCCAGCGTGAGGTGCGTTGCATCGAAGATTTCCCAATTGACCTGAGCGAACGCTGCATAGGAGTCGGTCTTCTGCTCGGTCTCGCTCTGGATGAATGATGCGGTTCCTCCTGAGAGCAGTCCCGCGAGAGGACCCGTGAACTTGAGCGGGTCATATCCCGACTCGTCGTGCATGTAGAACAGACCTGCGATCCAGGTGACTGCGGAATCATCCTGCGATAGCAGTTGAAGCTCTTGGGTGAATGTCTTCGTCGGGCCCTTGATGTCCACGGGGACGAGGGGAAATGGGGCTCCCGACTGATCCCAGTGCTGCTGTTGTTCTGAATCTCGATAGGCTGAGACGCTCACGAGCTTGCCAAAGTTGTTCAGTTCCTGAGTGATCTTCACACTGCCGCCGGTCTGCTTCACGCGCCAGTACGGATCCATGTGGTCGACGAGATCGTAGTAGTCGTCAGGCGGCGCATAGAGGCCACCGGCGCCAACCGTGCCTTTCACGGGACCATAGAAGCCTTGCGAGCTCTTGGTGTTGTCATGATCGAGGTTGAACAGCACGCTCGTGGCATCGCTGGGTTCCCACAGCAGCTTCACGCGGCCGCCGTAGTACTTGTTGGTTTCGAACGCGTCCTTGCCGGTCGTGGGATTGTCGCCCCAGCCGGAGCCCTGATCACCACCGTAGGCCGCGATGTTGGCCGACAGCGTGTCACTCAATCCGCCAGTGGCATAGAACGAGCCGGTCTTGGTGTCATAGTTGCCGTACCCAAGGGACACGTCGAGCGCGGGCTCTTGTGTCGGGTTCTTCGTGAACACCTGGATGACGCCGCCCGTAGCGTTCCGTCCGAACAGCGTGCCTTGCGGGCCCTTCGCGACTTCGAGGCTGTCGACGCTGTTGAAATTGGACAGCGCAGCACCGGCTGCCGGTATATAGACGTCATCGACATAGAAAGCGATCGGAGGCTCGGCACTGACCTGGCCCACGGCCGATCCCACGCCGCGAATGAACGGCAGTGCAGTGGCGGTCGCGCGATCGATACGCACACCCGGGACTGCATTCGCGAGCGATTGCATATCGGTGATGCCGTGCGCCAGCGCGCTTTCGGCAGAAAACGCAGTGACCGCGATGGGCACCCGCTGCACGTTCTCCGTGCGGCGGTTGGCGGTGACCACGACTTCCTCCAGAGCCAACACTTCAGGCTCCCCGCTCGCACTTGGTGCGGTGCCTTGCGCATACGCACCAGTCAGTGCGAGCGCGTTGATGAGGCTTGTGGACGCCACGGCTTGCACTAAGGCTTTGGCTCTCACGTTCTTCTCCTTGAGTTATCGATTCGGGGGTAAGTGGGCTCGCGCTTGGGCGCGAATGAAGTGGCGCAACGTTTCAAGTTGCTCGTCTGTCAACTCTGCGTACTGCGGCATCCCGCGCTCGACCAGCGTGCCGTCATGCACGATCGAGCGGAACGCACGCGGATCGAGGAGCACAGCCGACGCTCGCAAATCGGGTGCGAGTCCAGCTGCATACGCACCTGCGCCGTGACAGCCGACGCAGGTGCGCGAGAAGAGCTCGCCACCTGCTTGCACCTTTGCAGGATCCAGCGTCATCGCCGGATCGTCGATCGGCTGCGCTTGCGTGGGCGGTGCTTGCTCGGGCGGGGAGGCTTTGCCATCGAGCGCGAACAGGAAGAGATGATTGTGTTTGGCGCGTGCCTGCCAGCCGAATCCGGAAAGCGGACCGAAGTAGGCCGCTCCCAATCCGCCCCAGCCCGCGACCACAGCGATGTACTGCGTGTTCGATGCCGAGAACGAGATCGGTGCGCCTGTGATGCCGAGACCTGCGTTGAAGGACCACAGCTCGCGACCAGAATCGGCTGCGTACGCTTTGAACTTGCCATCCGCCTGGCCGTTGAAGACGAGATTCCCTGCAGTCGTCAGTACGCCACCGGGCCAGGCACCCGGTAACGGTGCTTGCCATACACGCCGTTGGCGAACCGGATCATATGCTTGTAAATAGCTCGTCCCCGCGTTGGCTGGCACTTCGCCAGAGGGCAGTGAATAGCCTGTGTTCCACTGACCGCGCTGGAACGTCCAGGTCGCAGGACTCAGCTTGCGATCGTCGAGTTGCCCCGGCATCTCGATGGTCGGGATGTACACGAGTCCCGTCTTGCGATTGAACGCCATCGGCTGCCAGTTGTGGGCGCCCATCGTGCTCGGCCAGATCAACGCTGTGGGATCACGTGCGATCGGCGTCTCCACCGGTCGTCCGGTTGTGAGATCGACGCGTTCGGCCCACGTCACGTGATCTGCGAATTTCTCCGCCGAGATGACCTTGCCCGTGATGCGATCGATGACATAGAAGAAGCCATTCTTCGGCGCATGCAGCAGCACCTTGCGCGGCTTGCCGTCGAGCGTGAGCGTTGCGAGGGTGATGTCCATCGCATCGTTGAAATCCCAGCTCTCGCCCGGTGTGACCTGGTAGTGCCAGCGGTATTCGCCGCTCGTCGCGTCGAGAGCGACGATGCTGGCGAGAAAGAGGTTGTCGCCGCCTTCGGGGCTGCGCAGACGCCGGTTGTAAGGCGCGCCGTTCCCGGTGCCGAGGAAGACCAGATTCTGCTCAGGGTCGTAGGTGATGGCGTTCCAGACCGTGCCGCCGCCGCCTTTCTTCCACCACTCGCCCGTCCATGTCTTCGCGGCACTGCGCATCGCTTCGTTCTCGAAGCCATCCGCAGGATTGCCGGGGACGGTGTAGAAACGCCAACGCTGCGCACCGGTCGCGGCGTCGTAAGCGGTGACATAGCCGCGAACCGGAGCGATGTCTGCTCCACCGTGGCCGATGATCACCAGTCCGCGGAAGACCCGGGGTGCGCCGCTGATGTAGCGATCGTCTTCAGGATCGGTCGTGCGCACGCTCCAGACTTCGCGTCCGCTGCGCGCATCGAGCGCGATGAGCCGGCCGTCGACCGTGCCTACATAGATCTTGCCGTCCCAATAGGCGAGGCCGCGCGCTCCCCACGCGAAGCGCATCTGTCGTTTCGCGTGCTTCGCGACTTGAGGGTCGTGCATCCAGAGGAGCTTGCCGCTGCGAGCATCGATGGCATGGACCTTCGATTGCCCGACGGTGACATAGACGACGCCATCGATGGCGAGCGGTACTGTTGCGCCGTGCGGATCGTTGCCGAGGTCGATGGCGGCGGTTAGACCCAGGCGCGAGATGTTTGCGGCGGTGATCTGAGTGAGCGGGCTTTCGTGCGCTTCGCTATAGGTGCGGCCGTAAGAAGGCCAGTTCGTACCGTCGTCTTCGCGATCGATGCCAGCATTCGACGGGAGCGGTTGAGGTGCTGCGATCTGATCGGCACTCGTTCCGCAACCGGCCCCGAGCATGCCGACAGTCAATATCAGCAGGACGCGAGTCGTCTGGAGGCCCATGTTCAAATGCAAATGCCCTCACAGGCGCGACAAAGCGGGTGCATAGCCATCACTCCGCGAACTGCGTGCGGAAGCGATCGTCGCGAATCATCGTCGTGCGTCCCCGTACTGCTGCGCCGCCGTACCGCAATGAGCCGCTGGTGTTGCTTTAATGCTACTCAACGGCCGTTGACGCGCATTGTAGCAAACGATCTATAAAGTAGAGCAAGTGATTTATTTCGCAGAACGACAAAATCGTGCAGCGATCGTGGCGCCAAAGACGAACGTTCCACGAGTTGGTTAGAGGGTGCATCTAGAAAACCACAGGTCCGCAGCAACGGGAGGTGCCGCGGACCCGTGGGGAGGCGCGTCAGTCGAAATTCACATCGATGCCCACGCCGTAAGTCCGCGGCTGTCCCGGAACCGCCTGATCGCCGAATGCAAACTCGGTGATGGAGTTGAAGTACTCCTCATCACCCAGGTTCTTGCCGAACACGCGCACGCGATAGCGTTGGTCGGGCCCGAACGAGTAGGCCACCTGCGCATTCACGATGCTGTATGAGTCCTGCTTCACGCGGTTGTCCGGCTCAAAGTAGAAGCCGTCGTTGTAGTAGTAATTGACGTTGAAGCCGAGCTCACCGGCGGCCACTGGCAAGAAGTAGTCGACTGCCAGATTGCCGGTGACGGGAGGCGAACGTGTCATGTCGTTTCCTTTCGCGTCCCCGGATGTCGTGATGTTGCCGCCAGTGGGTCCAGGCGTGGAGATCGGCGCGCCTGGGAATGAGTCGTAGGTTGCATCAAGGAAGGACGCACCCGCGGACACGGTCAGCTCACCCACATCCAGCTTCGGCGCCAACTGCAGCTCGACATCGACACCCTTTACATCTCCTTCAGCGGCGTTGAACAACAGCGCGCCGCCGACGGCCACTTGCTGCAGCTGGATGTCTTTGTAGTCGTACTTGTACGCCGCGAGATTGAATCTCAGCAGGTGGTCGAACCACTCTGACTTCAATCCCACTTCATACGCGTCGATGGTTTCCGGATCCACCACGGGCTGGTTCGGGGTCGAGAGGTTGTAGACACCGCTCTTGAAGCCGCGGTTGTAGCTGGCGTAGACCATCACGCTTTCGGTGAGCTTCTGGTCGAGCGCGACGCGATACGTCCATTCGCCCCAGGTCTTGTCATCCTGTTTCGTGAAGAAGGCCGTGCCGGCGGGCACAGGAGTTCCGGCCACTACAAGCCCTGGCAGTGCAACGTCGCGTGCAGAATGATTCCGCTTGTCACGCGTGTAGCGCGCGCCGAGGGTCAAACGCGTGGTATCCGTGAACGAGTAGGTGCCTTGCGCGAAGCCGGCAATCGAATGCGTGTCCTGCTTGCGCACGCCTTCCCATTGCAGCGATGGGAGGACCGAACCCTGAGTCAGGTTGAAGCGTGAATCCGCGTTGAAAAGGAACACGCCGCCGGTCCAGTCCAGCTTCTGAGCGGATCCGGTCAACAGCACCTCTGTCTGCACTGATTCGGTTTCTTCGTGCAAATCGCTGTGCACGAGCGTGGCGACCGTACCGTCGGAATCGAACTTGTAGGCACTGTCTTCTTTGCGATAGGCAGTCAGGATGCTCAGGCTCGAGCCGCCGAGATCGCGCTCGTACTTCAAGGCGCCGCCGTATGCTTCGATCTCCGTATCGTCGAAGCGGCGGAAGTTGCCGATGAAGTCGTAGATCGATCCTGGATTGGTGACGCCGCCTACGGCAACGTGACCGGGTATGGGTGTGCGGATCAGACCGATGTCGGACTCGTTCATGCTGTAGTCGAGTGCCAGCGTGAGGCGATCATCATCGGTGGGCGTCCACGCGATCTTCGAGCGCACCGCCTGCTCGCGCTTGCGATTCACATCGCCGCCGTTGGTCAGGTCATCGCCCCAGCCTTCGCCCTGGTGAACGCCGTACGCTGCGATGTCTGCGGCGATCTGCTCGCCGCCACCCGTCGCATACAGCGTGCCTTCGACGGTGTCGAAGTTGTCGTAACTGACACCCACCCGGCTGGAAAAGTCGGCTTGCGGTTCGCGCGTGATGACGTGAATCAAACCGCCGGTGGCATTGCGTCCGAACAGCGTGCCTTGCGGACCCTTCAAGACTTCCACGCGCTCGATGTTGTTGAATGAAATGACGTTGCCCCAGGAAGAGGGGTAGTAAACGCCATCGATATAGGTAGCGACAGCACCTTCATCGCCGGCGCCCGTGCTCTGCGAGCCCACGCCGCGGATGAAGACCTGCGAGGAACGCTGCTGTGTCGTGAACATCAAGCCGGGTGTTACGGCGCGCAGGTTGTCCGTGCCGGTCACGCCGGCGCCTTCGATCTCGGCCGCCGTCAATGTCGTGACGGCAATCGGGACCTCCTGTTGATTCTCCGCGCGCCGCTGTGCGGTGACGACGATCTCTTCGAGTCCGCTGCCGCTCTTGCCGGGTTCCTGCGCGTACGCCGCAGTGGATAGAACGAGCGTGCAAGTGGCAATGGCGCTGAGCTGACGTGACCGCAAATGCGTCACTGAATTGGACATGGATGTCCCCCTTTGGTGTTGACGTCGCGAGTCGTCGAGCTAACGGTCCATGAAGGTTCCGAACCGCTCGATGTATTCCTTGAACTGGTGCTCGATCTGTTCGGCGGTGAGGCCGGCCTCATCGAGCGAGTACTCGTGCACACCGTGCATGTGTTGGCTGTTCTCGCGCGACCACTCACGCATGCGTGCTTCCGCTTCGGCCGACAGCGTCATGCCGCAGAATTCGTACACGCGTCGAACGGCGTCGATGTCGTCATCGCGGACGGCGGAGTAGGGCAGATCGAGAATGGAATCAGGCGGTGCGTTCTTGCGCCACGCCATGTGACGCGACATGTCGTCCGCATATTGTTCGATGGCCCATGTACCGACTTGCTTCACGTCGGGGGCCGCGCCGCAGTACAAGCGGCGTACTTCGCGCACGATCGCGGCGGTCGATGGAATGACCTCGACAGGATCACGATGCAGTACGACGAATCTCGCGCCGGGCAGGTGCTTGGCCATCAAATCTTCGTAGCCGAGATTTGGCGGCGACTTCAGCACCCACGGACGTGGACGGTCGCGATGGAACTGCCATTGCAGGTACTGCAGGAGCTTGCGTACATATTCATAGCAACGATCGCGATTCTGGGTCTTCAACCAGGCGAGAAAGCTGCGCACCTCAAAGTAGGACGTCGGCCAGTACGTCAGCAGCGTGTACTCGAGCAGATAGGTATCTTCTTCGGGTTCCAGTGCGGCCATGTAATGACCTGCATTGGTGGCAGGATTCGAACGCGCGCGCCACGCGAGAAACTCTACCGCTGCTGCGATGCGCGGATCCGGACCATCCGCCGGACTGTTGGGGAATGGTGCAGGGTTGAACCCTTGCCAGAAGATCAGCGCTTGAAAGTCCTGACTCTCGGCCAGGAGTCGATGCAGCTTCGTCGAGCCGACACGTGGCAAGCCACAAATGATCACGGGCGGCAGTAGACGCGTGTCGAGGATTTCCGGATGACGCTTCAAGTCCTCCGTGAAGCGCAGACGATTCGAGAGTACCCGGATGTAACGCTCTTGAGCGGCGGTGCGCCCTTCGTTGGTCAGCGTCGATTCGCGATCGATCGAGCGCACCAACTGATCCAGCGTCGGCAGGAATGCGTCGTCTCCAAGATCCGTCAAGCCGGTGCGTGCAGTGGCTTGTTCGAGCAGCTGCTGAGCAGTGAGTCCGAGCATGGAGGCAAGTGCCGTCGTGAGTGAACGCGGCGCGACGATACGCCTGTCAGCAGGCCCGTGCAATAATAGATCAATCGATCTATAGGGTAGAGCGAACCGCTCTATTGGAGCATTCCGATGACGCACGATGATCTGCAACTCGAGGGCAAGGCGGTGCTCATCATCGGCGCGAGTCGGGGCATCGGCGCCGCGACGGCGGCTGCGTTCGCCGCGCGCGGCGCACGCGTCGTGATGGCCGCCAGAACGCTGGACGCGTTGCAACAACACGCGCAACGCTTGAGTGCTGGTGGTGCGCAGGTCAAAGCGATACGCACCGACATGACAGATGCTGCATCGTTGCGTGCGGCCGTGGAGTTCACCGTCGAAGCGTTCGGTCGACTGGATATTGCCTTCAACAACGCGGGTATCAATACCGTGCGCGCTCGTTTCGCGGAGCTGAGTGATGAAGACTTCGACCTGTTGCTCGATACCAATCTCAGAGGTGTGTTCATCGCGATGAAACACGAGATTCGCGCGATGTTGCAGACGGGCGGCGGCAGTATCGTGAACACCGCATCGGCGGCGAGCCTGGTTGCGATGCCAAGCATGGCCGGTTACGTCGCAAGCAAGCACGGTGTGCTCGGCCTGACAAAGAGCGCAGCGTTCGATTATGCCAACCAGGGTATTCGCGTGAACGCGATTGCGCCCGGTGCCGTGATGACGGAGATGTTGCTGGCAGGTAGTGCAGCGACGCCCGAGGGGCGCGCGCGCATCGAAGCGGTCACGCCCATGAAACGCATCGGCACACCGGAAGAAATGGCAGAGGCAGTGCTATGGTTGTCCTCGCCGCGCGCGTCGTATGTGACGGGCACGATCCTGCCGGTGGATGGAGGTTACGTATTGCCATGAGTACCGCGAAAGAAGCTGCCGAGATCACGTCGTTGACGCCCGTGCTGGAACTTCTGCAAGCGGCCGATCAGGTCTTCGACGAGATCGGCTATCCCGATGCATCGTGGCGTTCCCTGTATCACCGTCACGTGCTGATGCTGTTGTCGCAGGCGTATCTCCAGGTCTTCGCCACGCGCGTGGAGCAGCCCGATTGGGTGCCGCACACGGGTCCGCTGTTCCCCTGGGGTGCGGCGAATCACGACACGATCTATCAATTTGCGCCTCTCGACGCGAATGGCGTGTATCGGATCACGGGAACGAAGGGGTCGGAGATTATCGCCTCCCTCATGTTCCGGCGCGGTGGGCCGAACACCGGTGAAGTGCATGGCGCCCCGCTCGGTGAGATCGACGTTCAGGCGCTGAGCTGCGGTCCGGACGGCAAATTCAGTGTTGTGCTCAGCAAGGAGAGGCCGGGCGAGTGTCCTGGAGAGTGGTTCGCGATTCCTCCGCTGACGACCGGCCTGGTGGCGCGGCACGTGACGGTAGAGCCGACGGACGTGGATGGTGTCTGGTCGATCGAGCGCCTGGATCGGCGCGGCTCGCCCGCGATCCTGGATGACGTGGCAGAGCGCATGCGGTTGATGAGCAGCTTCGTGAATCGCCTCAACCGATTGGTGATCACCTGGCTGAAGAAGCAGCGCGAAGAGAGTGGAGTCAATCGGTTCGTGCCCGAACGCTTCCAGGGCCACGGAGGCATTGCACTGCAGCTGTACTACCAGGCGATGTTCGAGCTCGAAGCCGACGAAGCGCTGATTCTCGAAAGCGAGCTGCCCGCTTCAGTGCTGTATTGGAGCGTGCAGTTGTTTGACCCGTTCTACAACGCCATCGATTTCGTGCCGCACTCGTCGGCGCGCAACTTCCGCCAGGCCCACATCGATTCCGATGGGAAAGCGCGCTTCGTCATCTCGCTGACGGACCCTGGTGTGGCCAACTGGCTCGATCCCGCCGGTTATTTGCGCGGCGGTGTCATGTGGCGCTGGCATACCGCCAGCTCATTTCCTGAACCGACCCTCAAGCGGGTAAAGTTGGCGCAGCTGGCAGATCATCTGCCGGCGGACGTGCGCCGTGTGGACACAGCGCAACGGCGCGCCGAACGCGCCGCGCGCATCGCGCATTATCAATCGCGACGTCGCTGCTGACGGGAGCGCGCAGCGACGCGCATCGCATCGAGGGGTTTACGATGCAATTCGAAGGCTCTGCGCAGGCACGAGACTTGGCTCAGCGCGTCCGTCGTTTCATGGAAGAAGAGGTGTATCCGGCCGAACCGATCTATTACGAACAGGAAGCGAACACCTCCAACCGCTGGACGTGGCAACCGATCCTGCGAGAGCTGCGCGCCAAGGCCAAGGCCCAGGGCTTGTGGATCTTCCCGATGGATCGCGAGCTCGGCGGCCTGGGCTTCTCGCTGGTGGACTATGCGCCGCTGGCCGAAATCATGAGCACCTCGCCGATCGGCACCGAAGTGTTCAATTGCTACACGGGGACGATCTGGTACACGAAGCTCATCCACTCGTTTGCTTCGCAACGCGTCAAGGATCAGTTCCTCTATCGGCTGGTGAATGGACACATCCGCGCCGCCATCAACATCACCGAGCCTGACGTTCCCGGCTCCGATCCGACGGATCTGAAGTTCACCGCGCGCCGCGAAGGCAATGAATATGTGTTGTCCGGTCGCAAGGTGTGGGCCACCGGCAGCATGATGAAAGAGTGCGAGGCCACGCTCGTGTTGGTGCGCACGAACGAGGATGCTCCGCGACATGCGCGGCATTCGCTCATCCTCGTGCCGCGCGATACGCCCGGCGTGGTCGTCGAGGGCTACGACACGTGCTTCGGCTATGACCATGCACCCTACGGCCATGCACGCATGCGCTTCGATGACGTACGCGTGCCGGCGGATAATCTCCTGGGCAAGGAAGGCGAGGGCTTCGCGATGATGCAAGCCAACATGGGCATCGGGCGCATCGCGATTGCGATGGGCAGCATCGGTGCCGCCGAACGCGCGCTCCACGAGATGTGCAAGTGGGGCGACGAGCGCGTGATCTCGGGACAGAAGCTCTCCGAGCGCGGCGTGTTCATGGATGCCGTCGCGCGCTCACGCATGGAAGTGGAAGCGGTCCGCGCCCACGTCATGCGCACCGCCTGGTTGATCGACACCTACGGCACCAAGGCTGCGCGCAGCGAAGTGGCGCAATGCAAAGTGCTGGCGCCGAACATGGCGCTCGAAGTGCTGGATCGAGCGATTCAGTTCCATGGAGGTGCTGGCGTCGCACACAGCAAGCCGCTGGCAGAGATGTACGCCTACCAGCGCGTTTCGC
>JBEVDW010000170.1:0-7748 GCA_040513115.1 Steroidobacteraceae bacterium | reverse complement strand
GAAGTGGTCGTGGCGGCTGCGACCACGCCAATGGTGAGACGAATCAAAGAAGAGAGCCTCGCGAGGCTGAAGGTGCGATGGTCCATCTTTTTTCTCCCTGCCTCTGTCGCGTGGCTATTTATTTGTTCGGATGGCTATCGAGCGGCTCGGGCTCGCCTAGTCTTGCCAGCCTCGTGATGATTGCTTCGTGGACGGATCCGCCGAGAGTCGAACTGTCGTATGACGCCGTGTGCACGCCGGATGTACTCCACACACGAAGCTCGAACGACACGCAGTCACGGCAGTGTGGATTGAGGGCCTCGACATCGCGCGTTGGAAGCGTGGCGAGCAACTGCGCTAGCTCTGTCTTATCGCTCACCGGGAGCTCACGTCCTACTTCCGGCTTTGGGGCTTCGGTGATCTTGAGATCGACGGCTTCCGAGTCCACCCGGATCTCTCGATGTAGTCCGCGGAAGCCGCCGGTCAATGTGAGCTGGACCTGCCACGGTTCGAGATTGCGATGAGGTGACTGCTCGGAATGAGGAGTGCCGCCACAGCTCGTGAATGCGAGCAGCAACATCAGCATCACAGTGCTGGCGGCAAGTCTGAGAAACATGATCCGCGGCGCTCCCACGTCGCTCAGGGCCGGCCTGAATCCGTGACGTAATACGAGGCCGGGCGTGCAACTCTGGCTGGTGCATTCAGCGTGTGGCTCGTGTCGGCAAAGCTTCTACTTCCAGACGCTGCGGTGTCAATAAGTTATGGCATGGAGTCGCCGGTCCACACTGTTCGTGCGGGTCCTCACCGAGATCGCGATACTCCAGCACAGCCGCTTCTCAGTCGACGACTCCTGCCGAGTACCCCCTCCTGGAGCGGCTTTCACAGCAAAGGCGCTCGCAAGACTTCCGGTCTGATCTAGCCGCATTTTGCGAGACACCGCACCCTGCGTTCCGTCGTCTTTGTAGACTTGGTTCAACGCACCTGCGGTGCCATCGTGGTTAAGTCCGAGCTGTACGGTCATGTGAAGTTGTGTGATGAGCGCGGCGCGAGTGGGCAACCAACGCAAATCAGAGTTCGAGTTCTTGCTGTCCTTGCCTTGGTGGGCGGGACTGGCAGCAGCGGCTGCCGCCTATGCGCTCGTTGGCTGGTTGCTGCCCACGCTGCTCTCCAACGAGGCAACGCGCGCGGAATTGTCGAGCACCATGCGGGTTCCGGCGCTGCTCGCAGTAATCATCTGCCTGATGCTTTCGGCAGGAAGTATCTGGCATACGCGCCACATGCGCCGCAAGTTTGCGGCTCGTAATGGACTGGCAGCGCTGCGCGACGTCGGCCGGCGCGAGTTCAGGGCGAAGGTCATCGATGCTTTCAAGCGCCGCGGTTATGAGATCGTCCAGCAACGCGTTCCAGACGTCGATCTCGTGCTCCTCAAAGACGGTCGCCGCTACTTCGTCCGTTGCAAGCTATGGAAGCTCTTCAATATCGGCATCGATCGCCTGGTGGAACTGCATGCGCGCATGACGGAGAATGCCGCGGCGGGCGGTTTCTTCATTTCCTCCGGTGTGTTCACACGCCACGCACGACAGTTCGCAGCGGAGATGAACATCGAGCTGGTCGGTGGCATCTCCCTCGTCGGCTTCCTTGAAACCGATCAGGCACCTGCCGCTGCGACCCCCTACCGCGAACCCGTGTTTCTCTCGAGCACGGCGCTCACGGTGCCGGTGTGCCCGCACTGTGGCAGTCCGATGGTCAGACGCGTGGCCAAGTACGGCAAAACGGCCGGGGAAGAGTTTTGGGGTTGTGGGCAGTATCCGCATTGCCGGGGCACCCGGTAGCCCGACGACCCAGCCAGCATCTTTGACGCGGGTCTCAGTGTTATCTTCGATGTCGAAGTAGCCTGCCGCGCGCACTCCGCGACTTTTCGGATGCGCGCATGTTCGATCTGCTCTTCAACAGCATCGCGGCCTTTCAACAAGCAGGACTCCTGCTGCTGTCGCTCGTGTGCTGTGGTCTTGGCGCGCTGCTCGTCGCTCATGATCTGTATTGGCGCCTACGCGCGACGCGTGTCGAAGGCACAGTGATCGGCGTGCGAGAGAACAAACAGAACACTTATCGCGCTGTGTATCGCTATGTACTGCCTTCGGGTCAGATGGCCGAGGCAACCTCGAACAAGGGTTCCCGTCTGATTCGCGGCAAAGAAACGGGTCGCATCGTTGCGTTGCGCGTCTTTCCAGAGCGGCCTGATGAAGTGCAGGAGGCGGGCTCAGTATTCGTCGCGCTTTTCGGAGCGGCACTGATCGCGCTGGGTGCGTGGCCGATGCATGCTGCGCTGACGGCGTTTCCGCCCACCATTGCGACAGGGGTTGTGTTCACGGGCTTTGTGTTCTACGGCGCCAGCCGGATCCGCACGAAGATCATTCCAAGGAACCAGCGCTTCCCTACACTCGCGGCATGGAAGGCGTACCGCCGCGAACAGGGTCGACATGAACTGGACGCAACGCGGGTACGTCCGATCGAAGAGATCCTCAATGAGCCAGCCCGCATCGAACAGGTTGTTCGCAGTCAGCGCGCTTTTCGCAGATGGAGTCCGCTGCTATGTCTGCTGGGGTTAGCCCTGTTGGCGGGTGCCTATCATCTCGGCCACACACTGCACGTGCTGAAAAGCACAGGTGTTCGGACCGCAGGCGGGGTCGTTGCCCTCGAGGCTTCAACGGACAGTGACTCCACCACCTATCGCCCGATCGTTGAATTCAATACGGCGGGCAATGTTGTCGTCCGCTTCAAAGACCGCGTTGGCAGTAACCCGCCATCGCATCGAACCGGCGATGCGGTCGCGGTGCTGTATGCCGCAGACGCACCCCAAGCAACGGCCATGATCGATCGCGGTGTTTGGAACTGGGTGATCCCCGGCTTGCTGTTGTGCTTCGGTCCGAGTTTGAGTGCGTTGGGCTTGAACGGGATGACTCGGCCCAAGACCCACTTGCCCTGAATCCCAGCCTCCACCTGGCACCACATCGGTGCAGCGAATTCCGCTACACAGGCCTTCATCCAGTCATGGCATCATCCGCGTGCGCCGCCATTGCAGCGGTGTGCGCGGGGTCATGGCACTCACGAGCGGTCCCCGGCATTAGAGGAAGCGCGGCCGAGATGACTGAAACTGCCGCGAGTCGGCAGTTCGAACCGCGCGGGCGGGGGATTCGATGAACAAAGCAATTCGACGTTGGCAGATAGCCTGTGCGCTGCTCGTCCATTGCGCGATGGCGTCGGCGCAATCCGATGTGCAATCCGACGTGGCGAATGCAATTCGGCCCGATCAGCGCATCGAGACGGCCTATGTCCTGCACTACGCCCCCGCACCCACGGCCGATATCGAAGAAATTGCCTCGCTGTTACTGCACACGAAGTTTTCCTCGCTGCGTCCCTCCATGCTCGAAGACGATCAAGGCGCCTCTGTGCGCGTCATGACACTAGACATGGGCGCGAATGGCATCAAGCCGCCGGGTGCAACCTCCGAATTGCTGTATCGCTACGGTATCGCGCAAAAGCAGATCGACGCGCTGCAGTCATCGAAGCTGGCTGCCGTAATCGCATTCTCGTACGACGGCGCGACGGCAGTGTCCGCACTCGAACAAGCCACCGCGTTTGCACGTGAGCTGGCCGCGCGCACCGACGCACTCATCTGGGACGCCGAAACACGCGAGCTCTTCTCGGCAGACGCGTGGGCGGAGCGTCGTATGGCCGCTTCCGATGTCGAACTGCCGGAAGTACGCAAGCACATTGCCATTCGCGCATACCACGTCGACCGCGACCATGTGCGCGCAGTGACATCCGGTATGCGCAAGTTCGGTTTGCCGGATGTCGTCGTGAACGATGTGCCTTGGTGGCTCACTCAAGAGATCGGCACCACGATGCGCTTGCTCGCGCAGGCGCTCGTCGAAGGTCCAGTGCCCGCGCTCGGCATGTTCGATCTCGACGTGACGACGATCAAGCAGCAGCGCATTCGCAAGCACATCGAGGCAAGTCTCGATCGCTACCCCACGGCGTCGGTTGCGTTCCTTGCTCTCCGGGAAGCGAAACCGACGGCGGGCGATCCCGACAACAGACTGATCGAAGTCACCTTCGATCGTTATCCCGGCCGCAACGCGCTGGAGCGCTATGCACGCTTCAGCAGCGAGTTCTTCGGTTCAGGCGAGCGGGCCACGGTACTGGAGCGTGATCCCGCTGCGATGGTGGCGAGCAAGCCGTAGCGTCGCGAAGCTTTCGCTCTCAGCCTTTCCCACGCGCCGGCTGCTCGGGCGCCGGTCGATACTTCCTCTGCAGATCGAAGTCCAACGTGGCCGGGGTGCGCGGAGGACTCTTAGCCCTGCCAGGGATGTCCGATGGTGCCTTGGGTTGATTGGGGATCGTCGGCGAGCCCGCCTCACCGCTCTGCAGCCAGTACGCATTGTTGACCAGGTCAAGCGCCTCCTTCATGTCGACGGCTTTGACATCCGTCTCGCGCCGCTTCGGGTCCAGTGCCTGCGGACCGGTGACCTGAACGATCCAGAAACGACGCTTATCGTCCCGACCGGCGAGACCTCCGTCCGGAGTTCGGAAGCCACCTTCTTGCGTGTTCACGTCCAGACGCGACTTCGGATCCAGCACGAGTACATCGCCGGTGTGCAGCACATCGCTCTTGCCGAGCGTGTCGAACCGCTCGCCATTCGCTCGCAACACTCGAACGCCGCTCGTGCTCTTCACTTTGCCGCCATCCGCCCAGATCAGGAACATCTCGTTGCCCTCGAGCGGTGGCAGCGGACCGCCGCAGCAGTCGATTCGCTGGCAACGCGGATCGCAGGGCGGTGGCTGCGGCAAGCATGCCTTTGGATTCGATAAGCACAGATCGACGTGGTGCCGATCGAGATCCAGCGGAATGACGGCGCACTGTCCTTTGCGGCAGAAGCGATCGAAGCCGGGTGCGATCGTCACATCGGTGATCGAAACGCTGTTGTCCGAGCAGGTGAGCTGCTTGCCGATGCTGCGGAACGCGTCGCCGTAGCTATTGCAGATCGCACGATAGCCGCACGGCTCGCCCGGCAGGCACACGAGCAGGCGCGGCTTCTCGCCCAACTGCGTCGGCGCAACGCCTGCGAGCATGAACTGCGGCGTTTCCAGCAGCACGCCGCAGTAGTTGCGTAGCTTCGCCGTCAGTGCCGTCGTCGAGGCAGCAGTCGAGACATCTGCGGAGCTGGTGAGCGGTGACCCGAACAGTGCTTGCAATGCAACGGTCTCCGACGAAGGCGCATCCGTCGGCGTGGACGTCATCAACGAAGGATCCGCAATGATGCGATCCTTCATCGCAATGACCAGGTCGCGCACTTTGACCGGATCCGAGGCGTGAGTGGCGTTGAATGCCGAGATGGCCTGCACGAGCTTGTCGATCCAATCATCGCCCGTGTGATTCGCTGGCTTCGCACACGTTCCATGCGCGCCTTCCCAGTTGAGCAAGCCCTGAAAGCCGATCTCACGGAAACCCGGTTCGGCATCGCGATAGAACTGCCCGATCGATTTGCGCAACGTGTCGCTCGGGTACGTGGCGAACGAAGCTTCGCGCGGTGGTGTGGGCCAGCCCAACGCTTTGTGCACCGAGTAGAGCAGGCTACGTGGCGAGTAACGATGCACGCCATCGCTCATCGCATTGTAGTGATGCGGCCGATTCGCCTCGTCGTTCGCGTCATACGCGGGATCCGGTGTTGGCACGGTACCGCTGCCGGGTGGTGAGCCGGGCAACGCAACCGGCGGCACCCGCGGATCGGCAGCACTCCATGGATCGAGATAGTTGGGCAGCTCGTACGCGCTCGGCCCCGTGGTTTGCGATGGCGATTGTCGATTGAAGAACTCGGACGTGAGCATCCGGCTAACCAAGCCTTCCATCGACCAGTGGGCCCGCACGAAGTGCAGCTCCGTGAGATTCCACAGGATGTCGCGCTGTGCCTGGTTACGGGGGAAGGTGTTCGCGATGGTGAGCGGTGCACCGAACAGCTCGCTCCAGGTGTTCTCCACGACGCGACTTGCCGTGAGGAATGCAAACGCATCGTTGCCATCCACGAAGTCGCTTTCGCAACCGGAGCTCGGGCACACGTTACACGCAGCAGCGGGCGCCATGCCGTTGATCCAGTCGCGCACCGTGTTGATATCGGCTGCGGACATCATGCCGCCGCCGAGCGGCATGCGCGATGTGCCATCGGCGAGCGGGTCTGTCGTCGAGCTGATCTTGTCGAACAGATAGCTGCGGGTGGCATCGCCCGGCCACACGAGCAGCTTCCTGCTTCGGGACGCGGGTTTGCCCTTCGTCTGCGCAGGGAAGGTCATCGAGCTCATGAAGAACGACCCGGAGCCACCGCTATGACACCCGAAGCAACCATTGTTCATGAGCGCCGTGCGCGCAGCGTTCTCTTGCGCGATCTTCGTGCCCGACAGTGGCGGCACTGCGGTCCCGCTGCCGCTCGGGCACGTGGTCGATGTCGTGCAGTAACTGCACTGGCCAACGGACGATCCGGCAAGGTTGCCGCGCTCCAAACCTTTTGCGGCAATGTTCTTCACGCCAGTATCGAGCGCCGACTCGAGCTGCCAGACCGATCCTCTGTGTCCGCGCGAGGTAATGAAGAACGCGTTGATCGGACTGCCGCCGGGTGTGGTCAGCGTGTCGTCGGGAACGCCTGCCGCTGCAACGAAGGAGCCGCAACTGCCGTCGAGCCCCCACGGTTGAATGCCACCGGGCAGATCGGTGCGCAGCATCGCGTTCACTTCATCGGACGGCCGACCCGTTGATTGTCCGAACAGCGCATGCGAGAAGCGGCCCCGGATCGGGAAGTGACGGTTCCACTGCGTCTGCGGGCCTGTGGTGGAGCTCACGGTGTTGTGACACCCGAGGCATCCCAATTGCCGATGCGTGTAGATGCGTGTCAGTGAGACACCGAGATCGTCGCGCTGATTCTGTTCCGTCACCTCGGCGCCCGTGATGGGACGGTTCACCATCGCGAACAGGTACGCGCGATACGTCGGCGAGAGATCGTCGAGCACGAACGAGGAACGCAGCACGTCACTCAAGTTGAATGCAGGACCCGGCGCCGGACTTGCGGGACCGTGATCGCGTACGAACTCGGCGAGCTGGAGTGCGTAGTCGGTTGCGCGCAGTGGATTGGCAAGACAGTTGCCGCCACTCGTGATCTGCTTGCCAGATTCCCGATGCGCGCGGAGGAAGTCGACGGTGTTCTCGCTCCAGTGATCGACGTACTCGTGCTGGGTGTTCGTCTCGCGGAACATCGCCTTGACCACGGTGGCGCGATCGGATGCGGCAATCATGTCGGCCAGTACTTTTACTTCTGCATGACCCCGGGCTTTGCGCCCGGTGACTTTCGGCACGGCCTGGCGCACGAAGGAATAATCCCCGGCGTCGCTATCGCGCAGATCCGGCGTCGTCGGCACGCAGCTCGTACACGAAACCAATGTCAGCAGGGTGGCTGTTACTGCGCTGAACTGAATGAAACGGCGCATCGTGTTCTCCCTTACACGCCCAGCACGCGTGAACGAATGTTGGTGGCGGTTGCCTCTTCGCTCGCACCGCGAGTGGAATCGCTCATATCGCCGATGCCGAAGTTCTCGGACTCGAATGGGAAGATGCCGGTGGCGAGCTGCACAGCTGCATGAAACTCGGTCGGTGTGAAGCGATTCTTCGGCAGCGCTGGATTCGCGCTGTTGACGACAGCCAGACCGCGATCGACGCCATCGGT
>JBEVDW010000169.1:0-7985 GCA_040513115.1 Steroidobacteraceae bacterium | reverse complement strand
TCAGTTTTGGCCACGTGCTGTTCGAGCAGAGTGAGGGTGCAGAAGTGCCCATGGCACTCAGCCTCATTGCTCAGGCTGAGCAGCAACTCCGTTCGATCAAGCCAGTGCGGGTTGGTGGCACTTCAGCGGCACCCACAGCTGCAAACGTCGAACAAACAGGACAGTCGGCGGCGAGTTAGCTTCGCTCAACGCTACGCGCCTTGATGCCGGTCAAGAACGCTTGCCGAAGGATGAATGACAGGAAGTCAGGTGGACCGATCGATTCTGATCACGTCGATCTGTTCCAGATGCCCGTCTAGGAAATGCGCTTCGTATTCGAACCAGATGCTGTGCTCGAATGCGTGAAAGCGGAATGACCCTGAAATCTGCAGAAAGCCGTAAGGCCCCTTGAGCCTGCCATCGCGAGTGATCGTGTACGTCTCGAGCCGGCCTTCCAGATCCTTGGTCTGGAACCACGCATCTTCCGGTGGTTGCGAAGTACCGGGCAGCGCCTGATCGCAGCGCACCGTGTCGTATGCAGCGGTGAGCCACTGACGAGTGCGATGCCGGGAGATGTGCTTTACTGGCGCCATGGCTGTTGCCGGCAAATTACTGCGGCAGAGCAGCCATTGTCTGTCGGGGAGCAATGACGATGACGTGTCGGGTGCCTGACTTCAACGCGAAGGGTGGGTTGCAACTACAGAACGAACACGCTCAGGAACACTGAGTGACCCTGCCCTTTCCGGATCTCCTGATTCCAGGACTGCTGCTGCTTGGCGCCAGCGCCGTCGCGGGCGTCGTGGCTGGCCTGCTCGGCGTTGGCGGCGGCATCGTCATCGTGCCGGTGTTCTATCACGTGTTCACGCTGCTACAGCTAGACGACGATGCAAAGATGAAAGTTGCGGTGGCAACTTCACTCGCCGGGATCATCCCAACATCGCTTGCCTCCATGCGCGCTCACTTCGCTCGCGGCGCCGTGGATACGCAGCTGCTACGCGACTGGGGCCCGTGGATCGCATTCGGTGTGTTGATCGGTACGGTGCTTGCCGCCTATGTGCGCGGTGCGGTGCTCACCGGCGTGTTTGCGACGGTGGCCATTCTGGTTGCGATGCAGATGGCATTCACGGCCGAAGGCACACGCATTCGCGATCGACTGCCCGCGGGTGCGTCGAAGAGTGTGATAGCCACCTTGATCGGCGGCATCTCGGCGATGATGGGCATCGGCGGCGGGACGCTGACGGTGCCGGTGCTGTCTTTGAGCGGCTATCCGATTCGCCGCGCGGTGGCGACGGCCTCGGTGATCGGATTGATCATCGCGATCCCGGGCACGATCGGCTTCATCGTCTCCGGGCTGAACGCGCCGCACCGACCCCCACTGAGCGTGGGCTATGTGAATCTCGCGGCATTGGCGATGACGATTCCCGCGATGACCTTGCTCGCGCCGGTTGGCGCGCGGCTGGCACATTCGATCGACGTGAATGCGCTGCGCAAGGCCTTCGCCGTGTTCCTCGCCGCCACCGCTGCCCGCATGTTTTACGGGCTGCTGACTTGAGACGCTCAGGCCGGCGGCGCGACGAACACCTCATCCCCTTCGACCTTGGCGCGATACACCTGTAGTCGCGTGACCGCGGGTCCCGACACGGCCTCCCCGGTAGTCAGATCGAAGCATGCACCGTGGAAGGGACAGAAAATCCGCCCCCCCATGACTCGGCCCTGCTCGAGTGGCTTGCCCAGGTGAGTACACGAATTACGCACCGCGGTTACACCGGCAGCCTGCCGCAGCAGCAAAACGCTCACACCATTCACGTCCCGCACGAGCCGCCGCGTCTCGCCGAATTCAGTCAATGATGCGACGCGGATCCAATGCTCGTCAGAAGCCACGTTTACGTTACCGAGTGCAGTAGATTGAGCGCGGCGGTGTGGGGATCGCAGCGACGCAGCAGGACCTCATTCAACTGCTCTTCGAACAGCGACGCCTGACGCGCGTCTGTATCGTAACGGCTACGCAATAGCTCGGCCAAGCGCTCCATGAGCAGCGCACGTGCCCGGTTGCGGCGGCGGGCCGCGTCGTAGTCTGGGTGTGAGGAGAGATACTCCGCATGCGCAGCCAGCGCGGACTCGATCTCTTCGATGCCGATCTCGTTGGCAGCCTGTGCCTTTAAGACAGGCGCGGCCCACGCGTCGGCGTGTCCTGCACTGAACTCGACGCTCTCACGCAGCAGCGCCACCATGCGGTCCGCCCCGGGCGTATCGCTCTTGTTCACGACGAACACATCGGCGATCTCGAGCAGTCCGGATTTCATCGCCTGCACCGCGTCGCCGTTTGCAGGAGTCTGTACGACGACGACCGTATCGGCGTGATGGAGAACGTCGATCTCGTTCTGCCCGGTGCCCACCGTTTCCACGACGATGCGCTGGAAACCCATCGCTGCGAGCACGATCAGCGCATCGCCGGTTGCGCTCGACAAGCCGCCCAGGCGTCCGCGTGCAGACATGCTGCGAATGAAGACATCAGGATCGGTGTTGTGGCGGGTCATGCGCACGCGATCACCCAGGATGGCACCGCCGCTCGTAGGACTGGAGGGGTCCACAGCCAGCACCGCGACACGCTCGTTGCGACTGCGCCAGCGGGCGATGAGCTGATCGACCATCGTGCTCTTGCCCGCGCCTGGCGGACCGGTAATGCCGATCACGCGTGGGCTGACGCCGCGCGAATACAAAGACTGCAAGACCGGAGCGATTGCCGGATCGCGTGATTCGATGCGGCTGATCAGTCGAGCCGCAGCGCGGCGATCTCCGGCGACGATGGCGGCACTCAGCTCGGCAGCTGGCGCTGCTTGCGCGGTCATTGCACCGGTTCGACGGCGCCGGGCAAGGGCTTGCCCGTGACTTGCACGAGGAACTGCATCACCTGGGAGGTCGTAGAGCCGGGACCGAAAATTCCTTTCACGCCCATCTCCTTCAATGCAGGCTCGTCTTCACGATGAATCAAGCCGCCCAGCATGAGGGGTACATCACCCAGTCCCGCTGCGCTCATCTTCTGCAGCAGGTCGCGCGTGTAGTGGAGGTAGGTCGCCGTGCTGAAGCTCAAACCCACGACATCAGCGTCTTCCGCGATGACCGCGTTAACGAGGCCGTCGGCCGTATTGTGCTCGCCCAGATAAATGACCTCGACGCCGTGATCGCGCAGGAGTCGTGCGAGCGTGCGGATGCCCTTGCTATGCACGTCGGTACCGAGCATTGCGAGGAGGCAGCGAATCTTGGCAGTGCTCATCACGACACCGGATAGCGGAACGGAGACTGGAGCGTGCGGAAGGGATCGTATGGCAGGCCGTTGGCGACGCGCACCGTGCCCCACACTTCGCCGATGCTCGCGCCGACGATGAGCGCGTCGATCATCGCTTGATGAGAATTCTCGCGGCGCTGTGCGACTCGATACAACGTATCAATCTGCGCTTCCAGGACTTTGCGGTCACGCGCTGCCTGGCGCTGCTTGAAGCGCTGGATGTGCGCCTGCATGTGCGTCGGATCGAAGGTGAACCGCTTCGGCGGCTCTTCCACGGACGGTTTGAATTTGTTGACGCCGACGATAATGCGCTCGCCTCTGTCCAGCTCGCGCTGCTGCCGGAAGTTGTACTCATCCATCCAGCCTTCGATCGTGCCGTCCTCGATGCCTTTCGTAAGGCCGATGGTTTCGATCTTCGCGATGAGGGCAAGCGCGTCCGCTTCGACGCGATTGGTCAGCGCTTCGACGTAGTAGCTGCCGCCCAGTGGATCAGCGGTACGTGCAGCGCCCACCTCGTGCGCCAGAATCTGCTGCGTGCGCGTTGCGAGCTCGCGCGCTTCTGCAGTTGGAATGCAGATCGGCTCGTCGTACGTGCACGTCTCTACCGATTGCACGCCACCTAGCAAGGCCGCCATCGTCTGCACCGCTGCGCGGGTGAGATTGTTGAGCGGCTGCGGATAAACCAGCGCGCGGCCTGCGGTATGACACGCAACGCGCAAGCGCATGCTGCGCTGGTCTTGCGCACCGAAGCGCTCCTTCATCGTGCGTGCCCAGATGCGTCGCAGCGCGCGGAACTTGGCGATCTCTTCGAAGAAGTCGATGTCGGATGCAGACACCCACGCCAGACTCGGTGCGACGCGATCCACGCTCACGCCGCGAGCGATGAGATCGCGCATGGTTTCGTTGATGATCGCCATCCCGACGCCGATCTCACCGGCTGCGGACAAGCCGCGCTCTCGCAAGTCGTACGCCTGCGGGCAGCCGAGCGCCCATCGTGGCGAGTTCTTCGAGCTGTACTCGATGCAATCCACCGTGGTGCGATGACCCAGCGCCGCGGGCACCAGCTCTTCACCCCAACCGCCCAAACGCAATTGCAGGTGATCGGGCATGTGCGAGCCCTGCAGCTTCGACAGATCCTTGCGCTGGTTCGTCGCCATCGCGACGACGAGCGGATAGATCATCATCGTGCTGTGCCAGGCAACGTCGGTCTGCGTGACGTCGATGCCTTTGAGCAGCACTTCGAGATCATGCACCGTCGGCAGCGAACATCCTTCCTGACCCGCATCGGCTGAGAACGCCGGATGATCCGGATCGATCGCCTCCTGACTCAACGTATCGAGCACGATATTGATGCCGGCGCTGCCGATACGCAGTGCCTGCTCGATGCCTTCGCGAGTGTCTTCGGGTGCGCCGTAGCCGACGATGTTCCGCAGCGTCCACATGCGGCTGCGATACATCTGCGGATAGGCGCCGCGCGTGTAGGGGTACTGACCGGGATCCCCGAGGTCACGCGCATAGTCGCTATCGGCTATGTCGCTCGGCCCGTAACTCGTCTGGGTCTCAATGCCGCTCCACGTCGCCGTCCGCGAGAGCTTGACCGAGACATCCTCGATGCGAGCCTGGATGTCGCGGCTGCGCCGTGTTGCATCTTTGTCATCCTCGATCGCGCTCATCGGCCTGCCTCGCGTCCGAACTGCTCTTGCAGCACGAACTTTTGAATCTTGCCCGAGGCGTTCAGCGGAAAGCCGTCGACCACGCGCCACAATTTCGGCACCTTGTGCCGCGCGATGCGCTCCTGCAGGAAGCGCGTCAGTGCGTCGAAATCCAGGGTTTTCCCGGGCCGGGGAATGACCGCCGCGGCCACCTGCTCGCCCCATTTCTCATCAGGCACGCCGAACACGGCAACCTGCGCGACATCCGCATGCTCGATGAGCACGTCTTCGATCTCGCGCGGATAGATGTTCTCGCCGCCGCGAATGATCATTTCTTTCAGGCGTCCGGTGACCTGGAGATAGCCATCCGGCCGCATGTAGCCGAGATCACCGGTGTGCAGCCAACCGTCTGCATCGAGTGTCTCGCGCGTTTTCTCCGGCATGCCGAAGTACTCGCGCATCACACGGCGTGAACGGATGCACATCTCGCCGATCTCACCGATCGGCTGCGTGCGCCCGTCGGACGTCGCTACGATCTTCGCTTCGGTCAACGGCAGTGGGCAGCCCACACTCAGCGTCACTTGATCTTCACTGTCGCCGCGACGCGTGGAGAACATCGCACCACTGGCTTCCGTTTGACCCATGAGCGTCGCCACTTCGGCACCCATCGCTTGCTTCACGCGTCGCACGAGATCCGGTGCGACAGCCGTTCCGCCCGCAACGATCAACTGCAATGCGGACAGGTCTGTGCTGGGCAACTTGGGACTTTGCAGCATGCCGATCAGCATCGTCGGCACGGCCATGGTCATGTTCACTCGATAGCGCGCCAGGGCATCGAGCATCGTATCGACGTTGAATTCAGCAAGAAGCACTTGCGTCCCCATCGTCGAGAGGCAACCGAGCGTCATCGTGCCGGTGCCGCCGATGTGAAACATCGGCAGCACGTTCAACCACACATCGCCCGGTCGCATGGACAGTTGGCGGGCCGTCAGGGCCGAGGCGTTCACCATGCCCTCATGACTGAGCACGGCCGCTTTCGGCTTCCCGGTGGAGCCCGAGGTGAACAGGATCAACGCGGACTCGTCGTGCCTCACAGCCGGCAACTCTCTCGTGTTCGCCTGCGCGAGGAAGCCCTCCCATTCGTCCATGTAAATGACGGTCTCGAGCAGCGGCACGCTACTGCGGACGCTGTTGAGCACAGTCACGTTGTCCATCTGGCGGAAGGTGCGATCGAGGAACAGACCGCGTGCCTGACTCTGATTCAGCATGTACTGCAGCTCAGCCGCACGATTGGCCGGGTTGAGCGTCACGAGAACGACACCGGCGAGTGCAGCGCCGAGCTGCAGCATGACGAAATTGGCACTGCCGGCTGCCCACGTCGCTACTCGGTCGCCCGGCGCGAAGTCCTTGAGCAGCGCATAGGCCACGCGCTGGGAATCGGACTGCAGTTCGCGATAGGTCCAGCGTCGCTCGCGCTTGCCATCGGCCGTTGCTGGAACGATCAACGCCGCACGATCGCCAGCCTGCTGCACCGCGCGATGCAGGAGTTGTCCCGTCGACCATTCGAGGAACTGCGCGGACGGATCTCCACGAACGTACGCTTCTTTCAATGTCGTGCCGGTGTTCATGCAAATGTCAGAGCACGAAGCCCTTGTTCAAATCCAGGCGCATATCCTGATACATCACGATGGCCGTCGCGCGGCCGCCGAGTGTCACGGTGCCGCCGGGATGCATGAAGGGTCCCGAGAGGTACAATCCTTTGATATTGGGCACGCGATAGTTGGCGAGTGCGGGCGTGGGTCGCCGTCCGAGGATCTGACCACCGGCGGTGCCGACGCCGAAGATGTCGCCATGCATCATGCTGCCGGAGTGGCGGTGATGATCGAGCGGTGTTTCGATCAGGCGTCCGAGGATGCAGGAGTCATCGATGTTCGTCGTGAACTTCTTGAATGATTCCCACACGAGATCGCCGTACTCCTGCTTGCGCTCGTCCCAGGCTTGCAACCCACCCTCAGCGAGTTCCAGCGGCGCGAAGTGATACAGATACAGCGCGCAATTCTCCGGTGACGGCACGCGCGTGGGATCGAGGAACGAGTTGATGATCGTCAGCGGATTGAAGTGGCCGTACGGAATCTCGCCGTAGCGATAGCCGTCGTAGATCTTGCGCATTCCCAGGAAATCGCCACGCGGCATGTACTCCAGGCACATACTCTTGTAGAGGATCGGATCGTCGCTGATGAATTTCGGCACGCGTGACAGCGAAATCTGCTGATTCACCGCGCCGTGATTGCTCAAACGCACTTTGCGCGCGTCGGCGGCGACTTGATCGTCTATCTCAGGAACAAACTTCTTCAGGTTCCAGGGATGGATGCAGGCGATCACCGCATCCTTGGCCATGATCTGCTCGCCGCTCGCGAGTTGGACGCCCGTGGCGCGCCCACCGGAGACGAGCACCTTGACCACTTCGGTCTCGGTGCGAACGGTGCCGCCGTAGTGCTCGATGCAGTGACGCAGCGCGTCGCTCAACTTCTGCGTGCCACCGATAGCGAGATACGAACCCGAGCTGTGCACCATCGATATGAGGTTGTAGACCAGAATGCCCGTGCCATAGCTTTCCGGATTCTCCATCGCCTCGCCGATCCACTTGAGATAGTGCAGTCGCACTTCCAGCGACTCGAAGTTCTGGCAGATGACGTCGTACGCGCTGTTGAAGATGCCTTGCGCGAGCTCAGAGCCCACTTCATTGCTTTCGAGCAGACCGAGAAAGCGGTGGAACGGCATCGGCGGGGTCGATGCGCCCGCATTCAGCAACGTCGACAGCTTCACGCACCGGGTGGCGAATTCGCGATAGCGCTCGGCGTCGTTGGTCGAGAACTTGGCGATCGATGCGGCGGTCTTGTCGATGTCACGCGATGTCGCGAGCACCGTCCCATCCTCGAACAGCGTAGTGAAGCAGGCTTCCCACTGCGCGAACTTCAAGCCGAACTTGGTGCACAGCCCCAGCTCATCCTTCGAGATGGCGGGATTGACGCTGCAGGGAATCAACCCGGCGGCGTGCGGATCGTGAA
>JBEVDW010000168.1:0-2911 GCA_040513115.1 Steroidobacteraceae bacterium | reverse complement strand
CGAGGCGCGCCGTCGTCGCCTGCGTGCGGAACGGCCTGACCGGCTGGCACTGTGGCCACAACTGATAGAGCTTGGGATCATCGGCGCAGCGTTCGATGAGGCGCACGGCGGCTTCGCCGGCGATGCGCGCACGGTGGCAGTCATCATGGCGCAGCTCGGTGCGTCGCTCGCCGTCGAGCCCTATCTCGGCACTGTAATCGCCGGCCGCCTCCTGCAACACGCAACCGACAGCGCGAGCGCGCAACTCATCGAACAGGTGCTGGCCGGCACGAAGATCTGCGTGCTGGCGCACGATGCAGGCACGAACCCGTTTGCGCCACCTGCTATTCAGGCCGCTGTCAACGGCGACCAAGCCGTGCTCTCTGGGTCGTTGCGTTGCGTGCGGCACGCGGACGTCGCGACGAGCTTCCTCATTCCAGCTCGCGTGGGCAACGCTATCGCCATCTATCCTGTGCCGCGCGATCAGAAAGGACTGGAGATCGACAGCTACCGACTGCTCGACGGCGCGGGCGGCGGCGATCTGACTTTGAAGAACATGAGCCTGCCCGCGGCCGCGCAGCTGAAGCTCGGCGCTGAACCTCACACCGTTCTGCATGAGGCCTTGGAATGGGGCGTGCTCGGACTTGCCGCCGAGACGGCGGGCATCGTCGATGCGCTCAACAAAGCCACCTTCTCTTATCTCGGCACACGCCAACAGTTCGGAGTAACGCTGAGCACCTACCAGGCCCTGCAGCATCGTGCGGCCGACATGTACATCGCCGCCGAGGAAATCGTCGCGAGTGTCGACGCAGCGGTCGACGCGCTAGGCACTGCACCCTCCCCCGGACGCTCTGCCATCGTGTCTGCGGCGAAGGCCATGGCAGACACGGGTGGCAGGCGCGTGGGCCACGACTCGGTGCAGATGCATGGCGGCATGGGTGTGAGCGATGAGCTGAACGTCAGCCACTACGCCCGCCGGCTTGCGACCATTCGCGCTGAGCTGGGCAGCGCCGATCAACATCGATTCCGCTTCGCACATGTGCGGGGCGAGGCGGCCGACGATCTGGCGTTCGCGTCCGAATCAGAAGAGGCACGTCAGTGGCGCACCGAGGTGCGCAGCTTCGTACATACACACCTGCCACCCGATCTGGCACGCAAAGTCGAGCTGGGTCTCAAGCTGCAGAAGGCCGACTACGTGCGCTGGCAGAAAATCCTCTACCAGAACGGCTGGTTCGCAGGCGCGTGGCCCAAACAGTACGGTGGCCAGGGCTGGAGCCTGATGAAACAGCTCGTATTCACGCAGGAAGCGGCCGTTTGCAACGCGCCGATGATCATGCCGTATGGCGTGAACATGGTTGGACCCGTGCTCTACACCTACGGCAGCGAAGAACAAAAGTGTGAGTATCTGCCCGGCATCCTGTCGAGCGACGTGTGGTGGTGTCAGGGCTATTCAGAACCCGGTGCCGGCTCTGATCTTGCTTCGCTCAAGACCTTCGCCGAGCGCGACGGCGACCACTACGTCGTCAACGGCACGAAGATGTGGACCACCGAAGCACACTGGGCCGACAAGATGCACTGCCTCGTACGCACCGATCGCTCCGGCAAGCCGCAGCAAGGCATCACCTTTCTGTTGATCGACATGAAGACACCGGGACTCACGGTACAGCCGATCGTCACCATCGACGGTATTCATCACACCAATCAGACGTTCTTCGACAACGTGCGCGTGCCGGTTGCAAATCGCGTCGGCGACGAAGGCTTCGGCTGGACGATTGCAAAGTTCCTGCTCGGCAATGAGCGCACCTCCATTGCCGACACCGGCCCGAAGCTGCGGCTCTTGCGCCATCTGCGTTCGATGCACAAGGCCTTCATCGCAGATCCGACCATGAGCGATGAGTTGAAGACGACGACGACCGCGAAGATGTCCGATCTGGAGATTCAGCTGATCACGCTGTGCCGGATGGAAACGCGCTATGTGGACGCGTGGGCCAAGGGTAAACCGATGGGAGCCGAAGCTTCGCTGCTCAAGATCCGCGGCACAGAAATCCTGCAGGCGCTGACGGAGCTCGCACTGGAGCTCGAAGGCCCGATGGGTCCGGCACATGATCCCGAAGACCTGCATCTGTCGACCGATGCCAAGTTGAAGCCCAGCCAGCTGGCGAGCCTCATGGCCCATGAATACCTCTACGGACGCTGCTGGTCGATCTTCGGCGGCACGAACGAAGTGCAGCGGAACATCATTGCGCGTCAGGCGCTGGGCTGACGTGTGATCGCGACTCAGGCGAGCTGCAATCCACCCGCAACCGGAATGGTCACACCAGTCACGTAGCTGGCCTGCCCGGACAGCAAGAACACCGACACGTCTGCCACCTCCTCCGCTGTGCCGGCGCGCTTCAATGGCACGGCTTTCGTCATCCGCTCGACGTAGTCATGCGTGTGCTCGTTGACCGTCGCCACCCCCAGACCCGCGGCGATCAGTCCCGGACCAACGCAGTTGGCGCGAATGCCGTTGCGTCCTTCCTCACGCGCGATGCCGCGCACCAGCATCTCGATCGCGGCCTTGGGCGCGGCTGACAGAATGTCGCGCGGTGGCGCACGGTCGACTGCAGCCGTGACGATGGCGAGATAGCTGCCGCTGCGCCGTTCGCGCAGATGAGGCAGCGTGGCTTCGACCAGATTGAAGAAGCCGTTGACGTCGGCATCCATCACACGCGCCCACTCGGTATGCGTGATCTCGTTGATGTAGAGATATCGGATCGACGGACCAGCCGCGTACACCACCGAATGCAAGTGACCGAAGCGCTCGATCGCCGTCGCGACCACCGTGCGAATGGACGTCGCATCCGTCAGATCGAGTGCGAGTGCTGCAGCGTCACAGCCGCCGGCCTTGATACTGCGTTCGATCTCCTGCGCCTTTGCCGCATTCGAGCGG